>NZ_JALIFQ010000005.1:0-363297 GCF_022867815.1 Blautia sp. NSJ-175
GTTCGTTAGAACCGTTCTTAAAATTGAATGTAAAAGAATTTTCGATTCATGTGTTTCACTGTTCAGTTATCAAGGTTCCTGTCAGTTTTTGACAGCTTTGATATTTTATCATATCGTTTTGAGCTTGTCAAGAACTTTTTTATTTTTTTAGAAGTTTTTTTCTTCTGTCGGATGTTGTCGTTTTTGCGACATCCATATTAGATTATCACATCTTTTCTGACTTGTCAACAACTTTTTTAACTTTTTTCAAAATATTCGGAAGTTTCATTTCCAATATTTTAAAACTCAGTTACCAGTTGTTTCCATATCGCTCTTGCAGCAACTTGTTTATCTTATCACAGGTTCTGCTGTTTGTCAACAACTTTTTTCATAATTTTCAGAATTGTGTCAAATCCTTTGAAATATTATGATGTTTTCTGTCACTTATTGGCGACAGCTAGATTATAATAGCACAGGAAGATACTGGTGTCAACAATAAATTTCATTTTTTGATAATTTTATATATTATCCTCCTCAGCCTTAACCCAAATCCCCATTTTTTCATATGTTCTGAACCATGCCGAAGCATAAACTTCTCCCGCCAGTCACCATATAGCTCCACATATGTACAATTAACAACATTTTCTCTGCACCGAATCCATACTGCTGTCAGCATCGCCTTTTCAAAGCCGCGTTTTCTATATCTCTTTCTTGTACTGGCAGGCTCCACATTTTCACCCTTTCATTCTCCTATACAGAGACCGACGCTTGTACCCATCTCTTCCCAGAGATGGATACAAGGATGCACAGCTCATATCTTATATATATCCCATCACATCTTTCAGATTCCCCACTCCGATCAGACGAATCTGAAACTCTCCCTGCAGCCCTTCCAGATTTGCCTTTGGCATAATGCAGGTGGTAAATCCCATTTTTTCCGCTTCCTTCACCCTCTGTTGTGCCTGACTGACTCCCCGCACTTCACCGGACAGGCCCACCTCACCGAAGATCAGGGTATCCGGATCCACAGTCCTGTTCTTATAGCTGGATATGATGGCTACCACGATTCCCAGATCAATGGCCGGTTCCCCCAGTTTCATGCCGCCTGCCAGATTGACGTATGCATCGCAGTTTCCAAGCGCCAGACCTGCGCGCTTCTCCAGGACTGCCATCAGCAGGTTGACACGGTTATAGTCTATGCCTACGGAAGTCCTTCTGGGAAGGCCAAAGTTTGTCTTTGTCACCAGCGCCTGGATTTCTATCAGGATTGGACGTGTTCCCTCCAAAGAGCACACTACTACTGTCCCGGAGGCATCTGTGGGGCGCCCGTTCAGCATAACCTGGGAGGGGTTTTTCACCTCCACCAGGCCGCGCTCCTGCATCTCAAACACACCGATTTCATTGGTGGAGCCGAAACGGTTCTTTACACTTCTCAAAATCCGGTAAGAGGCATGCCTGTCCCCTTCAAAATAGAGCACGGTATCCACCATGTGTTCCAGAACTCGGGGACCGGCAACACTTCCGTCCTTCGTCACATGACCTACAATAAATACGGAGATACCGCTGCCCTTTGCGATCTTCATAAGTATGCCTGTGGATTCCCGGACCTGTGAGACACTGCCCGGCGCGGATGATACCTCCTCATTATACATGGTTTGGATAGAGTCAATGATTACTGCCTCAGGCTTCTCATTTTCTATGGTCGTACTGATGGTCTCCAGGTTCGTCTCACAGAGAAGGCGCAGGTTCTCATTAAATTCCCCGATACGCCGTGCCCGCATTTTAATCTGCTGCAGGGATTCCTCACCTGATATGTAGAGAATCTTATGCCCCAGATCTGAAAGAAGCTTGCACACCTGCAGAAGAAGGGTTGATTTTCCGATACCCGGATCTCCGCCCACCAGAACCATGGAGCCCTGGACCACGCCGCCGCCCAGAACCCGGTCTAATTCATCCATTCCGGTCTTTACCCGGTTGTCCTCACGGATGTCAATCTCGGAGAGCTTCACCGGCTTGCCTGCCCGTCCTCCCGGACTGCCTGCTGTTGCCTGCCCGGAGCTTTTTTTCGCCCCCTGTGAAACAGTCTCCTCCACAAAGGAATTCCACTCCCGGCATCCCGGGCACTGCCCCATCCATTTCGCAGATTCATATCCGCAGTTCTGGCAGAAAAAAACGGTTTTCTTAGCCTTTGCCATATCTTAATCCTTTCTGTTTTCCTTCCGTCAAATTTTCGCGTAAAATTGAAAAAGGGCCGGAGCACCACACTCCGACCCGCTGATTTTTAAACTGCTGCCCGTTCGGACAAAATCCTTTTTACAGTTTCCTGATACTTACAGATACCTGCTCGGACTGCTCAAGCTCAACGCTGAAGGACAGCTTGCCGCCCAGATTTGTCTTCATCTGACCTGCATTTACTCCATCTATGGTAATTGCATACTCTGTATCTTCTTCCAGTTCCACGGTGATCTGCGCATCTTTGGGGCCCTCTACCAGAAAGCTCATGCCATCCTCCACTACATCAAGATCCAGAACTGCAGTTCCCGGAACAGATTCATACACGAACATGCCGTTGCGCTCCAGCTTTGTAATTTCATTATATGTCTTTACTTTATACATATCTCCGTCATGCTCAAAGTCGGAAAGTTTGGATTTTGCTGCCAATTCATAATTTCCAAAGCTGATTTTACCGTTTTCCTCTGTTCGTATTAACTCTTTTACTACTGACATCTCAATGTCCTCCCACTTATGTCTTTCACCGGGGCCTTGATACCCTCGTGCCTTCCGGTGTCTTTGGTTATATTTCTCAATGGAAACCTTATATGCATGTTACCATAATTCGTAATCTTTTTCTAGTCATTCGACGGATTTACCACAAATTTTATTCCCTGTTTAGAAATGCCCAGAGTCACCTCATCGCCCTCTTTAATCTTCCCTTCCAGGATCTCCTCTGCCATGACATCCTCAATCTTGTTCTGGATAGCCCGTTTCAGCGGTCTTGCGCCGTACTTTGGATCAAAACCTTCTTTCGCGATGAGCTCTTTTACGCTGTCCCGCACCTTTAAGGTGATGTTCATCTGGTCCCTGCAGCGTTTGATCAGATCCTTCATGAGGATTCCCACGATCTTCTTGATCTCTTCTTTGTTGAGGGTGTGGAAGACGATGATCTCATCGATACGGTTCAGGAATTCAGGCTTGAACATGCGTTTTACCTCTTCCATTACCCCTTCCTTCATCCTTCTGTAATCCTGCTTTTCATCTTCCACGGCTCCGAATCCCAGCTTTTTCGGCGCTACGATGGCCTGGGCACCTGCGTTGGAGGTCATGATGATGATGGTCTCCTTGAAATCCACTTTCCTTCCCTGGGCATCTGTAATATGGCCGTCGTCCAGCACCTGGAGCAGAATATTGAACACATCCGGATGTGCCTTCTCGATTTCATCGAAAAGGATGACGCTGTAAGGATTCCTGCGGACCTTCTCACTGAACTGGCCGCCCTCCTCATAGCCCACATATCCCGGCGGTGAACCGATCAGCTTGGAGACGCTGTGCTTCTCCATATACTCGGACATATCCACACGGATCATGGACTGCTCGCTTCCGAATACCGCCTCTGCCAGCGCTTTTGAAAGCTCTGTCTTTCCTACGCCGGTGGGGCCCAGCAGCAGAAAAGAACCAATGGGGCGCTTGGGGTCTTTGAGTCCCACGCGTCCTCTCTTCACCGCTTTTGCCACTGCGGATACTGCTTCATCCTGGCCGATGACACGCCTGTGAAGGATATGCTCCAGACGGGCAAGACGTTTTGACTCACCTTCCGCCAGCTTTTTGACCGGTATCTTGGTCCAGTCCGACACCACCTCGGCGATGTCCTCTTCCTTTACCACCAGCTTCTTATTCCTGCACTGCTTTTCATACCGCTCACGGGCCTTATGCAGCTCTTCCTCGGCTTTTTCCTGCTCCGCCTGGAGTTCCTTCGCCAGATCAAAATCCTGGGCTTTCACGGCCTCCTCCTTGGCTGCGTAGATGTGGCGGAGATGGTTCTCTGTCTGCACAATGCCCTCCGGCGTCTTATAACCGGCAAGCTGGACCTTGGATGCCGCCTCGTCAAGCAGGTCTATGGCCTTATCCGGAAGGAACCTGTCATTGATATACCGAATGCTCATGGTCACGGCTGCCTCTATGGCTGACTCCTCAATAACTGCCCCATGATGCTTTTCATAATAAGGCGCAAGGCCTTTTAAGATTTCCACGGCCTCCTCCTTGGATGGCTCCTCCACCATGACCGGCTGGAATCTCCGCTCCAGTGCAGCGTCCTTTTCAATATATTTTCTGTATTCATCTATGGTCGTGGCGCCGATGAGCTGAATCTCTCCTCTGGAAAGGGATGGTTTCAAAATATTGGACGCATCCAGTGCCCCCTCCGCGCCGCCTGCGCCGATAATAGTGTGCAGCTCGTCGATGAACAAAAGGATTCCCTTATTGTTCATGACTTCCTGTACTACTTTTTTGATTCTCTCTTCAAATTCTCCTCTGTATTTGCTGCCTGCCACCATACCGGACAAATCCAGCACTACCACACGCTTATCCAGCATGTTCTCAGGCACAAGTCCCCACACAATCCGCTGTGCAAGTCCCTCTGTGATGGCAGTCTTGCCCACGCCGGGCTCGCCGATCAGGCAGGGGTTGTTCTTGCTTCTCCGGCTCAGGATCTGGATGATCCTTGAAATTTCCTTTTCCCTGCCGATGACAGGGTCCAGTTTCCCGTCTGCAGCCATTTTGGTAAGATCGCGGCTGTACTGGTCCAGGGTGGGTGTCTGGCTTCCGGTGGATGCCTTCATCAGATTGCCGCTCTGCAGGTCCTCCTTTGGAATCATTTTATCCTTGCCCATGGCCTTCAGCACATCCAGATAGAGCTGCTGTATATTGATTCCCAGTGTGTGGAGAAGTCTGGTCCCCACACAGTCATATTCCTTCAGCATGGCGATCAGAATATGCTCCGTGCCTATGACGCCGCCGCCGAAATTGCCGGCTTCCTCTCTGGCGTTATCAAGCACCTTCTGTGCCCTCGGTGTATATCCCTGTGGATTTTCAAGTGCCACATCCCCCTGGGGGGCAATCAGTTTATCGATCAGCGCCAGCAGCTTCATCTCCTCCACGCCGGCTTCCGCAAGGACAAGTCCGGCTGTTCCCGCCGCCTCCTTCAGCAGTCCTGCAAGCAGGTGCTCGGTGCCCACATAGTTGTGGCTGCGTCCCTCGGCAGTTTTCTCAGCGGCTTTCAGCGCATTTACTGCCTGCTTTGAATAACGTTCTTTCATGCAAGTCTCCTTATTTTACTCATATTCTTCATAGATTTCATCTATCAGCTCATGGACCTCTGCCCTGGAAATATTCCGGCAGCTTCCTTTTGCCAAAAGAACCCTCAGTTCTTCCTTCATCTCCTCCAGGGCACGTATCTTATCCGCATCTATGGAAATGACAGCGCCTCTTCTCCTGTCAATCGTGACAAACCCCTCCTGCTTTAAAACCGAGTAGGCTTTATTTACCGTATGCATGTTAATGCCTATGGTGTCAGCCAGTTGTCTGACAGAAGGAAGATTTTCACCCTCCTGAAGCTTGGAGGTGGCAATTCCCAAAATAATCTGATTACACAGCTGAACGTAGATTGCTTCCTCACTGTTGAAATCGATCTCTATCAACATCCTTCCACCTGCTTTCTCTTTTGGAATTTGTTATATATAGGATAGCACAAATAAGGGCGTTGTTCAAGTGGATGGGCAAAAAAAGGAAACGCCCGGCGTATGCGGCGTTTCCTTTTCCTTTGTATCAATTGCTTTCCTTTTATGCCTCGTCGATTGCTTTGCCGATGTCACTGCGCATGTATTTGTTGTCAAAATCGATCCACTGTACTGCCTTGTACGCATTGGCACGGGCTTCCTTCAGATTTGCTCCCTTTGCGGTCACTCCCAGCACACGGCCTCCGTTTGTAACGATCTCACCGTCTTTGAAGGCAGTTCCGGCGTGGAACACATAGTAACCGTCCTTGTCTTTGAAGGTATCCAGCCCCTTGATGGGATATCCCTTCTCATAAGATACCGGATATCCGTCAGAAGCCAGAACCACGCAGACTGCTGCATTATCCTCAAACTGCAGGTCGATCTCATCCAGCCTGCCGTCCACACATGCCTCGAACACTTCCACAATGTCATTTTTCAGTCTCGGAATGACAACCTGTGCTTCCGGATCTCCAAAACGCGCATTGTATTCCAGAACTTTTGGCCCCTTCTCTGTGAGCATGAGTCCGAAGAAAATAATTCCCTTGAACTCTCTTCCCTCAGAAGCCATTGCGTCCACAGTGGCCTGATAGATGTATTTTTCACAGAAATCATCCACTTCCTTTGTATAGAAAGGACTTGGGGAGAAGGTTCCCATGCCGCCTGTATTCAGGCCCTGGTCTCCGTCTTTTGCGCGCTTGTGGTCCTGAGCGGAAGTCATGGTCTTGATCGTCTTGCCATCCACAAAGGAGAGCACAGACACTTCACGGCCTGTCATGAACTCCTCCACAACCAGTGTGTTGCCTGCGGAGCCGAATTTTTTATCCAGCATAATGGTTTTGACGCCTTCCTCTGCCTCCTCCAGGGTGTTGCAGATCAGCACGCCTTTTCCAAGCGCAAGGCCGTCCGCCTTCAGAACAATGGGGAACTCAGCCTTTTCACGCAGATACTTTAAGGCCTCCTCTGCATCCTCAAAATTCTCATAGCCCGCTGTAGGGATATTGTATTTTTTCATCAGGTCTTTTGAAAATGCCTTGGAGCCTTCCAGAATGGCGGCATTTTTTCTCGGGCCGAATACACGCAGACCCTCTCTCTCAAATACATCTACAACACCGCCTACCAGCGGGTCATCCATTCCCACAACTGTAAGGTCAATAGCGTTTTCCTTAGCAAATGCAGCCAGCTTTTCAAATTCCATGGCTTTTATATCTACACACTGGGCATACTCCGCAATTCCCGCATTGCCCGGTGCACAGTAAATCTTGTCCACTTTGGGGCTCTGTGCCACTTTCCATGCAATGGCATGCTCTCTTCCGCCGCTTCCGATAATTAATACTTTCATATTGCGCCTCTTCCTTCCGTTCACTCTTTTGTTTTCACAATACCGTCTTCCACAATTATCCTGCCGTTTGCGATCAGATCAATGGCTTTTGGCATAATGACCCACTCTGCCTCCTCCATGACTCTTCTCTGCAGGATTTCCGGGGTATCCCCTTCTTTTACTTCCACTGCTTTCTGCAGAATGATCGGGCCTGTGTCTGTACCCTCGTCCACAAAATGTACCGTGGCACCCGTCACTTTCGCACCTCTTTTTAAGACAGCTTCATGGACTTTGAGCCCGTAATAGCCGGTTCCGCAAAAAGCAGGAATCAGTGCAGGATGGATGTTGATGATCTTATTCGGAAAAGCTTTTACCATGATCTCGGGGATCACCACAAGGCAGCCTGCAAGAACGACCAGATCCGGCTTGTAGGACTGCAGGGTCTCAAGAAGCGCCTGATTGAAGGCTGCTCTGTTCTCATAGTTTTTCGGGGATACGCACAGCGCGTCAATTCCATGTGTTTTGGCGCGCTCCAGCGCATAGGCGCCGGGATTGTTGCTGATAACCACGGAAATCTCCGCATTCGTAATTGTTTTCTTGTCAATGGCATCTATTATGGCCTGCAGGTTTGTACCGCCGCCGGATACCAGAACTGCCAGTCTCAGCATTGTCTTACCAGCCTTTCTCCATGAGTTGAAAGCCCGCAGACTGCCTGTCTATGCAGGAATCTGCGGGAACTTATCATACTACACTAATTTAACGTCTTTGTCTCCTGCCTCGATGCGTCCGATGACATAGGGCGTCTCGCCTGCTGCCTTTACAGCTTCCATGGTCTTCTCCACATCTGCCGCGTCCACAGCCATCACCATACCGATACCCATGTTGTAGGTGTTGTACATCATTTTCTCGTCAATCTCACCTTTTTTCGCCATCAAAATGAAGATCGGAGGGATTGGGTAGCTGTCCTTTTCGATCACTGCGCATACGCCGTCTTTCAGCATTCTGGGCACGTTCTCATAGAATCCGCCGCCTGTGATATGGCTGCAGCCCTTGATGCGGACGCCGGCTTCCTTTACGCTTCTCAATGCCTTAACATAGATCTTAGTCGGTGCGATCAGTGCCTCACCCAGGGTTTTGCCCAGCTCGTCATAGTAAGTGTCCAGAGACTCTTTTGTCATGTCGAACACTTTTCTCACAAGGGAAAATCCATTGCTGTGCACACCGGAGGACGCCATGCCCACAAGTACATCGCCGTCTTTTAACTCCTTGCCTGTGATCAGGTCTTTTTCATCTACAACGCCCACAGCAAATCCTGCCAGGTCATATTCATCTTCCGGATAGAATCCGGGCATCTCTGCTGTCTCACCGCCGATGAGGGCTGCATTTGACTGCTCACAGCCTGCCGCCACACCTTTGACGATCTCAGCGATCTTTTCCGGGTAGTTCTTGCCGCAGGCAATATAATCCAGGAAAAACAGCGGTTCTCCGCCTGCGCACGCGATATCATTTACGCACATAGCCACACAGTCAATTCCCACTGTGTCATGCTTATCCATTATGAAAGCCAGTTTCAGCTTGGTACCCACACCGTCTGTTCCTGATACCAGAGTCGGTTTCTCCATGTTCTTAAATGCATCCATGGAAAAGGCACCGGAAAATCCACCGATATTGGTGAGCACTTCCGGTCTCATGGTCTTTTTAATGTGTTCCTTCATCAACTCTACTGATTTGTAGCCTGCTTCAATATCTACACCGGCATTCTTGTAATCCATTTTCATCCTCCAAAGGTTCTGTATTAATATTCGTAACTATTCAGCCAGCTGAATCGTTACGGGTATTCGCCCATTAAAAATCGCTTCGCGATGGGGCGAATACCTGCCGCCACTACTCTTTTGCACGGTCAGCGCAGTAAATGCGCAGACCTGACTAAACAGTTACTAATATTCTTTATATCCAACTTCCTGCAGTCTTGCATCTTTTGCAACGACCTGGTCTTTCAGCTCTTCTTTATAGTCTTTTAACTTCTGCAGCAGTTCCGGGTCGGAAGTTGCTAAAATCTTGGCTGCCAGAATACCGGCATTGGCTCCTCCGTTGATTGCAACTGTTGCAACCGGAATTCCGGACGGCATCTGTACGATGGAATACAGGGAGTCTCTTCCTCCTAAAGATGTGGTGTGCATGGGGATACCGATAACCGGCATGGGGAAAATCGCTGCACACATGCCTGGAAGGTGAGCTGCCATTCCTGCACCTGCAATGATGACTTTGAAATCTTTCTCCTCCGCTGTCTTTGCGTACTCAAAGAACACATCCGGTTCTCTGTGAGCTGAAATGATCTTCATCTCATACTCGATTCCAAATTTTTCCAACATGTCTGCTGCTTTTTTCATAACAGGCATATCGGAGTCACTTCCCATAACAATTCCAACTTTTGCCATGACTTTATCTCCTTTATTTTTGAATTTTGTTGTTGCTGGATTACGGGAATGCCAGAAGCAGTCCCGTGATAACAAGCTGTGCCCCGAAGATTTGCGGACCACAACGCTTACTTTCATCTTTACAGAACAATTTTACATAGAGTTCTAAATATTGTCAACCTCATATCTCATTTTTGATGGCAGCTTATAGGGGAAAAAGGCGGATTTTCACATAAAAAGGAAGCCGTTTTTCTCCGGCTTCCCAAAAATGTACAGGCTGCAGCCAAAAGTACAAGTCTTTCTCTGTCCTGTCAGTGTGAAATCTCTGCGCTGTCGGGGTTCATGGTATCTCCCTCGTATGTAACGGTAACCGTATCCCCAATCTGGTAAGAATCATCAAAACCGGAGAGTATGCCTGTGTCAAATCCGTAGACACCGCCGTCCGCTTCCATAATTCCCAGGGTGGAACCACTGATATCCTGAATGATACCGGTCACAGTCTGCGGGCCTCCGGGTTCTTCTGTACTATCATCCGTATCATCAGTGCCGGCAGTGTTATCCTCACTGTCAACATTTTCTACCTGTCCAGACGCTTCCTCCCCGGTATTGTATTCCTGCTGCCCGGATATTCCCGCGCTGGATTGGGCATCTGTCCCCTCTTCCTTCTTCGGCGATGCATCTTCTTGCTCCCCGTCCCCGGAAGTATCCGGCTTTTTCACTGGCTTTACCACCGTCTGCTCTTTTCTGTCCTTCGTTTTCTCTGTCCCATCCACCCCAGCCTCTGTCTTTTTTTGTGTATCTTTATCCTCCGCTTCGTTTTTTCCACATCCTGCCCCAAGTACGGATACTGCGAGCAGCCCTGCAAGCACAATTGCCGCTATACGTTTCTTCATAAATATTACTCCCCTTTTTCCCATGTAAATATTTGTCTCACAACATCTTCTTCCTCATTATACTGCACAAACAAAAGCAGAAAGCAAAATGTACATAATCGTCGTGATTTTTGACATAATCGTACAGAAATACATGTTTTTTTACAAAAGGAGGGCCGGGTCCGACATCTGCGGCCCGGCGTATGAAAAAGAAACATCACTCATCCAGCACCCGGTTCAGTTCCTCAGTCCCCGGCAGTACAAAACGGCTGTCTTTTATGATCGGTATCCGGCTGCCGTCCCTTCTCACCGCCGTGATCTCTCCCAGCTCCTCATAAGGAATGGTAATATCCGTATGGCATCCGAAGTAGGCCTTGCCCGCATCGATCCTTCTTAAAACAGACACTTCATTGTCCCTTGCAATGATCTCTTTCCCGTCGGGATTATACACTGCGGTATCCTCAGACCAGCTGTAGCAGGTATCACCCACTGCAAAGTGCGGTCCCATCTTCTCTGCAATGAGAATAGGCAGAATGTCCTCAATCCGGTATTTCTTTGCCATCACATAGGCCGTGGTGTTAGTGCCGATGGCAAATTCCCCCAAGGGCAGCATATCGTGGTGGAACAGGATATTTTCCTTAATATAATCCCTGTTCTCCTCCTCTGTCTCAAAATTGGCGCAGATATAATCTGAAACTTTCCCATCCCGGAAAGTTATCTCCAGATCCCTGTAATACAAGCCGTCCAGATACACGCCTGACACGTGCAGCACACCGTTCGTTCCATGAAGAACCGGGCTTGTGAAGACTTCCCCCACAGGGATGTTCACATCTGCCAAACAGTTTTCAAAATTCGTCTGTTTTTCCGGATCTGTAAGGTCATGGAGGCGCACCGTCATATCCGTCCGGTTGCCGCCCCTGCCCTTGATTCTGACCTCGCACCCTTCATCCAGGGCATCAATAAGCTTCTGCTGGATTCCCTGATACAGACGATAGTCAAGGGTGTTCAGGCGCACGGTTTCCCGGAAAATATCCCCGAATTTCTCACCTATCTCACAGACCGGATAGGCAATGATGGTAAAGCTGCGCTCTTCCCCCTTGATATAGCGGTTCACGATCTGTCCCGCCTCATTGTCATAGGCCACCTGCAGTTTCTGCTGGTGGGATGACAGGGAAAAGGCCTCCTTTTTACTCACGGGAGTAAAAGGTGTTTCCCCGAAGGTCTCTATAACTGCCGGGCCTCCGTGGGTATTGGCAAGGTCTTTTACCTGCTCATAAGCCACCTGCATAACACGGAGCTTACGCTGTACAAACTCCTGGTTCAAAAACAGCGCCGCGTCATCCTTGTGGTCATAATCATACTGTTTATTTGGAATTGCCCCGTAATAGCCAATCCTGTGGTGCTGCTTTTTATTCACCGCATGGACGGCGCTCCGGTAGATCACAGGCTTTAATCCCATGTCCTCAAACTGGCGGACAGCCGCTCTTACCATGCGCTCAAAGCCAAGCTGATAACGGATATTCACACTGTTCTTTTTGGAAATGTCTTTTCTCCCGTTGACAAACCCGATCCTGTAGCCTTCTGTAAAGGTACGGGCCATGGCCTCTGTCTCCTCCTCAGAAAAACGGTTCAGATATTCTGCCATGGCGATTTCATTCTCTGTCACATATTCCCCGTACTTATACAAATATCTGGAATCTGTAAGGTCACTGTCACAGACAATGCGCACAGCAAAATCAAGAGAAGGGTCCACCGCTTCCCGGATTCTTCTCCCAACCATCTCCTCACTGTAATCACTCACATACCAGTACAGGGTATCTCTTATCTCCTGCGCAGGCACTGTCGGCTCCTCCAGCAAATTGTAGATCTGCACATAAAGTTCCATGAGCACCGTCATATCAAAGAGGCGGTCCTCATAGGCATAGACAACGATCCCCCGCACCTCTGCTGCCAGAAAGGAAAGAAGCCTTCCGTACTCCTCCTGGAGCATGCGCACCGCATAAGCCGGATTTGCGTAAGATGTCTCATAAGCTCCGGGCAGTATCCTGCCGTAAAGCTCCTCATTGTTCTTCTGAAGTTCTGAAAGGGCAGCATGTTCCAGCCATCCTTCCCTGATCTTCTCATGAAGGGTGAGCACATAATTCAGGTAGGATGTCATCTCATGAAAAAAGCCGCAAAATCTCTCCGGCACATCCATCTCCTGCTGCATTTCCCGGATTCTTCCCTTCACCAGTTCAAAACGTTCCTCCAAAAATGTATCCCTACTCATCTCTCAGATTTCCTTTTTCCACATTTTTGTCAAGAATGCCGTTCACATACTCCATCAGCAGCGCAGAGCCCTGTGCGGTTCCCGCATTCCTTTTCATGACCTGTGATCTCTTGATCTCATGCTCTCTCCAGGACTTGCCGTCTGTGGCGTCATTGAGCATCAGAGGCTGCACACAGTCAAGGGAGTGGGCGAATTTTGCCTCCGGTGTCTCGGAAGCCTCGAACTCCTCCCACAGATCCATCATCTTCTCCGCCTGGTCTTCCGGCAGCAGCCCGAAAATGCGTTTTGCCGCCTTCACCTCACGCTCCCGCTTATCCAGATGGCCGGCATCGTCATAGGCATAGGTATCCCCTGCGTCAATCTCTACAATATCGTGTATGAGAACCATGAGCATGGTCCTGGCAATATCAATCTTCTCATTGGCGTGCTCTGACAGAAGTGCTGCCATCAGCGCCAGATGCCAGGAGTGCTCTGCGTCATTCTCCCTGCGGATTCCGTCTGACAGGTAAGTCTGGCGGCGGACAAATTTACTCTTGTCAACCTCCAGCATAAATTCCATTTGTTTTTTTAATCTATCGTCCATATTTCCTCCTTATGAGATTCCTACCAAAAAAAGCGCAATCCAGATGACCATCAGCACGCCGTTGGCCACGGAACCGATCTTGCTGTAAAGAAATGCACGGTTCTGTTCCGAAAAGCTTTTCAGCCCCAGAATAAACCCGTATACGGACAAGCCAAGAGCCAGGATTCCCATAGCTCCCAGATACATGCCGCCCTGTCCACTCATGACCAGGGAACAGATTGCTGCTCCAAAAAACAGCAGGCCGGACATCAGCGCCAGAATAGAGGATTCCACTCCGCCTCTGGTATGTCTTTTTTTTGTAAATGAATATTTATAGCGTTTCTTTGCCATGCTGTTTCCTCCTGTTTTTTCTATATATATAATGGCTCACGGCAAAAAGAATATATCCAAGTGCCGCGCCAGTTGTATTCAAAATCATATCGTCCACATCAAAACATCCCAGCTTCGTGATAAGCTGTATGGTTTCCACGCAAAGGCTCAATGCAAAACCGGAAAAAGTGATAAAAAAGAATCCCCTTGCATTTCTGCAAATGATGGGAAGAATCAGGCCAAAAGGAACAAAACCTATTACATTTCCAAACAGATTGGATACCACTGCTAAGACTCCAAGCTGCTCTTTGTAAATCCAGAATCTTCTGATTTCCTGTAAAGGCGTCAGGTTGTAGTGGTATTCCCTCTGGGCAAACTCCACCCCGCTGAACCGCTCCGCGAAAAACAGGAAATAAATAAGCGCAAGTATATAAATCAGGAACAACACGGTTCCTGCCGCTTTGATTTTCCTTTTTGTTTTATTTTTCAATGTTCTAAACTCCTATTGCATAGTCTCTCCTATGTATGAAGAAGAGGGCCGCCTAAAACGCCCTCTTCCCTATTCTTGTGTTGTTCTGTCCGGCTAGAATGTGATCTCACTTCTTTTTCTTAAAAGTTTTGTTCCGTTGATAATAAGCATAACACCGCTGACAATTCCTGTAACTGCAGCGACAATTCCCAGTACCAGAGAGGTAACTCCGGCACGTGACATAGTCTTATAGATCTTTTCGTTCATCCAGCACACTTCCTTCCGTCCCGACAAAGTCAGATGATTATTGTTTACTCGTTTGCGCCATATTTCTCATAATATGCATCAATGGCTGCTTTCATCTTATCATCAATGATAACTTTTCCTTTGTACTCTTTGTTGTACAGATGCTCCACAACCTCCTCCATGGTTACAATGGCTGTTGTGGCAAGTCCGTACTTCTCTTCAATCTCTTTAAGTGCGCTCTTCTCGCCCTGTCCCCGCTCCATGCGGTCCACAGATACCACAAGGCCGATGGGGCTTACATTGCCCTGCGCCCTGATAATGGGTAGTGTCTCTGCGATAGAGGTGCCTGCTGTTGTCACGTCCTCGATGATGACCACCTTATCGCCGTCCTCAATAGGGCTTCCCAGAAGGATTCCCTTATCCCCATGGTCCTTTACTTCTTTCCTGTTGGAGCAGTAGCGGATATCTTTTCCGTAAAACTCACTGATCGCCATGGTTGCTGCTACTGTCAGCGGTATTCCCTTGTAGGCAGGTCCGAACAATACGTCAAAGTCAAATCCGAACTTGTCCGCAATGGCTCTGGCATAATATTCTCCCAGCTTGCGAAGCTGTGCTCCTGTTCTATAAAATCCGGTGTTTACGAAAAACGGGGTGTTCCGTCCGCTCTTTGTGACGAAGTCTCCGAATTTCAGCACCTGGCAGTCCACCATAAATTCAATAAATTCCTGTTTGTACGCTTCCATCGAATTTCCTCCTAGTTTTCTCTTCCCGTTTATTCTACCACACCAATCAGGGATTGAATATCCTGAATTTTATTTTTCTTCATATAATCTTCAATCCCCCGGACTGTCTCCACTGTTGCATAGGGGTTGGTGAAATTAGCTGTTCCTATGGACACGGCTGTGGCGCCGGCCAGGATAAATTCCAGAGCATCCTCAGCACTGCAGATGCCGCCCATGCCTATGATGGGCAGTTTTACCGCACGTGCTGTCTGGTAGACCATGCGGACAGCCACAGGTTTTAAACAGGGACCTGACATACCGCCTGTCTTGTTTGCCAGTGCAAACGTTCTCTTATTGATATCTATCTTCATGCCGGTCAGTGTGTTGATCAGGGAAAGCACATCCGCGCCGCCTGCCTCTGCGGCCTTTGCCATCTCTGTAATATCTGTCACATTTGGGCTGAGTTTCATGATAACCGGCTGTTTTGCATGCTTCTTTACTTCCCTGGTGATGGCTTCCACTGCTTTGGGATCCTGTCCGAATGCAATGCCGCCTTCCTTCACGTTAGGGCAGGAGATATTGATCTCCAGCATATCCACATCTTCCCCGGCCAGACGCTCCACTACTTCACAGTATTCCTCTGTACTCTTTCCGCATACATTGACAATGATCTTTGTATCATATTTTTTCAGGAAAGGGATGTCTCTCTCGCAGAACACGTCAATACCGGGATTCTGCAGGCCGATGGCGTTCAACATGCCGCAGGAAGTCTCCGCGATACGCGGTGTGGGATTGCCCGGCCAGGGTACACTTGCCACACCCTTTGTGACAACAGCACCAAGGCAGCTCAAATCCACAAATTCGCTGTATTCTGCCCCGGAGCCAAAGGTTCCTGAGGCTGTCATAACAGGATTCTTCAGTTCCACACCTGCCAGATTCACTTTTGTATTCATCAAAGCTCTACCTCCGTGCTCAAAAATACCGGGCCGTCCTTGCAGATTCTCTTGTTATGCACATGGGAGTGTCCGTCCACTTCCTTTGACTGACAGACACAGGCCAGACAGGCACCGATTCCGCATGCCATCTTCTCCTCCAGGGAGATATAGCATGTTATTTTCTTTTCCTCTGCATAGGCCTTCACAGCCCGCAGCATGGGGGTCGGGCCGCAGGCAAGGATGACTTCCGGCTCTATATGGTTCTCACGGATGGCATCCATAACATTGCCTTTCGTACCAACACTTCCATCCTCTGTTGTGATAAAAAGCCTTCCCGCTGCCTCCAGCTCTTTTACGAGGAAGAGGTCTGCGCTTCGGTAACCGGATATGATGGTCACATCCGCATCCGCCTCTTTGGCAGTCTGCAGCATAGGGGGCACGCCGATGCCGCCGCCCATCATGAGCACGCGTTTTCCCCTGATCTCCTCCATCGGGAACCCATTGCCCAGAGGTCCCAGTATATCCAGAGTGTCACCTGCACAGGCTTTTGAAAATTCCTCTGTTCCTTTGCCAACTGTTCTGTATACGATCCGCAGGCTTCCCGCTTCTCTGTCTATCTCACACAGGCTGATGGGGCGGGGCAGCATTCTGCTCTGGTCCCTGCTGTAGACAGAGATAAACTGTCCCGGTTTGGCGACTGCCGCAATCTCTTCTGCTGCCAGCCACATGCTGTACACACCCTCAGCCAGCTTCTCCTGCCGGATCACTGTACTTGTTATCTTTGCTTTTGCCATGGTCCTCTCCTTATTTTACAGCCTTAAGAGCGCCGTCAATGTCTGCGATCATATCTTCCACTGCTCTGCGGGATGCATCCGCGAAATTCGCTTCGCCGATCTCAGCGTATTTTTCCTGCTTGTAGGCAGCAATAATACCGCGGGAGGAATTTACAATGGCTCCCAGGCCGTCTTCATTAAAGAAATGCACCAGGTCTTTTCCCTGTCCGCCCTGGGCACCGTATCCCGGAACCAAGATGTAGGCTTTCGGCATGATCCGGCGAAGGATCTTACCCATCTCGGGATAAGTGGCACCTACCACGGCACCGATATAACTGTATGAATCGCCCATGCATTCCTGACCCCACTCGGCAACTTTTTCTCCCACCAGTTCATAGAGCGGTCTTCCGTTTACTAACTGGTCCTGGAACTCCCCGCTGGACGGATTGGAGGTCTTTACAAGGATGAAAAGACCTTTTTTCTCCTTTTTACACACATCAATAAACGGGTTCACACCGTCTGATCCCAGATACGGATTCACAGTCACAAAATCCTCATCAAATCCGGCGTACTCCTTGCTGCCCACCTGAACCCTGCCGATGTGGCCGGCTGCGTAAGCGGCAGATGTGGAACCGATATCACCGCGCTTGATATCACCGATGACAACCAGGTCCTTTTCTTTACAGTAATCCACTGTCTTCTTAAAAGCCATAAGACCCGGGATACCAAACTGCTCATACATGGCGATCTGCGGTTTTACTGCCGGAATCAGGTCATGGGTGGCGTCCACAATTGCTTTATTGAACTGCCAGACAGCTTCTGCCGCCCCTTCCAGGGTCTCGCCGCACTCTTTGAATGCAGCATCCTGGATGTGTTTCGGAATATAATTGAGCATAGGGTCCAGACCCACCACGATAGGTGCGTGGGTCTTCCTGATCTTCTCTGTAAGTTTATTAATCATGATTTTTCCTCCGTGAGTGAAATTATTTTATTGTCTGATCATGCCGTCCTGGATATAGGCGATCTTACCGTCGCAGATTGTGGCTTTTACCAGACCTTTTACCCTGCGGCCGTTGAATGGCGTGTTCTTTCCTTTTGAAAGGAAAGTCATGGAATCAATAACATATTCTGCATCCGGGTCGATGATGGTCACATCAGCGGCTTTTCCCTCTTCCAGGGAGCCTCTGTCAAGACCGATGATCTTAGCAGGGTTATAGCTCATTTTTTCCGCCATCTGCATGGGTGTCAGAATCCCCTTGTCCACCAGCTCCGTGATGGTGAGGGCAACGGATGTCTCCAGCCCCACAATGCCGAAGGGCGCTCTGGTGATGGGCATGGTCTTCTCCTCACGGCTGTGAGGCGCATGATCTGTACTGATGACATCCATAATATCATCCTTCAGGCCGCGGATCAGTGCGTCCCTGTCCTCTTTTGTGCGCAGAGGCGGATTCATCTTATAGTTGGCGTCATTGGGGTCCACATCGTCAGAAGTCAGTGTGAAGTGGTGGGGGCATACTTCGCCTGTCACCTTGATCCCCTCTTTTTTCGCCAGTTCTACCATGCGGACACTCTCCTTGGTGGAGCAGTGGCACAGATGAAGCTTGGCTCCTGTCTCTTTTGCCAGGATAATATCCCTTGCCGCAATGATGTCCTCCACTGCGTTGCTGATTCCCGGCAGTCCCATCTCTCTGGAATGCTCGTCCTCATTGACGCAGCCCTTGCCCACAATATTCCGGTCTTCACAGTGGGCAAATACGGGAATATCGTATTTTGCCGCGATTCCCATGGCATTTTTATATAATCTGGCATTCATGACGGATTTGCCGTCCTCGCTGATGGCAGGTACGCCCTGCTCGATCATCTCCTCAATATCCGCCAGTTCCTCACCGGACTGTCCTTTTGTAATGGCACCGATCTGCATTACATGGATAGGAGACAATTCTTTTGCTTTATTCTGAACGTATTTCACACGGTCCGCGCTGTCGATGACCGGCTTGGTATTGGGCATGGCAAGAATTGTGGTGAATCCGCCTCTGGCTGCTGCCTTGGAGCCTGACACAATATCTTCTTTATAAGTCAGCCCCGGGTCCCGCAGATGCACATGCAGGTCAATGAGCCCGGGCATTACATAGCAGCCTGAAGCGTCGATGACTTTATCTGTCTTATCCTTTGGCTTAAGGCCCTTGCCTGTCTTTTTCACTTTGCCGCCCTCTATATAGAGGTCGCTTATTTCGTCTGTCTTTGTTGCCGGATCGATGATACGTCCGTTCCTGATTAAAATATTCATAAATTCTTCCTCCGGGACTTTACATCTTTTGATTTTAATAGTAACATACACAATTTCTTTCGTCAATTATACATTTTTACTTGACTTTTTTTCGATTTGCGAATATACTGAATTTGTTAAAGGAATATTGGATATAAATAATTGAAAGTGCATTTAATAAGCTTCCGGTTATCGTGATGTTAAGCGGTTTTTAGAGATTGTATTATTTCTTATTTATAATACCCTCTCTAAAGACCGCTTATTTTTCATAAATAATGGGAACTTTCCACGAAGCGTGCTTCCTGTTTTCTTTATCCAATCCTAATTTTTATTTTTTATTTTATGGAGGTAACACTATGAACAAGGGAACTGTAAAATGGTTTAATGCAGAAAAAGGCTACGGATTCATCACAGGTGAAGACGGACAGGATGTATTCGTACACTTCTCCGCTATCAATGGAGATGGTTTTAAATCCCTGGAAGAAGGACAGGCTGTATCTTATGATTTAACTGAAGGCGCTCGTGGAATGCAGGCAGCTAACGTAGAAAAATTATAATTTCCGGATAAACTGTACGAAAAATGCGGCTGGGCAGAATCTTCTGCCCAGCCGTTTTTTATTCTATTTCCTGCTGCTTTTCTTATTCTCATACATATTCCTGTCCGCCCGGCCGATCAGTTCATGAAGCCACTCATCTGATTCCCCCGTTTTTCTGCCTGTGGCAATCCCTGCCGCTATGGAAATCTTCACCTCGTGTTCCTGATTATACTTCTCCTGGGCTTCCTCCAGATTCTTCTCCCATGACCGGATGCTCTGCAGACGCTTTAAAAATATCAGGAACTCATCGCCGCCGATTCTGTAAATCTCGCCAAATCCACAGAATGCCTCCCTCAGACACCGGGCACATCCCTTGATCATCTCATCCCCGGCTCTGTGTCCAAAAGTGTCATTTACTTTCTTTAGGCCGTTTAAATCTACCATGACCGCTGACAGTTCCTGTCCCCGGGTCATCGTCTCCTGCAGTTCCTGCAGGCGCATCTCATATGCGGAGCGGTTTCCAAGCTTTGTCATAATATCCATATAGGCCAGCTCCTCAAGAATCCTGTCCCCGGTCCTATCCTCCAGGATTTCATTTACCTGACGTACCGTCATCCTGAGCAGTGCGCACACAAAGCCCAAAAGTCCAAGCTGATAATACATGGCATACCTGCTGCCCACCCCGGTATAAAAGGAGACCAGGGATACCACTGCCATGACTATGAGGAAAAAGACACCGCCAAGGAAAATCCTGGCGTACTGGGCCTTACTGCTTCTCAGCTCTTTTACCATATAAATCACAGAACAGATCATGGCAGCCACATAGAGGATATGGGTGATCGGAAGCATCTGCATCAGTTTACGTCCGCCCATCAGGTACACAAGACTCTGCACCAGTACATTGCCGGCCAGTATTGTCTTCATCCAGTCCAGCATGGCTGATCTCCTCTGGCAGACTTCTCTGATAAAGGAAAGCATGGGGATGGGGATCATATAAAACGCATAAAAGGATATCAGGCAGATCAGTCTGGGCCATGGCGATAAGAATACCATGAATTTGGAATCTGTGAGGATCCAGACTGCTGATACCAGGATAAAGATCCAGGCATAAAACACGCTGGATACATGCACAGCCTCCCTGACTCTCAAAAGAAGCCAGAGGAGAAACATACCCGCGCTCAGCACCAGGAGCACCACACAGAATATGATCCTGGGACATTCCCGCACTCGGATATCCAAAAGCATGCTTTCCCTGCTGTCCAGACAGATCACGGGAACCTGAACCAGCCCTTCTCTATAAAAGCCGCTGAATATGACGGTTATCTCTTTTCCGGCATCTTCCCTGCCAAGCCTTGTCATACAAAAGTTGTTTCCCAGCATACCGTGAAATGTCCCTGTCTGCTGTTCCATATACCGGTATCTTGACACACCGTCAACGTATATTTCAACCTGCTGGTAATGGTTCAGAAATCCCAGATATTTTTCCTCCTCGGAAAATTCAGGGATGGTCTGCCTAAGAATGATCTTCCCTCCCCGGATCTTTATTTGGGATGGGACCTCACACGTCTTCTCTGTGCCGTCATCCACCTGATAGTGCCAGCCGGTATCCCACTGATTAACACTGCTGCCTTTCTCCCGCACATTCCGGGGTTCCGGTTCTGCCTGCAATGCCGTAAACACGCCCAGCACAGCCATGATCACAACTGTAAAAAATAAAATCCAGTACCGGATCTTCCCGATCCTCTTTTCTCTCAACCGCAATTCCTCCATTTAAAACATACTGCTGTGAAGTATCCTCCGCGCGCTGCGCGCCTTTCGCTGTCCGTGCCTTCCCGCTTAACAAGAAAAAAGGAAATGCATCTTAGCATTTCCCATTCTGCCTTCCCTGTATGCCTATTCGGCTGTCTCTCCTGCAGTAAGCTCCTGGAGATAATCTGTCATGGCTGTCACGTTCATTTCTGTAGTTGTGGCCTCTCCCTCTGCGTCGTCTTTTGTAGCAAGACCGTAGGCAGAATAGCCAATCCATCCAACGATCAGCAGACAAACCGCAGAAACAATGATCTTCTCAAGCAAAAGTTCACGTGCTTCTTTTTTCTGGATCTTGTCGCGGTTATTTTTATAATTTTTATACTTATCGACTTTTTCCTGACTCATGATGCTTCTCCTTATGTAAGATTATGGATATTCCTTGATTTTTAATTATAGCATATCTTTCTTTATTTTACCACTCTTTTGAGACTTCTTCTTCCCTGATTCCGTACTGCTCCATAAATTCCTGAAGGTCTGCCCTGCTTTTGATCAGGCACACTTCCTGGAATTTTCCTGTCTTCAGATCCTTGAATCCTGCCACCTGCTCTCCGGTGCAGATGCTGGATTTGAGCACAGGCTTCACGGCTGTGCGGTCAAAGGGAATGACCTCTTTTTTCTTTTTCCTGCCAAACACAGAACCACGATCCTTTCTCTTATACCAGTCCCAGGGTTTTTAATAAGAACAGCCAGC
This sequence comes from Blautia sp. NSJ-175, assembly GCF_022867815.1. Lineage (NCBI taxonomy): Bacteria > Bacillati > Bacillota > Clostridia > Lachnospirales > Lachnospiraceae > Blautia > Blautia sp. NSJ-175. The sequence goes on from NZ_JALIFQ010000005.1 coordinate 21,966, forward strand.
CGGTCAGTGTAAATGCGGAAAAAAAGGTAGTCAGCATTACCGTACTGGAAGTCAGCACTCCCTCATGGCCCATATTTTTCGCCATGACAAAACAACTCACCGTTGTAGCTGACCCCAGCATGACCAGTATGGCGATCAGCCGCTCCTTCGTATAGCCCAGCCGGACAGCCAGGGGAAGGAATACAGCAGCCAGCACCACCAGTTTGATCAGACTTGCCAGCACGGAGGGGCGCAGCTTTGCCAGTGCTTTCTTTCCCTCAAAGGATGCACCCATAGCCATAAGACCGAGAGGGGTTGCCAGAACTGCCACATTCTTCACTGTCTTCTGCATGATCTCCGGCTGCGGAATCCTAAGAACAGACCAGAGAATCCCTGCCAGGATTCCCAGTATGATGGGATTGGTGACAATGCCCTTTGCTGTTTTCAGCAGCAGTTTCCGGTCAAGCTTTTTTCTCCCGGGCTTCATAAGGGAGAGGATCACCACCGCTGCCGCGTTGTAGAGGGGAACTGTCCCCACGATCATAAGGGGGGCCATACCGGAACTGCCGTAGATATTCTGTATAAAGGCAATCCCCAGGATCGCTGCACTGCTTCGGTAGGAAGCCTGCACAAACTCCCCGCGGATCTCCTCCTCCACTAGCAGCCTGGCAAGGAGGGCGATCACGGTGATACTCACCAGTGTGGCGAGAAAGCAGAACAGAACAAAACCGCCGTCCCAGCTTTTCCGCACATCCACAGAGGATATATCCTGGAACACCAGGGCCGGTATGGCTGCCACGAAGACAAAACGGTTGAGCTTTGCCACAAAGTCAGCATTCATCAGCCCCAGATACCTGAACAGAAGGCCCAGAAGCATGGTGAGGAAAATGGGCAGTGTGGCATTCAGGCTGAATATAAGATTCTCCAATGAGCTCAGCCTTCCTTCACCAGTACCTTCAGGATCTCACCGATGTACATGGTGTGATAATCTTTCTCAGGGTACCATTTTTCATCATTCTCCGGAGCATCAAAGTTTTCCGGGAAGAGGTCTCCGTGATACATCTTTTTGCAGACAAACACCAGGCTGGCCTCCTCAAACGCGGGAGCGCCGTCCACAAAGCAGGCAGTAAGTCCGGCCTCACTGATCTTGTCTCTGTCACGGCCTGACACGCTGCCGCATAAGCTTAATGCTTTTTTGTACCCTTCAGGGAAGAAGGAGATGGTAAAGGTGTCATTTGCGTCCACAAATTCCTTTGTGTAGCGCTGGGGACGGATATAGGCTGTCACCACATCTTTGCCCCAGATCACACCAACGCCGCCCCAGCTTGCAGTCATGGTATTATATTTTTCCTCTGTGCCTGCTGTGATCAGCATCCACTCTTTTCCTATCTTTGTAAATGGATTGAACTGTAATTCCTCTGCTTTTACCTCTTTAAATGCCATAATAATTCCTTCCTTTCTCCCGGCTTGTATTCAGCAGCCGTTCAGACATCTGAACGGACACTATAATCTGCCGTATAATTTTGTCATATGCCAGATCCTGCCTTTTAATTCATCCGAAAATGCATTTTTGCTCATTCTCCACTTCCAGTTGTCCCCTAATGTGGATGGCGTATTGATCCTGGCCTCGCTGCCGAGCCCCAGATAATCCTGCACGGGTATGATGCAGGTATCAGCCACACTGCGCATGGCAAGGCTGATCAGATCCCAGTGCTGCTCCTCTTTCGGTGTATGGAAGCTGTTCATATATCTAAGGGCCACATCCCTGTCCCAGTCAGTCATGTGCTCATACCAGCCCACAGTGGTGTCATTGTCATGGGTTCCTGTGTAGACCACACAGTTTCTGTCATACTTGTAGGTGAGATAGTCGCTGTTCTCACTGGTGTCAAAGGCAAACTGCAGCACCTTCATGCCCGGATACCCGCTGTCCCGCAGAAGCTTGTAAACGGTCTCCGTGAGAAATCCCAGATCCTCAGCAATGATGTTCCGCTCCCCAAGCTCCTCTTTCATGGTATGGAACAGGTCCATGCCCGGTCCCTTTTCCCAGTGGCCGTTCTGTGCGGTCTCATCTCCGTAGGGAATGGAATAATACTCATCAAATCCCCTGAAATGGTCAATCCGCACAATGTCAAAAAGCTTGAAACAGTGGGCAATCCTGCGCATCCACCAGCCGTAGTGCATTCTCTTGTGGTAATCCCAGCGGTACAGGGGATTGCCCCAGAGCTGGCCTGTGGCGGAGAACCCGTCCGGCGGACAGCCTGCCACAGCCACCGGCAGATTGTTCTCATCCAACTGGAACAGCTCCGGATTCGCCCAGGTATCCGCACTGTCAAAGGCCACATATATGGGAATGTCCCCAACAATCTGAATCCCTTTTTCATGGGCATAGTTCTTTACATTCTTCCACTGCTCAAAAAACTCGAACTGCAGATACTGGTAAAAGATAATGTCCTCCCGCAGCTCGTCCTGATATCTCTTCAGGGCAGCCGGCTCTCTCAGACGCACTTCCTCGTCCCACTCGATCCAGCTTTTGCCGCCGAATTTGTTTTTCACAGCCATATACAGGGCATAGTCATCCAGCCAGTGGTTGTTCTCCACACAGAAGGTAAGAAAATTCCCGTCAGACAGGATTTTGCTCCTTTCAAAGGCCTTCCGAAGAAGAGGAAAACGGCTCTCATATATTTTTCCGTAATCAATATAGGAGGGATGATCTCCCCAGTCACAGGCGTCGCACTCTTCCTTTGTCAGCCATCCTTTCCCGATCAGGACGTTCAGATCGATGAAATAGGGATTGCCTGCAAAGGTGGAAAAGGATTGATAGGGGGAATCCCCGTAGCTGGTAGGTCCCAGCGGCAGTATCTGCCAGAGTTTCTGACCCGTATCTCTTAAAAGATCAATAAACTCATATGCCTCCTTAGAAAATGCTCCAATGCCGTATGGAGACGGCAGACTGGCTATTGGCAGCAGCATTCCACTTCTTCTCATATCACAATTCCTCTTCCTTGCCGTTTTTATAGTCAATTTTTATCAGGGTCAGCCCCCGCGCCGGGGCGGTGGGGCCGGCTGCCTTCCTGTCTCTGGCAGCCAGTATATCCTGCATCTTTTCCGGCGGATAGGCTCCACCGCCGATCTCCATCAGCGTGCCGGCCAGAATCCGCACCATATTATACAAAAATCCGCTGCCCGTGATGCGTATGGTGATCAGGTCATTCTCACGTTCCACCGAAAAGCTGTGGATGGTCCTGACGGTTGTCTTCACCTGCGCTCCCGCACCGCAGAAACTTTTAAAATCATGTTCGCCCAGCAGGTACGCCCCTGCCTGTCTCATCTTCTCAATATCCATGGGGATATAAGTAAAATGGGAGTAAAAGCGCTCTGTTGGCACCGGAAATCTTCTGTTCAGTATCCGGTATTCATATGTCTTCTCACTTACCCGGTACCTGGGATGAAAATCCCTGCTGACCTCCCTTGACCGCTGGATCCGGATATCTTCAGGAAGCCGCTGGTTCAGGGCGTAGGAAATCTTCTCCCCCGGCATTCTGGCGTTGGTGTCGAACACAGCCACATTGCCCAGGGCATGGACGCCTGCGTCGGTTCTGCTGGCGCCTATGGTCTCCACAGGCTCCTTTAACAGCTCCGCCAGATGGCGGTTCAGCACCTCCTGTACGGTGATCCCGTTTGGCTGTACCTGCCAGCCGCAGTAATTTGTGCCGTCATAGGCCACTTCCAGCATTACACGTTTCATACGGCGCCTCCTAGACCAGCACGCGGATCGCGATGTCCGCGGCCAGGTACAAAAAGATGCACAGGTAAGCTGAGGTGTCCCTGCTGTGGTATTTGAGAGGCTTCATAGATGTCCTGTTCTCACCGCCGTGATAACAGCGTGCCTCCATGGCCATAGCCAGATCATCTGCCCTTCTGAACGCGGAGATGAAAAGGGGAACCAGAAGCGGCAGCAGGTTCTTAGCCTTCTGAATCAGATTGCCGTTCTCAAAATCAGCGCCTCTGGCGATCTGTGCCTTCATGATCTTATCTGTCTCCTCCATAAGGATGGGAATGAATCTGAGGGCAATGGACATCATCATGGCGATATCATGTACCGGCACCCTGATCTTATTCAGCGGCCTCATAAGTCTCTCCAGACCGTCTGTGAGCTGGTTCGGCGTAGTGGTCAGTGTCATGACTGAGGAACCGATGACCAGATAGATCAGCCGGATACCAATCTTCACAGCCTGCAGGATACCCTCCTGTGTGATCTTGAAGATCCAGAACTGCCACAGCACCCTGCCCGGTATTAAAAACAGATTGAAGGCAACAGTGATCAGCAGAATTAAGAACAGCGGTTTCAGCCCTTTCAGCATAAACTTAACGGGAACCTTTGACATGATGATGACCGCTGCCAGAAAAAACGTTGCCAGCAGATAACCCCAGAAGGAATTTGCCACAAAAAGTGACACCAGAAACATGATGGTTCCCACAAACTTCACGCGGGGGTCCAGCCTGTGGAGAATGGAATCCGCAGGGTAATATTGTCCGATGGTTATATCTCTTATCATTTGTCCAATCTCTCCAGTGCCTGTAATATACTTGTCTTTGCCTCCTCCACCGTGGTGGCTGAGGTATCCACATGCAGCCCGCGTTCCCCCAAAGCGTGCATGATGTAAGTGATCTGAGGCGCCGCAAGCCCCATGGCCTCCAGCTCCTTATAGTGGGAAAAGACTTCTCTCGGCACACCGTCAAATGCCTTTTCCCCTTTATTCATTACAATCATGCGCTCCACGTATTTGGCAATGTCCTCCATACTGTGGGATACCAGGATCACAGTGATTCCCCGCAGACTGTGCAGGGATGCGATCTGGTCCAGTATCTCATCCCGCCCCTGGGGGTCCAGGCCTGCCGTGGGTTCATCCAGGATCAGCACCTCCGGCTCCATGGCCAGCACACCCGCAATGGCTGCCCGCCGCTTCTGTCCTCCCGACAGCTCAAAGGGGGAGCTTTTATAAAACTTTTCGGAAATCCCTGCCTGGGTCAGCGCCCTGACAGCCCTTTCCTCGGCTTCCTCTTTGGAAAGCCCCAGATTCTTCGGCCCGAAGCAGACATCCTCAAGAACCTCCGCCTCAAAGAGCTGATGCTCCGGATACTGGAACACCAGTCCCACCTTGCTTCTCAGTTTCTGCCTGTCATATTTTTCCGCCCATATATCCTGGCCGTTGTAGAGGACTTTGCCTGATGTGGGTTTCATAAGGCCGTTGAAATGCTGTATCAGTGTGGATTTTCCGCTTCCCGTGTGTCCTATGATGCCCATGAACTGGCCGTCCGGAATCTCCATATCCACATCCTTTAAGGCGTGCATCTCATAGACTGTTCCCGGACTGTATGTGTATGTGATATGCTCTAATTTTATTGACATAATGCGTTCACCAATTCCTCTGTCGTCAGAATTCCCGCAGGTATCTTCACCCCTGCCTGCTTCAGCTCATAGGCCAGTAGTGTGACCTGGGGCACATCCAGGCGGTAGGATTTCAGCTCCTCCACCCTGGAAAAGACTTCTCTGGGTGTTCCCTGCATCACTACTTTTCCCTGGTCCATGACGAACACCTTGTCCGCGTTCACCACTTCCTCCATATAATGCGTGATCAGAACCACTGTGATGCCTTCCTTTTCATTGAGCTCCTTTACTGCCCGGAGCACTTCTTTTCTGCCGTTTGGGTCCAGCATGGCTGTGGGTTCGTCCAGAATAATGCATTTGGGATGCATGGCCATGACACCTGCTATGGCAACCCTCTGCTTCTGTCCGCCTGACAGCTTATTTGGTGAATGGTGGCGGTAGGCAGTCATACCCACTGCCTCCAGACTTTCATTCACTCTCTGCCAGATATCATCCGTGGGGATTCCCATATTCTCAGGGCCGAAGCCCACGTCCTCCTCCACCACGGTACCGATGATCTGATTGTCGGGATTTTGGAAGACCATTCCTGCCTTCTGGCGGATCTTCCAGATATCCTCCTCCTCCGTGGTGTTCATGCCGTCCAGCCACAGCGCACCCTCCGTAGGAAACAAAAGGGCATTGATATGCTTCGCCAGCGTGGATTTTCCGGAGCCGTTGTGTCCCAGGACAGCAATAAACTGTCCTGCCTCGATATCCAGCTCCACATTGTCAAGGGCTCTGTACGTGCCCTCCACATGGCCGCTTTCATCGTATTTATAATAGTCATGCACCAGTTTAATGGCTTTTACAATTCCCATTTTATATCCTTTCCATTGTACCTGATTGTAACTATCCAGTCAACTGAATCGTTACTCCTGCCCGCAGCTAGTCACTGCAGGTATATCTGTAAACCTCCATATCCTCGCAGTCATCCTCCAGACGGTAATCAATCTTGGAAAAGCCCAGCTTGCGCGCCAGCTTTTTGGAAGCCAGATTGGCACTGCGTATTCTGCAGTACAGATACACAGCCCCTCTTTTCTTTGCCTCCTCCAGGATGCCGCGGCAGGCTTCATAGGCAAAACCTTTTCTTCTGTGTTTTTCATCGATCAGATATCCCAGCTCTACCACAGAGCTGTTGTGGTTCCAGATCTTCGGCTCTACACCGGCGCGGCCCACGATGGTGCCGCTCTCCTTCTCCTCCAGAACCCAGTATCCCATATCACACATTTCGTACATGTACTTGCGGTATGAAGGAAATGCCTCCAGTTCCTCCTCCAGGCTTTTTTCCACGCCCTCCGCAGTGTCGGGTGTGCCCTGGCTTGTGATCTCCATCATTTTGGGGATATCCCGCTCAGACATTTCCCGGATGCGCAGTCTTTCTGTCTCACAGACCACTGCGGGAAGATGTCTGCCATGACAGTACACTTTCTCCAAAAAAGCTGTGTCAATCTCTTCATATCCCTCTATGACCATATCTGCAGAACTGAGATCCTGTTTTCCGGAATCAGGATTGAAGTAGGCAATACAGACGATGCCCGCTGCCTTTGCAGCCCTGCATCCGTTGGCGGAATCCTCCAGTATGAGACACTCCTCCGGATCCAGCCCCATCTGCTTTGCCGTCTCCAGAAATACATCCGGCGCCGGTTTTGGGTTCTTCACCTGCTCCCCGCTCACCAGAATGTCAAAATAGCTGTCGATTCCCAGGGTTGTCACCACCTGCCGGATGTAGGAAAGGGGAGAGGAGGACGCGATCGCCAGGCAGTATCCACCGTCTTTTAAGCGCTTCAGAAGCTGGGGTACCCCCTCGATCATGGGGAATCCTTCCTCTTTTATGACCTGTTCCTTTATCTGTTTCATGGTCTTTACCAGTTCCTCGTCATCCCTGGAAATCCCGTAGTTGTCGTGCAGTATATCCATTAAAAAACCATTGGTGGAACCGATACATGGTTTGTAAATTTCGTAATCCAGTTCAATCCCCCGCGCTGCAAGCGTCTGTTTCCAAACTCTGTAGTGGACCGGCTCACTGTTTATAAGCACGCCGTCCATATCGAAAATAATTCCTTTTAACATACTATCTCCCTTTTAACGGAACTTTACCCTGTATTCAGAATCTCTGCGGCAAAGCGCTGTAACGAAAAACAGGGAGTGCCGCTGTCAAAGCGACACTCCCTCGTATCTCTACACGGTTCTACGCCGGCTCAAACAGCAAACTTTCCGCCAGCTCCCAGATCTCCTCCCTGCCCTGTTTTGTCTCGGCAGAAAAAGGGATCACGGCAGTACCCGGACGCAGCGCAAGCCCTTCTTTCAGGGCTTTCACATGCTTGGGCACCTGGCTTCTCTTTAATTTGTCCACTTTTGTTGCTATGATAATCGGCTCATATCCGTTGTGCACAATCCAGTCATACATGGTTTTATCATTTGCAGATGGGTCATGGCGGATATCAATGAGAAGAAACACTGCTCGTAACTCTTTGGTATTCTGCAGATATCTCTCGATCAGCTTTCCCCATTGTTCCTTTACTGCCTGGGCCACCTTTGCATATCCGTAACCCGGCAGGTCCACCAGGTACAGCGCATCGTTCACATTATAAAAATTTATAGTCTGTGTCTTTCCGGGGGATGCGCTGGTCCTTGCCAGGGATTTCCTGTTCATAAGCGCATTGATCAGGGATGATTTCCCCACGTTGGATTTCCCCGCAAATGCGATGTGCGGCAGCTCCGTTTTTGGAAGCGTGCTGGTGACACCGCAGACAATATCCAGTGATACATTCTTAATTACCATCTTTCATCCTCCGAATATGGTTTCAGACAAAAGCCTGCGCCAGCACCTCTTCCATTGTGCTGACGAATAGGATTAAAAGGCCGTCTGTGATCTCTTGTTCCATTTCTTCAATATCCGGTCTGTTCTCCGCCGGGACCAGTACGGTCTCAATGCCTGCGCTCTTGGCTGCCAGAAGTTTTTCCTTCAGGCCGCCGATGGGCAGGACCCTGCCCCGGAGGGTAATCTCACCGGTCATGGCAAGATTGGCCTTCACCGGAGTTCCCGTCACCGCGGAGAGCATGGCTGTAGCCATGGTGATTCCCGCAGAGGGGCCGTCCTTCGGAACAGCACCTTCAGGAATGTGGATATGTAAATCGTGTTCCTGAAAAAATTCAGGTTTTATATTATACTTATCAGCAATGGAACGGATGTAGCTTACACCGGTCTGGGCCGACTCTTTCATCACATCTCCGAGCTGCCCTGTCAGCATGAACTCGCCTTTTCCGGGCATGAGGTTTACCTCGATCTGCAGGGTATCACCTCCCACACTGGTCCAGGCCAGCCCGCGAACGATTCCGATCTCATCAAAGCTGTTCTTTTTCTGGTAGGTGTATTTCGCCCTGCCTAAGAACTCCTCCAGATTCTCCGGATTCACCGTCACGGATTCCTGCTTATCCTCCAGGATCTTTCGCGCCGTCTTCCGGCAGATCTCACCGATCTTCCGCTCCAGCTCCCTGACTCCGGCTTCCTTTGTGTAGCCGGTGATCATTTCCCGCAGAGCCTCATCATCCAGGATGAGCTGTCCCTCTTTCAGTCCATGGATCTTCATCTGCTTGGGAACCAGATGTTCCCTGCCGATGTGCCATTTTTCATTTTCCGTATAGCTGCTCACCTCAATGATCTCCATACGGTCCAGAAGGGGCCTTGGTATGGTCTGCAGGTCGTTGGCCGTGGCAATGAACAGTACCTCAGACAGATCCAGGGGAATCTCCACATAGTGGTCCCTGAACTTGTTGTTCTGCTCAGAATCCAGCACTTCCAGAAGTGCGGAGGAGGTGTCACCTTTATAGTCACTGCTCACTTTGTCAATCTCATCCAAAAGCATCAGGGGATTCTTGACACCTGCCTGTATCAGTCCATTGGCAATTCTGCCCGGCATGGCGCCGATATAAGTTCTTCTGTGGCCGCGGATCTCCGCTTCATCCCGGACACCGCCCAGGCAGATGCGGACATACTCCTTGTGAAGCGCCCGTGCCACGGATTTGGCAATGGATGTCTTTCCTGTTCCGGGAGGGCCGACCAGACAGAGAATGGGGCTCTCGCCTTTTTTAGTGAGTGTGCGCACCGCCAGAAATTCCATGATGCGCTCTTTCACCTTGTGCAGGCCGTAGTGATCTGTTTCCAGAACCTTGTTGGCCTCCTTCAGGTTTTTATTGTCCCTGGTCAGCTTGTCCCAGGGCAGGGAGAGAAGCGTCTCGATATAACTGCGCATTACACTGGACTCTGCCTGGCTGCCGGCAGTGTTTTTAAAACGCTCCACCTCTTTTAATATCTTCTCTTTTACTTCCCGGGAAGCCTTCAGTTTTTTTACATCCTCGCGGAACTGGTCCGCCTCGGAGCGGGTATCATCTTCCCCCAGCTCTTCCCGTATCAGTTTGAGCTGTTCCCTTAAGATGTATTCCCTCTGGTTTTTATCCACCCGTTCTTTTACTTTGCTCTGCAGCTCCGCGCTGATTTCCAGGACTTCTATCTCATTGGTGAGAATAATGCCCAGCTCCTCATAGCGCGCCTCCAGGGATACCGCTTCCAGAACACTCTGCCTGTCCTCATACTTCATGGGGAGATGGATGGATATCTGGTCAATAACTTTGCTCACATCGTCAAGCTCCAGGATCTGTCCTGCCAGTTCTTTGCTCATCTTGGGATTTACACTGCAGTATTTTACAAAGATCTCCTTAATCCCCCGGAGCATGGCTTCCTCCACGCTCTCATCCACCTGCCTCAGCTCCTCCTCATCGAATGTGGCTGCCTCGGCGTTCAGATAGTATTCACTTTCCGTAAAACGGATCAGCTCTGCCCGCTCCATTCCCTCTACCAGGACACGGACAATATTCTTCGGCAGCTTTACAAGCTGCTTGATCTCCGCAACGGTTCCTATTTTATATAGATCCTCCTGTCCCGGGTCCTCCACTGCAGGGTCTTTCTGAGTGATCAGAAGCACCCTCTGGTCCTGCATCATGGCCTTCTCAATGGCCTGGATGGATTTTTCCCTGCTCACGTCAAAGTGGACGATCATGTCAGGAAGGATCGTTGTACCTCTAAGGGCGATGGCCGGCAGATTATAGATTATGTCACTCATTCCCGCGCCTCCTTAATCGTTATGCATAATTATGCAGTTTCTGGTGTCCCCCTCTTGCGTCCGCCCTTGTTTCTCCTTGTGGGCGGCTGCATTTCCCCATGTTCAATTAAGGCCTGGCCCTTACCTTCTACCAAATCTTTTGTTATCTTGCAGGAGCGTATGGTCTCATCAGAGGGCGCTGTATACATAAGGTCCATCATGGTATTTTCCATAATGGCGCGCAGTCCCCTGGCTCCTGTCTTTCTGTCCATGGACTTCTTGGCAATGGCCACCAGGGCATCATCGTCAAAGTCCAGATCCACGCCGTCAAGCTCAAAAAGTCTCTTGTACTGTCTGATCAGAGAGTTTCTTGGCTCCTTCAGAATCTTCACCAGTGCCTCCTCATCCAGGGCATCCAGGGATACCACTACAGGAACACGGCCCACAAATTCGGGTATCATGCCGAATTTTACCAGGTCCTGAGGCATTACCTCTTTCAGGATCTCTCCCACATTTCTGTCTTTTTTATCTGTCACAACAGCATTGAAACCAATGGCTTTTGTATCTTTTCTGTTTTCAATGATCTTATTGAGTCCCTCAAACGCACCGCCGCAGATAAAGAGAATATTGGTGGTATCGATCTGCAGAAATTCCTGGTGCGGATGCTTTCTTCCTCCCTGAGGCGGAACGCTGGCAACTGTGCCCTCCAGGATCTTAAGAAGCGCCTGCTGGACACCCTCACCGGATACATCTCTTGTGATGGACGCATTCTCCGACTTTCTTGTTATCTTGTCGATCTCATCAATGTAAATAATGCCGTACTGCGCACGGTCAATATCATAATCAGCCGCCTGAATGATCTTCAGCAGAATATTCTCCACATCCTCGCCTACATATCCGGCCTCCGTGAGGGTTGTGGCGTCTGCAATGGCAAAAGGTACATTCAAAAGTCTGGCAAGTGTCTGTGCCAGCAGTGTCTTACCGGAACCGGTGGGTCCCAGCATAAGGATATTACTCTTCTGAAGTTCAATGTCGGAATCTTTTCCCGCCATAACGCGCTTATAGTGATTGTAAACGGCTACAGACAGCACCTTTTTCGCCTCATCCTGCCCGATCACATAATCATCCAAAAATGTCTTGATCTCCTGTGGTTTCAGCAGATTGATCTCCCCGCCGCCATCTTCCGTGTACCCTGTACTGTCCTCATCTATGATCTCCGCACAGATTTCCACGCATTCATCACAGATGTAAGTACCGCTGGGGCCTGCAATCAGTTTCCGTACCTGTTCTTCTGTCTTTCCGCAGAAAGAGCAGCGGATTTTTGGCTCGTTTCCTTTTATCGCCATTCTTCTATTCCTTTCTTGATTTCCGTATTAATGCCGAAAGACCCCCGCAGCTAACACCGCAGGAGTCTTATCATTCGTTCTTACCTGTGCTCGATCACACTGTCAATCAGACCATAAGCCTTTGCCTCTTCTGCGGACATATAATAATCTCTTTCCGTATCTCTGGCAATGACTTCAAAAGGCTGACCTGTGTTGGCGGCCAGAGTCTCATTCAGTTTCTTCTTGGTCTTCAAAATCATGTCGGCAACAATCTGAATTTCCGTAGCCTGTCCCTTCGCGCCGCCGGACGGCTGGTGAATCATGATCTCCGCGTTTGGAAGCGCGAATCTCTTTCCTTTTGTACCGCCTGCCAGCAGGAATGCACCCATGCTCGCAGCCATACCAATGCAGATTGTGGACACATCACATTTAATGTAATGCATGGTATCATAAATAGCCCATCCTGCTGTCACAGAACCGCCCGGACTGTTGATATACAGATGAATGTCCTTTCCCGGGTCCTCTGATTCCAGGAACAGAAGCTGTGCCACAGTCAGGCTTGCTGTTGTGTCATTCACTTCTTCTCCCAGAAATATGATTCTATCTTTTAACAGCCTGGAGTAGATGTCATAACTCCTCTCTCCTCTGCTGTTCTGTTCGATGACGTATGGTACTAAACTCATGAAACTCCTCCTATTCTGTCACGCGGGCGTAAGAAACGAACTTTCTGTTCGTTATTCCTCTGTCTTCTCCACTACCTCTGTCACTTTTGCAGCGTCAGCTACTAAGGTAACAGCTTCCTGAACAGCGATGTCTTTCTTCATCTGCTCTTTCTCGTAGTCGCCCATTAATTCTTTTAATTTGTCGGCTTCCATCTTGTACATTTCAGCCATTTTTGCGATTTCTTCATCTACTTTTTCATCAGTAACCTGGATGTTCTCAACCTCTGCAACCTTCTCCAGTACCAGACGGCTCTGGATTCTCTTCAGGGCCTGCGGTCTCATCTGCTCCTGGATCTTGGCATTGTCAAGACCTGTGAACTGATAATACTGGTCAATGGATAAGCCCTGGGACTGCAGTCTTCTTACGAAGTCATCCACTAACTGACGGATCTGGTTCTGGATCATTGCTTCCGGAATATCCATCTGCGCGTTCTCAATGATCGCGTCAACTACTTTATCCTCTTTTTCACGTTTTGCAACGTCTTCTTTGCGCTCTTTCAGTTTCTGCGCAATGTCTTTCTTGTATTCTTCCAGAGTATCAAACTCAGAGACATCTTTTGCAAATTCGTCATCCAGTTCAGGAAGTTCTTTCACTTTGATGGCTTTTACATTGCATTTGAACACTGCTGCTTTTCCGGCCAGGTCATTTGCATGGTAATCTTCCGGGAATGTCACATTGACATCTTTTTCCTCACCGATCACAGCGCCTACCAGCTGCTCTTCAAATCCGGGGATGAAAGAGTTGGAACCAATGGTCAGAGGATAATCTGTGCCTTTTCCGCCTTCAAATGCCTCTCCGTCTACGAATCCCTCGAAGTCAAGCGTGATCATATCGCCGTTTTCCACTGCTCTGTCGTCCACGTCGATGGTTCTGGAGTTGTTCTCCTGCTCTTTCTTCAGCTCGCCTGCGATCTCTTCTTCTGTCACTTCCGCTTTTGTAACCTCAACCTCTACTCCTTTGTAATCACCCAGAGTCACTTCCGGTTTTACAGCTACTTCTGCTGTGAAGATAAACGGTTTGCCTTTTTCAATCTGTACCACATCGATCTCCGGCTGGGAAACGATCTCCAGACCGCACTCATCTGCTGCTTTAGGGTACTCAGACTGGATCAGGGCATTTGCTGCATCTTCATAGAAGATACCTGCTCCATACATTTTTTCAATCATTACACGCGGAGCTTTTCCTTTACGGAATCCCGGGATAGTGATTTTATTTTTGTTTTTCTGGTAAGCAGCCTGTACTGCTTTTTCAAAATCTTCAGCGGAAGCCTCAATAGTAAGCTTCGCCATGTTCTTCTCTAAGTTTTCTACCTGTACGCTCATTTTAAATGATTCCTCCTTGAATTCTATATGTATTCATGCATTTTGAGTATTCATGCATTCCTGCCCAAAACGGACACTTTATCATACTTACAGTCATTATCACAGTATAGCACAAGGAATTTAAAAATACCAGCATTTTTTTTATGAAACAATGGATTTTTTGATCTGGCGGGCCTTCACTTCTCCCTCAAGCTGTGAAATCAGCTCCAGCGCAAAGGGGATAGCTGTTCCCAGGCCTCTGCTGGTGGTGATATTTCCGTCTTTTACCACCGGATCGGTAAAGACCAGCGCGCCTTCCAGCTTCTCCTCAAATCCCGGATAGCAGGCCGCCTTCTTCTCCCTTAAAATCCCGAGACCGCCCAGGACACTGGGTGCTGCGCAGATTGCCGCCACTTTCCGGTCTGATGCGGCAAATTCTTTCAGCAGGTCCGCAAGTCCCTGATGCGCTCCCAGATGTTTGGTTCCCGGCATGCCTCCGGGCAGCACCAGCAGGTCCACTGTGCTGTAGTCCACATCCTCAAAAAAAACATCTGCTTTTATCTCAATTCCATGGGAACCGGTCACACTCAGATTGTCGGAGATGGATACCATGAGCACTTCCTCGCCGGCTCTCCTTAAAAGGTCCACCACAGTCAGACCTTCCACTTCCTCAAAACCATCTGCGGTAAATACACAAACTTTTGCCATATGAGTACCTCCCTATTATAAATTCAAAACACGTATAAAATCCTGCCTACCCGTTTATTATACCATAGGATCACATGTTAATTCTAAAACTTCCGTTTCTTTTTTATAAAAAATATGATATACCTGTTTATATAGAAAAAGGAGGTCCTTACAGAAATGGAAATCGAAAGAAAATTTCTTATTAAAGAGCTGCCCGCTGATTTGAAGAACTATCCCTGTCACGTAATCGAGCAGGCATATCTGAACACCAACCCGGTTGTCCGCATACGCAGACAGGACGCCACCTATATCCTCACCTATAAGGGAGAGGGCCATATGGTGCGGGAGGAGTATAACCTGCCGCTGAATGAGACGTCCTATTATCATCTGAAGGAAAAGGCGGACGGCATCGTTCTGTCCAAGATCAGATATCTGCTGCCCCTTGAGGGAGAACTCACCATTGAGCTGGATGTCTTTCAGGCGCCTTATGAGGGTCTTTTTCTGGCAGAGGTGGAATTCCCGGACGTGGAGTCAGCCAATTCCTTCACACCACCGGACTGGTTTGGGGAAGATGTCACATTCTCATCACAATACCATAACAGCACCCTCTCAACAGGAACGGACAGGCCGCAGTGATGCCGGCCTGTCCGCTTTTGATTCACTCCTCACCGAGGCTCTTCATGATTCTGTGCCAGGTATCTTCCCGGCGTTTCTCAATCTCTTCCTCCAGTGCCTCTTCCCCTTTTCTTGTTTTCTCCAGACTCTTAGTATATGCCCTGGGAATCTTGTAAAGCAGTTTTCCCAAAAAACGCAGAAACGCATTGCCACTGTCCAGCAGCCATACACTGATTTCAAAAATATGGTCCATAAGCAACCCCTTCTGTCTCGGCCAAGCAGCACACAGGTGCTTTTTGCCTTTTCTTATATTCTACCAGCAGTTCGCATTTATTGCAACGAGAAATATTGCTAATTCCCGTCAAGACATTGCCCGTTTCTACAGTTCTCTGGTCTTCTTTACACAGGCGCGGATGCAGTCCATCACAGCACTGCGCATGCCCTTTTGCTCCAGAATGCCCACCCCTTCAATAGTGGTACCTGCCGGTGAGCACACCATATCCTTGAGCTCGCCCGGATGCATCCCTGTCTCAAGGACCATTTTTGCACTGCCCAGAACGGCCTGTGCCGCAAATTCATAGGCTTTTTTCCTCGGCATTCCCTCAGCAACAGCGCCGTCAGCCATGGCCTCAATGAACATGAAAACAAAGGCCGGGGAACTTCCGCTGACAGCTCCCACCACATCCAGCATGGGTTCTGTCACTACCTCTGCCCTTCCGAAGGAGCGGAGCAGCACCAGGGCCTCCTCCAGCTCTTTTTCTTCCACCAGTGCATTCCTGCAGACACCTGTGATTCCTTCGCCTACCAGAGCCGGTGTATTTGGCATGGTGCGGATGATCTTCCTGTCCCCGCCTATGCGTTCCTCCAGCCAGCTCATGGTCTTGCCGGCAGCGATGGAGATGATCACCTGGTCACTGCCAAGCACATCTTTTATCTCCGCGATCACGTCCTCCAGAAACTGCGGCTTTACTGCCAGGAACACCATGTCGGAATGCTTCGCTGTCTCCCTGTTGTCCGTACTGCAGGCGATGCCCAGTTTTTCTTTTATCTTTGCAGCAGATTCCTCTGACTTTGTGGACGCTGTGATATCTTCCCTGTCTACGATCTTTTTTTCCAAAATGCCGCCGATAATAGCAGAAGCCATATTGCCGCATCCGATAAATCCAAGTTTCATCTGTAATCCTCCTTGTTTCGTAACAGCTCAGCCGGAACCATTACCTTGTATTTACTTTTCCTCCCCATTATCCTCCGTTGCCTCTATTTTTTCAAGTGTCATACATATATTTTTTCAATTCCCAGCATAATTTTAAACATAATGCATGTTAATCCCCGGAGGTCTCCCTATGCAGCAATCTTTTAAAGTCTTTACCGTGATCGGTATCCTGTTCACTATGATCCTTGGTTCCCTGGCCCACTTTTTTTACGGATGGTCCGGTGATTTTTTCCTGGTCGGACTGTTCAGCCCGGTAAACGAGAGTGTGTGGGAACATCTCAAACTGCTGTTCTTCCCTGCACTTCTCTTTATGCTTACAGAACGGCGCCTGCTCTCCTACCGCTGTCCTGACCTGTTCTGCAAAAACCTGGCAGGTCTGTATGCCGGGCTGGCCGCCATGCCCGCGCTCTTTTACGGGTATACGCTGTTCACAAAAAAGAATTACCTGTGGGCTGATATCACGGTATTTATTCTCAGCGTCCTGACCACCTATCTGCTGGCCTATGCCCTCAGAAAAACGAAGTTATCGGATTCCCTGTGCCGCATCCTTTATGCTGTCCTCTATCTTTTACTGGCTGTCTTTACGGCTGTCTCCGTCTTCTTTATGATAAAATAAAAGGTACGGCACAGAGAACTTTCCCGTACCGTAAAAACTCCCCTGTACTTTTTCCCTGTCTTGTATTATGATATTGTTATTCTGACAAAGGAGAAAAAGATATGAGCAATGAAGTATTTTCTGTGTACCACTGCAAATCCTGCAATAAAATAGAAGTGACACAGTACATATCTCCACAGCAGATGGAGGAATTCGGCCTGACCGCCGAGGAACTTCTTCCCATCTGTCCGGTCACCGGCAGCTCGGACTTAGAAGAGCTGGGACAGATGACAGAAAAGGAACTGCGCCACTTTGCCTACAGTGATGTGGAGGGCGTAAAAGAATATCTGAAAAACAGGGAAATAAAAACTCCCAGGCTCTAAGCCCTGGCCCTGATCCGAAAAAGGGGACCACACGCATGATGCTGTCATGCGTGCGGTCCCCTCTTTTTTTGCTGTTCAGCACTCTTTTCCCAGTTTACGGGAACCTATGAGTTTCCAGGTCTTATATTTCTTAACTCTATGCACAATATGGCGGGTTTTTCCGCATTTCATACACTGTCCCATAAAATCATATACCAGCACATCCTCCCGCTTCAGCTTCAGTCCGTATGTCTCATTCAGGCACGACCTGCAGTATCCCAGTCCATGTATTCTTTCATTTCTTGTCATCTTCACTCCCGCTCCCTGTAAATTTAATAATATCTTAATGAATCTAATATTTCTTTTTATAATATCAGATACAATACGATATTTCAAGACAGATTACGCATTAAAAACGACATTTTGGGGCATAGTATCATGTACAATGTTATATATTAGGTGGTGAAAAATATGTACAGCGAGAATACTTTTGAAGAAAACAGCTACGAAGAATTGTTTTATGACCGTCTTACGCAGCTTCGGTCAGCGAAGAAGGTCTCTGCAAGAGACATGAGTCTTTCCATTGGACAGAACCCGGGATACATCAACGGATTGGAAAATAAAAAAGGACTTCCCTCCATGACGGTATTTTTCTATATCTGTGATTATCTGAATGTTACACCAAAAGAATTTTTTGACGAGAGCATTGTCTGTCCTGAACAATTCAAGAATCTGTACCAGGATATGCAGGAACTGGACCGTGATGATCTCCAGCTCTTGTGGACATTGACAAAACGTCTGCAAAAATAAGACGCAGAAAAGCCGTGGGCTGCAGTAAGATACGCTGCAGCCCACGGCTTTTTTAATTCTGCCGGCCGGTTTCCTGTTTGCTTTCCAGCATCTTTTTTTCATTTCTCTTTCTGTACTGATTCGGCGACATGGAAGTCATTCTCCGGAATGCCTGGGAAAAGTAAGACTGGGAGGAGTATCCGACCATACCTGATATTTTCGTGACCGGATAGTTGGTGGTCTCCAGAAGATGCATGGCCTCTGACAGCCGTTTCTGTGTCAGATAGCTGATGGGAGAGATTCCCTTATAGGCCTTAAACGCATGGACCAGATAGTATTTATTGATATGGGCCAGAAGGCTCAGGGATTCCAGGGTGATCTCCTCAAAGTAGTGTTCATTGATATACTGCTCCACAAAACGGCATTCTCTGGTGGCTTTCTTGGGCGGCGCTGCCAGAAGGTTCTGGCGGGTATGCCTGGTAATATACAGAAGGAGCAGCTCCAGAAGCTTCTGGCAGATCACCCCGCTGTCCGGTTCTTCCAGACGCGCCTCCGCAACCATCTGCGCCAGGCAGTCTGAAATCTGCCTGTGGCGCTGTCCCAGGTAATGGACACTGTAGTCATAGGGTCCGCTCTCCTCCCCGGAATGGAACTGCAGCCCCTCTATGCCCAGGGCAATGTATTCCCAGGGGCTTTTTTTATTTCCCAGTTCCGTGTGGGAGACACCCGGGTTTACTAAAACCAGATCATTTTCCCGCACAGGGACTCTCTTATTGTCTATGATAAAGCTCCCCTCCCCCTTTGTGATGAAGAAAAGCTCTGCAAAATAATGGGAATGCTCCATACTGTGCCAGTCTTTGTCAGACCTGGCGCAGGTCACATACAAAAGCTGAACAGGCAGTGACAGAGGAGGCGGCTCCATGGAATATCGCTGGTTGCTCATATAGGGTTCCTCCCGTTTTCTCTTTGTAACTCCATTATAAAATTTTTCTGCTTTGGGAACAAGCCTGTTTTTTAACACCGGTCCCGGAACTTCTGGCAAGCCTTTTTCATACCTTATTATATGTCCCGGAGCACCCTGCGGCCTTTGGGAATATTTTATTGCACCAAATAACAGGAGGGAACTATGAAAAAGATTTTATCCGTTTTACTCGCAGTCACACTCTGCGCTTCCATGTGTCTTACAGGCTGCCAGAAGTCAGCAAAGAGTGGGAAAGATTCCAAAGATTCCGGCACGGAAAAAGAACTGGTGGATGTGAAACTGAATGAAGTTGCCCATTCCATCTTCTATGCGCCGCAGTATGTGGCCATTGAGGAGGGATACTTTACAAAGGAAGGTATCCGGTTAGAGTGCGTGACAGGTTTCGGCGCTGACAAAACCATGACTGCTGTCCTCTCCGGTGACGCAGACATCGGCTTTATGGGCGCGGAGGCATCCGTGTATGCCTACCAGGAAGGTGCTAATGACGCAGTCGTCAACTTTGCACAGCTTACACAGCGTGCCGGAAATTTCCTGGTAGCCAGAAAAGAGATGCCGGATTTCAAGTGGAGTGATTTAAAGGGTAAGGATATTCTGGGCGGGCGCGCCGGCGGCATGCCGGAAATGGTATTTGAATATATCCTGAAACAGAACGGTCTTGACCCACAGAAGGATATGAACATTGACCAGAGTATTGATTTCGGCTCCACTGCTGCCGCTTTTTCCGGAGGACAGGGTGACTTCACTGTGGAATTTGAACCAAGTGCCACTGCCCTGGAAAAAGAAGGAGCCGGTCATGTGGTCGCCTCCTACGGCGTGGATTCCGGTTATGTCCCCTATACGGCTTACAGTGCCAAAAAAAGCTTTATGGAGAAGAACCCGGAGATCGTACAGGGATTCGTCAATGCCCTGCAAAAAGGTATGGACTATGTGAATACCCACACCGCGGAAGAAATCGCCAAGATCATCAAACCCCAGTTCAAGGAAAATGACCTGGATACCATCACCACCATTGTAAAACGTTACAAGGACCAGGATACCTGGAAGGATAACCTGATTTTTGAAAAGGATAGCTTTGAACTTCTGCAGGATATTCTGGACAGCGCCGGGGAATTGAAAGCCAGAGTTGCCTATTCGGATCTGGTCATCACGGATTATGCCGAGACGGCTGCAAAGTAATTCCGATAATTTCCCGTAACATCTTGCAATACCGTTTTTAATCTGATATTATATCATTATATCACATTTTATATCTGATACATGTAAAAGGTGATATAAATCCTTTGAACTTCTTGCTGTAAAAAGCGGCTGTGCTGTCAGCATCTTCACTGACAGCCCAGCCGCTTTTTCGCATTATTTTTTTATCAGATCTCGTACCAGATGATCTCATTGGCATCCAGATGCAGCGCAAAGCTGCTTCCGTCCCCTTTATATACCACAGTATCCTGCGGTTCATAGGTATTGTTGACTACACAGTATTTTCCGTTCTTTACATAGGCGTGTACTTCCACATTGTAGTTCTCAGAGAACCATCTGTGCAGATTCTCCTCATCGTGGGATGACCAGAGGATCGCCCTGTAGAGAAGCCTGCTGTTCTCAAAGCTGTAAGGCAGCCCGCTGATATACACACTTCTGCCCTCTCCGAAATCATTGGCCGCAAGCTGTACTTCCTTATCCACCTGCCTGATGATAGTGGTTTCCGGGAGTGCGAAGATGCTCTTCTGTCCCTCACCGAAGTCCACTTCCCCTCTGCAGTCCTCTGTGATAAAGTGCTCATGCTCTTCCCAGTTGTATTTGTCCACATTGAGGGTGAATCCGTTTTCTTTCTCCACTCCCATGACACCGGAGAGCTGGAAGTAACGTCCCTCCCGCTGGCAGGCTGTAGGTTCTCCCACGCCGATGAATCCGCCGCCTTCGTATACAAAGCGTTTCACGGCTGTCAGAATCTTCTCATCAGCCCAGTTCTCCCCGCCGGAATATGCCGTGTAAGCGCCTCCCACATTGAGAATAACATCAATATCTTTCAGGATATCCGGATTCTCCCTGATATCGTCAAAGCTGATAAATTTCACATCAAAGGGGGCACCGCTCAATGCCTCGATGATGCCTGCATAGGAATAATTCTGTTTGTAATAGATCGCATGGTGTACCATATGGTTGCCCCAGGCGCGCATTTTGCCCCAGCTGTTCAGTACAGCCACACGTTTTACACAGTAAGGTGTGGTTCCCTTTATGTTGTTGTACAGGGTCCTGAACTCCTGGCAGACGCTCTCCACATAGTCGATGAAATCCGGGAACTGCATAGCCAGCTTCAGGTATCCGCCGTAACCGATCCGGTCGATGGGCTTTCTAAGGATAGCTCTTCTGGCTGTCACCCAGTTTACCTTTGCCTCCTTCACCGGGTCGCCGCCCTCGTGGAAGGTATCCGGGAAGAAGTAGGGAAGAAAACGTCCCTCTGTATAGTTCACGCCCTCAATATCGCTGATCAGACGCAGCGTGGAACCATTTCCCACACTTCCCACTACCGCATCCAGGCCGATGGATTTGAACTCCTCCATAAACGGTTCGGTACCAATCCAGTGGTCGCCCAAAAACATCATGGCTTCCTTGCCGCACTCGTGTGTGATATCCACCATTTCTTTTGCAAGCTTGGCAACCTCACGCCTCTGGAATCTCTGGAAATCCCGGAATTCTTTTGACGGAATGCGGTATGTATTGTTCATATAGCCCTGGTCAATGATGTATTCCGGGCGGAACTTATAGCCTGCCTCAGCCTCAAACTGCTCCAGGATATAGGGGCTTACAGACGCGGAATAACCGTACCAGTCCACATATTTTTCCCTTGCCAGCTCATCAAAGATCAGGGTGAACTGATGGAAAAAGGTGGTATAGCGGATCACATCAATGTGAGGATTGTCCTCAATATATCTGCGCAGCCTCTCCATGGAGAATTTATGGGTTTTCGGCTGACGTACGTCAAAGGTGATCTGCTTTTCCACGTCTTTCCAGTCATTGGTCACCGCGTTATACATATGTACCGGGTCCCACATGATATAGGCAAGAAAACTCACAGTGTAATCATGGAATGCGATCGTCTCATGGATGGTCACGTCCCCTGTCTCCTCACTGTACTCCCACTGTGCAGGCGGAACCACTTCACCGGTGGTACGGTCAATCACTTCCCACCAGCGGGTGATATCATCTCTGGAATTGACTTTCAGCATATCCGGATACAGATGATTCATCAGATGGATGCTGAGCTCATTTCCCGCCGCGTTGTAGAAAGGTGTCATGATGTACATCTGCTGAATCTCATCCGGGTTGGCTTTTGCCCATGTGTTGTCTTTCCTGGTGGTGTAATAAGTAGAGTAAACCTTTGCATCCACATCCCGAAGCTGGGCCGGATAATCTGTTCCGTCACAGTCACGGATGGCATCTGCGCCCCACCGCTTTACAAGCTCCAGTGTCTCCGGAACCACATCCACATCTGTGGGAATCGTAACACGCCCCTTCATTTCTGCTTTTTCACTCATAAGAATCTCCTTTCATCCGGTAAAAAATTTCAACTTTTTCCTCCCCGTAAGAACACTGCCGCGCGCTCCGGGAACTCTCGTTTCACTATCTATAGCATACGCAAAATTTCGTCATAAGTCTATCGCCTTCTTGCTCATAATATTATATATATTGCTTTTTTACGTTTCATTCAAACAATAAAGATGGGGTAAATACAGAATTTATCTAAAAAAACAGACGTACGGATATTAAAATCCTGTACGTCTGTTCGTCTCCGCCTGCTCTTTAGGAGACCGGCCTGTTTATGGCTTTTATTACAACCAGTACGATCAGCATGAGAAGGATCGCAATGGGAAGGGCAATCCATGCTGTCTGTACAAATCCCGCGATGATGTAGGATACAAAGCTGACTGCTGCCGCTGTTATGGCGTAGGGAAGCTGTGTGGAAACATGGTTCACATGGTCACACTGGGCTCCGGCGGACGCCATGATGGTGGTGTCGGATATGGGAGAACAGTGGTCACCGCACACAGCACCTGCCATACAGGCGGAAATGGAAATGATCATAAGCTGCGGATTGGAATTGGCGAACACGGAAACCACGATGGGGATCAGGATACCAAAGGTTCCCCAGGAGGTTCCTGTGGCAAACGCCAGGCCGCATCCGACTAAAAAGATGATGGCCGGAAGCAGGTTCATAAACCCGTTGGCACTGGACTGCACCAGATTCCCCACATACTCTGCCGCACCTAAGCTGTCTGTCATGGCTTTCAGCGTCCACGCAAAGGTCAGGATCAGGATAGCAGGAACCATGGCTTTAAAACCATCCGGGATACATGCCATACACTCCCTGAAGGAGAGCACCCGGCGCGCAATGTAAAGGATCACCGTGATCACCAGACCGAAGAAACTGCCCAGCGCAAGGCCTACAGATGCATCGCTCTGTGAAAATGCCTCCACAAAGCCGGCTCCCTCAAAGAAACCGCCCGTATAGATCATACCGATCACACAGCATATTACAAGACATAAGATAGGAATGACAAGGTCCATGACTTTTCCTCTCGTGTTTTCCTTCTCTGTCTCCGCGCTGGCATAAGGGCGGCCCGGTGTGGTATACAAATCACCGTTCTTTGCATTTTTCTCATGCACTGCCATGGAGCCGAATTCCACTTTCATCAGTACCATTCCCACCATCATGACAATGGTAAGAAGGGCGTAGAAGTTATAGGGAATAGCCCGCACAAAAAGGGAAAGACCATCCTCTCCCTCCACAAATCCGCTGACTGCAGCAGCCCATGAGGAAATAGGAGCGATGATGCAGACCGGAGCGGCTGTGGCGTCAATGAGGTAAGCCAGCTTTGCCCTGGAAACCTGCTGCTTGTCCGTGACCGGACGCATAACGCTGCCCACGGTAAGGCAGTTAAAATAGTCATCAATAAAGATCAGCACACCCAGCAGGATCGTGGCAAGCTGCGCGCCCACACGGCTTTTGATATGTTCGCCTGCCCAGCGTCCGAAAGCCGCAGAACCTCCCGCGTTGTTCATGAGACATACCATAACGCCCAGTATCACAAGGAATACCAGGATACCCACATTGTAACTGTCGGAAAGCACGCTGATAATGCCTCCCTGGAAAATCTGTGTCACAGTTCCCTCAAAGGAAAAGTTGGAGTAAAATACAGCACCCACTAAAATACCGATAAACAGGGAACTGTATACCTCCTTGGTGATCAGTGCCAGCGCAATTGCCACAATGGGCGGCACCAAAGCCCAGAAGGTGGCGTACATCTTCGGCACATACTCTGTCTCGCCTTCCCCGGCAAATACCGTGACTGCGCACAGCAGCACCACAAGCGCCGCGGACACCCACATGGCCCATCTTCTTCTCTTGTTTCGCATTAGAAAACATCCTCTCTTTCTTTTCCCGGTTTCTGCCCTGTACTGCAGTGCTTTCCATTATTTAGGATAACAAAAAGCCATGAACGGCAATCCCTTACGGGAACGCGTTCATGGCAGTAAAATCTCTTTTCCTGTCCAAGATGATAGCGCTCCACTTCCAGTGACAGTACGACGCATCTTATGCGGCGTCCCAGAAACAGACACCCGGGCGGGTATCCATCCCTTCGGCAGTTTCCCCTTTCTCTCCGGCGGCCGCCCGGCCCTTTTTCGCGGAAATACTCTTGAAACCTGCACCTCTATCATTCTGCCGTTCCTGACACTTCGTCAGAAACCGTTTTTATATCTTTTTTATCATAACATTATTCTCTCAGAAATCCAAGTATTTTTTGACATTTTTCTTCCTCATTCCCCCGGATTGGTACGGTTCACTCCCAATGGTGATCCTTTACGTCTGACTCCCACGAGACAGGCACATAGGGTGGCCGCAGCTTTTCCCTGCTTTACAGATAATTTAAAGGAATATTTGGGGTTTTGTATGTAATTTTAAAGAGTCTGACTACGGTCTCTTCCCGCTTTACATATAATTTAAAAGGGACCTTTCATTTTATTATGTAATTTTAAAAGGCCCCATCATATTATCCTCTTGTTTTACAGATAATACTGAAAAAATCTGGAGCTTTCGTATGTAATCTTATGGAATTTGCTTGCTGATTCTCCTCTTTTTACAGATAATTCATAAAAAGCTCTTGGAATCTATATGTAAATCAAATCACTGCGTGCCCAGCAAAACGCTTCGTGATACACAGATATGGTGCATTCTGCTCCATATCACACCGGCTGCCTCTGCCGGGCTGACGGATTCTGAACTATTGCGATTAATTTCCCATATATATAGAATGCTTTCAGAAAACATGTTATAATGACTGTAAGAATAAAGAATTAATGACACCCGACAGCATCAAAGTTTCATATAGGAGGGATGGATATGGCGAACCGTATTATAACGATCAACCGGATGTACGGAAGCAATGGACGGCTTATCGGAAAAGCGCTGGCTGAGAGGCTCGATATTCCGTTTTACGACAAAGAACTCATTACCCTGGCAAGCCAGGAAAATGATATTCCCCTGGAAGAACTGAAAAAAGTGGATGAGAAGAAAGCAAACCAATGGCATCTGCCCATCAAAGACGCTATGCAGATGGAACCGCAGTACCACTTTCAGCCGATGAACGACGTGCTTTTTGAATCCCAATCTAAAATCATCCATGACCTGGCAGAAAAAGGAGACTGTATCATCGCGGGACGCTGTGCGGACCAGATTCTGGAGGGCAGATGCAAAAGCGTTTTCATTTTCGCCCCCTTTGAGCGCAGGGTAAAAAATATCATGGAACGGATAGGCAGGGAGGAGCGCAGCGCCCGCTCCCTGGTAAAGAAAATGGATAAAAGGAGACGTTCTTACTACGAATATTTTACAGACGCAAAGTGGCTGGATATGACTCACTATGACCTCTGTATTGACAGCAGCAAGTTCTCCGAGAAACACATTCTGGATATGCTGGAAGCTGTCTACAGGGATATGTAAACAGGAAATGCTTTGAGGGACATCCCAGGATGTCCCTTTTTTCAAAGCCTGACAGAAACATAGGTTCCGTCCTTACCTGTGACATTTACGATTTCCAGGCCCTTGAACTGCCGCAGTGCATGATAGCATTCCCGGTACGCCCGGCGGAGGAATTTCTTGTCCACCTCTTTTCCGCAGAGAGCAGGCAGCGCACTCTGCATTTCCCGGATTGTACGCTCCGGGATGCAGGCTATGGCGATTCCTCCAAACCTTAACGGTACCGGTATAAAAAGGCGTACATCCTTAGAGCGTATAATGATCCTCATCTTCTCTCCCCTTTGCTTATCCCACGTAAACCTTTACGATATCACCGTTTTTCGATTCCACGTTCACGATATCGCCGATGGCCTCAGCATCTAAGCAGTCCACAACGGTATCCAGAATCTCCGTAAGCTCGATCCCCTGCAGGCTCTCACTGACAGCAGGAAGCTTTCCCGTCACTTTTAAGATCTGGCGGATGGCTGTTACCGGGAGCTGCACGTTCACTTTATCCCCTTCACTGCTGTCCACTACAATACGCACCATGCGCTTGTCATACTCCAGATTGACCCGCTCCGTCTCTGCCACTTCATAGGACGCGGCTTCCGTCTCCTTCTGCGGTGTCAGGGCCGTGAGAAATTCTGACGCCTGTTCTGCCGTAATTTTTCCTTCTTCCAGCATTTTTAAGATTCTCAACTGTTCTTCCATAACGTTCTCCTTTTATTCTCTCATTTTATTTCAATTTTTATTTCATTTGTTCCAGAGCTTCCTCCGGTGTGATCTCTCCCCGCTCCAGGGCGTCCAGGATTTCCTTCTTTTTGTTGTCAGGCGCCGGCGCCGGTTTGTAGCCCAGTTTCTCTATGACCTCATCCAGACGGGAACGGACGGTGGGGTAAGAGATTTTCAGTTCTTTTTCCACTTCTTTGATGTTGCCGCGGCAGCGGATGAAGGTCTCAATGAAGAAAAGTTCCTGCTCGGACAGGTAATCAAATTTGTTCAGGCGGAAATCATTTTCGATGACCGTATCACATTTGTCACATTTTAATTTGATCACCTTGAGCCGGCCGCCGCAGACAGGACATTGGCTGATTACTTTATACATTTGTTTTCCTCCTTATGTTTTATATCATAAACCTCTTTTTCGTATATGTCAATATAAATATCAACATTTTCAATCATACACTTAATTATTTCAATATCTATATTCAATATATTAATTTCTTCAAACTGATTCTTTCATAATATCAACTTACACTCCTCTTTTTGCATTCTGTCTTATACAAAAAAACGGAGCCGGTACTTTAATGTACCAGCTCCGCCAGTTGTTCCAGAACGCTCCGCCCGCCGCCCAGGGTGATATTTCCCACCTTGTCGCATATTTTCTCCAGATACTCCATCTCCTTTAACTTATACAGTGTCGTATTCTCCTCCATCAGCCGTGCTGTGTTCAAAAGGCTTCTGGTGGATGCCACTTCCTCTCTTCTCATGATGACATTGGCCTGGGCCTTCTTCTCCGCCACCAGAACCGTATTCATAATGTCGCGTATCTCACCGGGAAGAATGATATCCTTGATTCCCGCACTCAGCACTTCCACGCAATACTGCTCCTGCGCCTCCTGAAGTTTTCTGAAGATAAACTCCCCGATTTCTTCCTTCTGAGCCAGCAGTTCATCGAGCCGGAAATGTCCTATGTAATCTCTTATGGTAAGCTGGGCAAATGTATACAGAAGCTTTCCCACCTCATCCATCCGATTCACCAGCCGTTCCGGGTCTGTGATCCGGTAATTGACTGTCACATTCAGGCGCACGGACACCTTGTCTGCCGTGAGGATTTCCTGACCGCTGATTTCCAACTGCTGAATCTTGAGATCGTATACCCTGCAGGTCACTTCTTTTCCGTAATTCCAGAAAAAGTATGTGCCCTGTTCCAGCTTCCTTTCAAACCGGTTGTCAAAGTAGAGAAGTCCGGCCTCCCCATCTCTTATCACTATCTTCCTGTAATATTTTACCGGAAGCAGGTCTATGTACATTCTCGGCAGGCTTTCCTGCATGTAGGGATTGGTGATATCAAGGATCCGAAAAGTGTTCTCCTGGAAAACATTCCAGTAGTAAGTTTCCGGTCTCACCACCACATCCTGATATGCCTGGTTCACAAAGTGAAGGGCTATGCTGGTGTCCGGAAGCTGTATTTTCACCACGCGGCTTGAAAATGCTTCATGCTGCATCAAGACCTCACAGGGAATGCCGCAGCAATCTACTTCCCCTGTCATGTCAACAGTCAGTACCTCATATCCCAAAGCCCTCGGATAGCGGTATTTTCCCGCTGTGAGCAGTTTTATAAACTTTCCGTTTTTCATCAGATATCCGCATTGCTGTTCTTTGATCAAATATTTCATCTCTTCTGCCTCTTTTCTTTTTTGGATTCCGAAAAGAAAATGTCCCGCTTCATCCTATGGCAGCGGACTCTTCCTTCAGTTTTTCTTCCCGTACAGGCAGGCCGCACAAGACCCCTGCGTCTGGCTGCAGGTTCCGAAAAACGGTATCCGGAAAAGTTCAGGCCGCTTTTGGACTGCCGCGGACGGCCAAAGCCGGGACTTTTTCTTTTCTCATTTCATGGTTTTTTCGTGTGATTGCTATACCAGCTTAGCTACATGTGTCATCATGGCGGGAATCGAACCCGCGGCAAATCAGTTCTTCCCGGTATCCGGCATACCTCTTCCGCTACGGCGGCGGCACCGCAAAGGCTCCTTTTTTCGGAAAACCTTGTGCTGATGGAAAGCAGGAAGTTTTTGTATCTCTGATACACCGTTATCATACCGGGAATTTCTGGAAGAATCATTTAAAAAAAGATGCGAAGTTGATTTTGCAGACTGCAGATAGTAGAATAGAGAGATACACAGGAGGTGTGCCATGTCGGAATATCAGGAGCTGATAAAGAATTTTGAGAGGATCCGGGACTATATGCGGCAGTTTTTCGTGTATGGTTTTAAGGTCCGCGGGGATTATAAAGGAAAGAGTGCCCGCACGTATGACAACGAGAGAAGGCGCATAGAAAGTTTTCTGACCGGTTACACCAGGTCGGAATATACCGCCAAGGGCAAGAAAATATATATCAATGTGGACAGCAAAACCATACCGGAAAATCCCCTGTACGCTGCCTGGAAATCCAAAAGCTTTACAGATAATGATATTATGCTGCACTTTTTCCTGCCTGCTCTTATAAAGGACAGCCCAAATGGACTTACCAGCAGTGAAGCCGCGGAACAGATTTCCCTTGTCTTTCAGGTTGTCTTTGACAGCCAGACCGTCCGTCTGAAGCTGAAAGAATATGAAAGACTGGGTATCTTCACATCCCGGAAGGAAGGCAGGGAGCTGCGCTATTTTATCGCCCCGCCGCTGCCCATGGAGTCCCCTTCCCACAAAGGACTTTGGAATCATATGATCCGGGCCGCTGCTTTTTACCAGGGCGTATCCCCTTTCGGCATTGTGGGAAGTACTCTGCTTGACAGGGAAGAAAAACGAAACTGCTTTTTCCAGTATAAGCACCAGTTTCTCGTACATACGCTGGAGGATGAAGTCCTTCTGGACCTGCTCCTTGCCATGCATGAAAAAAGAGCTGTGTCCTTTCAAAACAACAGCCACCGAAATGGATCCTCCGTCACTTTTTGGGGCGTTCCCCTGAAAATATTTGTAAGTACACGCACCGGACGACGTTACCTGTGCCTGTATCTCACAGCAAGGCACCGTTTTCAAAATGTCCGCCTTGACAGCCTGACAGATATAAAGCTTCTGGAGCCTTTTCCGCAATATAGGGACCTGCAGAAAAAACTGGAGAAAAACATGCCCCGCTGTTTCGGCGTCTCTTTCGGAGGCCGCAGCCGCATGGAGGAGCTCCATATGGAATTGTATATCCATGAGCCAAAAGAGTCTTATGTGCTGGACCGGCTGTCCAGGGAAGGGCGGGGCGGCCAGATTAAGAAAATCGGAAGAAACAGATATCTGTACAGCGGATATTTTTATGATACCAATGAGATGCTGTCATGGGTAAAGACCTTTACCGGCAGGGTGCTGGACATCCGGGGCAGCGCCCCCGCCTCCGTCCGCAAAGTCACCGATGACTGGGCGCGCATGTATGAAATGTACTGCGCTCCCAAAGAAAGTGAAGTATGACAGGAGTTTATAATGGGTGAAATGCGTTTTGATATCTTTGATAAAGTTTACAGTTGTTATTACAGAGTTGTCCAAAAGATTCTGGAGGAGGCCAAAAGCCATCCTATCACCAGAAAGGATATGGAGACGATCGCTGCTGCTTACGGATACGGGGAGAGCGCCCTCACCATTGTCCCGAAGCTGTTAAACAGAGAATGGGACCTGCTGCGCACCGAGGATGGAAAAACCTTTGCCCCGAAAACCGTTCCCGGCAGGCTTCCCCTTACCCTTTTGCAGCGCTCCTGGCTGAAAGCCCTTCTCGCTGACAGAAGAATATCCTGTTTTCTCACCCCGGAGGAGCAAAAAGAAGCAGCACATTCCCTGCGGGACGTGGAGCCGCTTTTTGGGCAGGCGGATTTCCACTATTTTGACCGCTGTCTGGACGGGGATACTTACAGCTCGAAAACCTACCAAAAGCATTTCCGCACAGTTTTGGAAGCTTTGGAACAGGGTCTGGTCCTGCGGATCTCTTACTGCGGCAGACAGGGCGCGGTCTCCCGGTTTGAAGCTGCGCCCTATCAGCTTCAATACTCGGAAAAAGATGATAAATTCCGCCTCTGCTGTCTGAAAAAGACAGGGGGACGCTTTTCCCTCAATACAACATTAAACATGAACAAAATAGCCGGCTGCAGCCTCACATCCGTTAAAGTACCCAAAAAGGCTCCGGCGCTGCGCTTTTTTCCCATACAAAAATCCAGAGAACCCGTTCTTCTGGAAATCAGCAAAGAACGAAATTCTCTGGAGCGCTGTATGCTTCATTTTGCCAACTATGAAAAGCACACGGAATATGATGAGGAGCGTGATGTCTATTACTGCAGCATTTATTATGACCTGGCCGATGAGACGGAACTGCTCATAGATGTGCTGTCCTTCGGGCCTGTCATAAAGGTGCTTGGTCCCGCCTCTTTTCTCTCCCAGGTGAAGCAGAGAGTGAGGCGCCAGTATGAAATGCTGAACAGCCAAACACATGCTTCCCGAAATCTGCCGGAATGAACGTGTCGGTGCTCTAGATTTCCTTCACCGGCAGCAGCTCAATATACCCTCTGCGGCCCACAGGTTCCAACTGTATGCGCGGATTCTCCGTATCCCAGCAGCAGCCGATGACAGCGGGATCATATTTTTCGATCGCCTGCTGCACTTCTGTGATCGCCTGGCAGTAATTTTCCTCCGCAAAGGGTTCCCCGCGAAACATCAGGTATTTTGCCGCGGGAAGTTCAATACACGCAAAGCCCTCCGGCACCGGTTCCTGATAGTCTGCCGCCACCTCCACGCCCTGCACATATTTGGATGTGCCCGGCGTGCGGAGGGAATCCGGAAGCCAGAGGCATACCGGTTCGCCGCTTATGGATTTTATGCTGGAGAGGATTCCCCAGACATCGCATCCCACTTCACTGCAATACTGAAAATACTCCTCCGCGTCCACACCTCTCTTTATAATAACTTTTCTGGACGGTCTCTCCGTCATCTGAACAAACACACTTTTTACGTTTTCCATTTCCTCTGGCTCCTTCCGCAGATTTCTGTATTTTACACCATAGGGGATGAACAGAAGCAGAGGCCCGGGGCTTGCCGCGTACTCTCTGGGATTGCAGCCGAATTCCCGGAAAAAAGCCCGCTGATAACCATCCACACTTCCAAACCCCATGTCCAGCGCCACATCCAGGATCCTGCATTTCTCATCCCGCAGGCGCAGGGCGGATCTGGACAGACGCATGCGGCGGATGTAATCTGCCGGGGTGAGATTGGTGTGCTCCTTAAATAGCCGGTAGGAATACCACGGGGAGTAAAGAGATACTTCCGAAAGCTTTGCCAGCGTAATATTTTCACTCAAATGCTGTTCAATGTAATCCTGCATGCGCTGAACAGCAAGTATCTGCTCTGTCATTTCTGTCACCTCCTGTCTACTGCCATCCTATCAGATTTTCCCCGGACTGTTCTCGACTATTTTTGCCAAATATAAAAGGGAATCCTGTGTGAGGATTCCCGCATTTACATTGCCGCCTGCCTGCACTGCCGGCCGAATTGTCAGGACATCTGCGGGCAGCTGCGGGTCTTGGTTGTCTCATGGTATCTTTTAAATCACGTAATTCAGGGAACATTGTTTCTGCCATTCCACCAGATCCGCCAGGGTGTATTTGTCCACTACACTTTTGATGGCATTGTCAAGCTCCTGCCATAGGACCAGGGTGGGGCAGGCTTCTGCCCTGGGGCACTGGTTCGTATCTCCTTCCAGACACTCCACAGGGGCCAAGCTGCCTTCTGTCAGGCGGAGAATAGAACCCACGGTATATTCCTCCGGCTTTTTCACAAGACGGTAGCCGCCCTGGGGACCCCGGATGCTTTTCACATAGCCGGCCCTGGCCAGGATGGACACGATCTGCTCCAGATATTTTGTGGAGATTTCCTGCCTTGATGCTATTTCTTTTACCCTCACCGGGCCGCCCTCATCGTGTATGGCTATGTCCAGCATCATACGCAGTGCGTAACGTCCTTTTGTTGATATTTTCATGGTTACCTCCAGATTTTTCTTACTGTCCGAAGGCAGATACTGTCCCCTGTGCCCTCCCGGATCCGTCAGGAAACAGCGTTAAACGCCTCTTCCAGATCCTGAAGGATGTCATCATTATTCTCCGTCCCTATGGACAGGCGGACCGTGTTGGGGCGGATTCCCTGCTCTGCAAGTTCTGTTTCGGTGAGCTGGGCATGGGTGGTGGAAGCCGGATGGATGACAAGTGACTTCACATCAGCCACATTTGCAAGTAGAGAGAAAAGTTCCAAATTGTCGATAAATGCTTTGGTTTTTCCGGCATCTCCCTTCACCTCAAATGTGAATATAGAACCACCCCCGTTGGGGAAATACTTTTTATACAGCCTCTGCTGTTCGGGATCCGTGCTGACAGATGGGTGATGAACCTCCTCCACCAGCGGATGCTTCTGCAAATATTCTACCACTTTCAGCGCATTCTGTACATGGCGTTCTACCCGCAGGGACAGGGTTTCCAATCCCTGAAGGAATAAAAAGGCATGGAAGGGTGACAGGGTGGCTCCTGTATCCCGCAATAGAATGGCTCTGATCTTCGTGACAAAGGCTGCCGGACCCACCGCTTTCGTAAAGCTGACCCCGTGATAGCTGGGGTTGGGCTCCACAAGAGAGGGAAATTTCCCGGATGCCTCCCAGTCAAATCTGCCGCTGTCCACGATCACGCCGCCGAGAGCCGTGCCGTGGCCGCCGATGAATTTTGTAGCGGAATGCACCACGATATCAGCGCCGAACGCGATGGGCTGCACCAGGAAAGGTGTGGCAAATGTGTTGTCTACGACCAAAGGGATTTTATGGGCGTGGGCAATCTTCGCTATAGCTTCCACATCTACCACCTCAGAGCGTGGATTTCCGAGAGTCTCAATAAAAACAGCCTTTGTATTCTCCCGGATTGCGCCCTCCACTTCTTCCTTATTAAATATATCCACAAATGTAGTTTCAATTCCATAGTCCGGCAGTGTATGCTCCAGCAGATTATAGGAGCCGCCGTAAATGTTTTTTGCGGAGACTATGTGGTCGCCCTGTTTTGCCAGGTTCTGGAATGTATAGGCGATGGCGGCTGCACCCGAGGCAACGGCAAGTGCCGCAGCACCGCCCTCCAGCGCCGCGATCCTCTGTTCAAAGATATCCTGGGTGGGATTGGTCAGCCTGCCGTAAATATTGCCTGCATTTGACAGATCAAAACGTGCCGCCGCATGTGCGCAGTCATCAAATACATAGGAGGAGGAAGCGTAGATGGGTACTGCCCTTGCACCTGTCGCCGGGTCCGGAGCCTCCTGGCCCACATGCAGCTGTAACGTCTCGAATTTAAAGTTCCTGTCTTTTCTCTCTGTTTTCTTCATACTTGTCACCCTCGCCTTTTCTGATATTTTAGTTCTGGAATAATTGTGTGGAATAATACCTGTCTCCGCTGTCCGGCAGAAGCACTACAATGGTTTTTCCCGCGTACTCTTTTCTTTTAGCCAGTTCCATGGCTGCGTACATGGCTGCACCGGAGGAGATTCCCACCAGTATGCCCTCTTTTTTCGCGATCTTTTTTGCAGTCTCAATGGCTGCGTCATTTTCCACCTGCATGATCTCATCATATATGTCTGTGTTCAGCACAGCCGGAATGAAGCCTGCGCCTATGCCCTGAATCTTATGCGGGCCCGGTCTGCCTCCTGAGAGAACCGCGGAATCTGTGGGTTCAACCGCCACAATCTTCACATTGGGATTTTGGAATTTTAAATACTCTCCCGTTCCCGTGATAGTTCCGCCTGTACCTACCCCTGCCACAAAGACATCCACTCTACCCTCTGTATCCTTCCAGATTTCCGGGCCTGTTGTCTTTCTGTGCATTTCCGGATTGGCGGTATTTTCAAACTGCCCCGGAATGAAGCTGCCCGGAATTTCCCGGCTGAGCGCCTCCGCTTTGGCAATGGCTCCGTTCATCCCCTTGCTGCCCTCTGTCAGTACCAGCTCTGCACCGTATGCTTTCAGAATATTTCTGCGCTCCACGCTCATGGTCTCGGGCATTGTGAGTATGAGGCGGTAACCTCTGGCTGCTGCCATAGAGGCAAGACCTATGCCTGTATTGCCGGAGGTAGGTTCTATGAGAACCGTGTCCGGGCCTATAAGCCCTGCCGCTTCCGCGGTATCCAGCATGTTTTTGGCAATTCTGTCCTTTACACTGCCGGCGGGATTCAGATACTCCAGCTTTGCGAGAACTACTGCCTGCAGCCCCTCCTCCCTTTCCATGTTCCGCATCTCCATGAGGGGAGTGCTGCCTACCAGTTCTGATGCACTTCTATAAATATGATTTCTGCTCATCATTTTCTCCTTTCATATATTTCCTATCGAATTAATAGGAATTATAACTGTGTTTGATTCTAATGTCAAGAAAAAAATCCCATATTGCCCGATTTTTTTCGGATGCAATATGGGATTTTGCTGTATGTGCTGTCAGCCTTAAAGGGCTTGTGGGGCCTCTCCTTCTGGCATCTCTCCATCCGGCGGCTCCATTCCTTCCGGCACTTCCCCGTCCGGCGGTTCCATTCCTTCCGGCATTTCCTGGCTGCCATCTCCGGGTTTCCGGCCTTTCTGCATATCTCCTTTCATACCGCCGCCCATTCTTCCCATGCCTCCCGCCGAGCCATTGGAGGTGACCACAGATTCCAAGGTGAGCGTACTGCTTTCACTTCCCGCTGTGAGGGTATATGTTTCTCCCTCCTGCATTTCCGGACAGCTGACCAGTACAGAAGAATACTTTTTCTTTGGTGTAAAGCTAAGCAGCTCCTTTCCGTCTTCGTCCTGCAGTGTCACAGCAGTCTGTGCTTCCTGGGTATTGGTGAGATTGTGCAGGATGGAACACTGGGCGGAGGAATCGCTGAATCCCTGGGCCATGCCGGAACTTCCCACAGCGATGATGGTGCCACCTGTGATATCCGCGCCTCCGTTATAATCAAGGGCACCATCCCCGTCAGACACCGGCCCGTTCACATACACCGTTCCGCCTGACAGGAAGATGCTGCCGTTGGAGTCAAGGCCGTCACCCTCTGCGTCCACTTCCAGAGTTCCCCCTGTGATCTTGATGTAGGCTTCCGTGTCATTCTCCATACTGCCGTCTCCTCTTCCTCCGGGTACATCCGCCTCCTCCTCTTCTGTCTTAGCCTTTGCCGCGTTTACCGCGTCATCGCTGGCTGTCAGACTGATTTCACCGCCGTTTACCACAACTCTGCGGCCTTCCAGCCCTTCATAGCAGGCATTTACGGCAATTGCCCCATCATTTACAACCATATCCAGGTCCGCATGAAAGGCATCGTCTCCTGCATCCACAGTAAAGCTGCCTCCGTCCAGAACAATACTGCCTCCGGTGTGAAGGGCATCATCCTCTGTGTCAATGACAAAGGTGCCGCCTGCCACGTAGATGTTCCCCTTTTCGGATTCCTCCGTATTCTCTGACTTCATCCCTTTGCCCTGGGCAGTCAGATGAAAGGTTCCGTCCAGTATCTTAATACAGTCCTTTCCTGTCATGCAGTGCTCCACTGCGCTGACCGTGATCTCACCTCCCGTAATGACCAGATCATTCTTCGAGACAATGCCGTGTTTGTAAGCGGCTGTCACATCCAGGGCACCGCTTCCGTTGACGGTAAGGTCATCCTTTGAAAAAATCACCCCGTCCACCGTGTTATCATCTGTCTGGGTATAGGTACTGCCCCCGCTCAGACTGTTTTCGCTGTTTTCTGCCAGCGTGAGAAACACCTTATCCGCATTTTTCACATAGACGGCAGCGCTTGTCTCACAGTGGACCGCCGCATTGTCAAGGACGATCTGTACCTTGTCACTGTCCC
This sequence comes from Blautia sp. NSJ-175, assembly GCF_022867815.1. Taxonomy (NCBI): domain Bacteria; kingdom Bacillati; phylum Bacillota; class Clostridia; order Lachnospirales; family Lachnospiraceae; genus Blautia; species Blautia sp. NSJ-175. The sequence continues at coordinate 58,651 of NZ_JALIFQ010000005.1, forward strand.
CGGCATCCACCACGATCTGTCCGCTGCTGAGCGTTCCCGTAATATGGTAAACGCCCTCCCCGGTTATTGTCAGTGTACTTTCCGTAATCTCCGCGCTGCCGCTCTCTGCCCGGATGGAATCCCCGTCAAGGGTTATCATAACCACCTCCTCCGCGTCATAAATCCCCTCTTTATCCCGATCCGCAAATTCCGTATCCACCTCCGATTCCGTCAGTTCCAGGTTCTGGTCCACACCCTCTGTACTGCCGGTCCCCGCCATCATGCCGCCTCTGCCGCTGCTTTCGGATGATGTCTCAGCCGTATTTTCACCGGCTGCCTGTCCGCTGCCGCATCCTTCAAGGGTGCCTGCCGCCAGAAAAATACCCAGAAGCACTGCTGCCATTTTCTTATTATCCATCTGTTTTACAGCTCCTCTCTTACAATTGCAGTCCTGCTGCATAAGATTTCCAGGTTCCCGTTTCGGCAGCGCAGGTCATCGATCATTTTTTTCTCCTCTTTCCGATTTTTCAGCACAACCTGATAATCCAGGCGGAACAGGCTGCCCATGTTGGTGGTCTTCACCTGGACCAACTCCCAGCGTTTCAGATATTGCTCGAATATTTCCTCAAATACCTCTGTATAATCCAGTGACTCCGGAATGGTAATGCGCAGCGCCCGTTCCCGGGTCTGCTTCTCTCCAAAACGGCTGACTGTAAATATGGTATCTGCCGCGCCGATCACCACTACAAAAAGTGCCGCAATACCGATATACCCCATTCCGGTGGCAAGTCCCACTGCCATAGCCAGGAAAATACTGCTGATCTCCCTGGCTGTTCCCGGCACAGACCTGAACCTGACCAGGGAAAAGGCGCCCATCACCGCCACGCCGGTGCCCAGATTGCCGTTGACCAGCATGATCACCATCTGTACAATGGCCGGCATCAGCGCCAGGGTCACCACAAACCCTTTTGTATAGGTATTGCGGTACATATAGATTACCGCGATCACGATTCCCAGCACCAGAGAAGCTGCTGTACATGCCAGAAATGTGCCAAGAGAAAATGCGGCGGTTGTTTCATTTACAAGAATGGATTGAAACCATGAATTAAGCACAGTATTTTCCTCCTTCGTCTTTTCTTTCCTCTGCCTGCTGCATCCGGTAGGCTTTGCCGTATTTTGAGAAGGATACAGGGTAAATGCAAAGCTGGTCCAGAAGTTCGCAGAGCCATACCGGCATGGCACCGGGAATCTTAATTTCCATAAGCTGCTGCCCCTCCTCCAGGATCTGCTGTCCCCAGGTCCCCTTTTTCAGATCCAGTTCCTGATTCCGGAAGCGGATATTCCAGTCAAAGGTCACTCTCAGTTCCGGCTTTTGCGTATCATAAGCCGCGATTCTGTCATAGGCTATGTACATGGCTGGCCTGATGTCTCTGTAATACTTTAAAAACCAGTCAATCTCCCGCAGCACCTGTGTCTCCACTCCGGGCGCCTCATGGCGCAGAAGATACCCCTCCGCCTCGGACAGCACCATACTCTCCCGGCGTTTGTATACAATTCCCTTATATTTTTTCTTCAGTTCCAGAAATACAGGCCCATCCTTTCCGGGTGTCCCGTAACTGCGGAGCCGCAGCTTTTCTTTATAGACCGGCTTTTCAAGAGATGTGCGGATAAGCCGGGCGTCCGGTGTGTCAAAATAGATATTGCATATGGTGGTTGTCCCGTATTCGTCCGGGACAATCCTTCCCCCGGTCCTTTTTATAAACTCTTTATACTGGATTTCGTCCAGCAGGTATTTCTTCTCGTAGCGTTCAAATGTCATCTGATTACTGCCCATCATGTTCCTCCTTGATATTCTGTTCTTTCTTACCACCTCAGTATAACGCCCAAACCTTAAATGAACTTAAAAAGACAGACAGCAAATTTTATTTCTGCTGTCTGCCTTCCCTGTATCACGTGTACTGCTTCTGCACAGTATCCGCTATTTCAGGGTCATATTCTTTTTTTCATTCACCGGAAGCTTTGCCGTAAAACAGATGCCTCTGTCTTCTGCCCTGGCTGTAATCTTTCCTTTATGAGCCTTAACAATGGCCTGGGCCACGGACAGACCGATTCCATAGCCTCCTGTCTCCCGGGACCGGGAACTGTCGGCCCGGTAAAAACGGTCAAACAGCCTGTTCAGATCCCCCTCCGGAATCTCCTGGCAGTCGTTGCAGACGGAAAGCTCCAGATACCGCTCTTTTTTCTCCAGAGATACCCTTACACTGCCCTCTTCCGGGCTGTATTTGACTGCATTGTCCATAAGGATGGTGACAAGCTGGCGGATATTGGCTTCGCATCCGTTCATATAAAGGCCTTCCGGTATGTTTTTTTCCATCTTCAGACCTTTTGCCTGCGCCATGGGAGCAAAGGCATCCACAGACTCCCTCACAGTCTCGGAACAGGAGAAATCTGCAGTCTGAAGCCTGTCCTGCATCTCATCCAGTCTGGAGAGTGTGAGCAGGTTCCTGACCAGCTCTCCCAGGCGCTCCACCTGGTTTCGGATACTTCTGGTCCACTCGCTCTCCCCCTCACACATTTCAATCACCTCCGCGTTGGCCAGGATTATGGCAATGGGTGTCTTGATCTCATGCCCCGCGTCTGTGATAAACTGCCTCTGCTTCTCCATGCTCTCGATCACAGGCCGGATTGCCCGCCCGGACAGTACGCTTACCAAAAACAATACCAGCACCAGACAGAAAAAAGCCACAATCAGGGAGATAACGGCAAAATTCCGGATGGACTGCAGATCATTGCCGCAGTCCACAAACACTAATAGGGTCTGCCCGTCCTCCTTAACGGTCTTCTGGTATTTATACTGTCCGCAGTAGCCCTTTTCCCTGTCCTTCTTAAGCACCTCACCGGCAAACGAAGCAGCCTCCTCCTCTGTGACTGCTGCCACATGGGTCAGATCTATCTGCATCTGTGAGACATCTGCGGCATTTTCAGACCCCGCTTTTGCTGCCGGGATCGTTACGGAAAAATATCGTGTCTCAAATGGTGTCTCCTCTGACATCCGATAGCCAAACAGACCACCTCTTCCGCGTATCCCCTTATCCTGCGGTTCCGCAAAGGCCTCTTCCTGCTTCCGTCCTTCCCCGGTCTGCCCCTCGGGGTCCTTTGGCACTGTCTCCTCCGCGTCCTTCGGCATTGTCTCCTCCGCGTCCTTCGGCATTGTCTCCTCCGCATCCTTCGGTACTGTCTCCTCCGCGTCTTTTGGCACTGTCTCCTCCGTCATCCCGGGCGGATGGTTTCCCTTGTCCCATTGTTTCGGAAATCTCCCTCCATTTTCAGCCAGCATTTCCAGAAGAATATCGGATTTCCCCGTGACCTGAAAAATATTCAAGCCATTGATTCCCCCTACCACCAGCAGCAGAACAGCCAGCAGGGAGATCATGGTGATCATGACAAATTTTCTCTGCAGTTTTTTAATCATATGCATACCTTTCCGGCTCAGACTTTTTTCTCCAGCTTATAGCCGATTCCCCTGGCTGCCCTGATCTCTATGGGCGCCTCCAGATTCTGCAGCTTTTTTCTCAGATAGGAGAGATAGACCCACACCACACTCACCTCTGCCTCCGCCTCAAAGCCCCATATCTTTTCCATAAACTGTTCTGCTGAGATGAACTGGCCGGAATTTCTCATGAGCATTTCCATCATCTGGAATTCCTTATTTCCAAGGCGGAGAGACTGGCTTTTATAAGCCAGCTCGAAATTCTCCCTGTTTAGGGTCAGACCTTCAAAATCCAGTATATTTGCGGAAAATTCTGATTTTCTTCTGGTCATGGCTCTGATCCTGGCAAGCAGTTCTTTCATGGCAAAGGGCTTTGGCAGGTAATCATCTGCTCCCATGTCAAGGCCTGTCACACGGTCTTCAATCTCTCCTTTTGCGGTGAGAAGCAGGATCGGTACGGTACTTCCCTGCTTTCTGAGCGCTTCAAGCACTTCAAGCCCGCTCATCTTCGGCATCATGATATCCAGGATAATACCGTCATACTCAGCCGCCTGGGCCCAGTCATAGGCATCTGCCCCGTTGTAAACCACATCTATGGAATACTTGTTGTGTTTCAGCACCGCTGCCAGCGCATTCGCCAGTTCCTTTTCATCCTCTGCAAGCAGTAAACGCATGTTTTCCCCTCCGTTTTTGTGATAAGATTGTTTGTTACCTTTTATCTTATCATAAAAACCTTAAAAGAAGCTAAAAAAATCCCCGGGCCGCAGATGATCTTCTGCAGCTCCGGGAACTATATATTTTTTTATCCAATGGGTTCCTTCTCATCGCCGTCACTGTAAATATGTACTGCATAATTCACGCCATCTTCCACATAATACTCCACTTCCACGCTGAGGCCCGATTTTATAATAACAGGACAATCCACAATCGCCATGCCTATATTATATTCGACTGCTCTGTCTTCTCCTTCACCTCCATAAGTACGTCCGCCTATGTTCTCTTCATCAATCCGCATGGTATTGCCATTCACATCAAGCACATATCCTGCAGTTTCGTATGTCTCTCTGCCGCCTGAAGGATCGTAATGTCCTTCTTCATCTGTGTACGCATCCTGATTTTCACTGCTTTCGTCTGTATTCTCCTGGGTGCCGGATTCATTACTCTCCTCTGACTGCTCCTGGCTGTCTGTCTGCTCCTGGCCGGCTGTCTTATCCTGATTGCTGTTCTCCTCTCCACCGGCAGTTTCCTGGCTGCCGGAATTATCACTTTTGTCCGATACCTTTACGTCTTCTGTCTTCTTTTTTGGTTCTATGACCTTTGCTTCTTCTTTCTTTTTGTTCTTGTCATTTTCTGCAGTCTTATCCTTCTTTGCTGTGTCTTCTGTCTTTGTCTTTGTATCTTTGTCCTCATTGCTGCTGCCGCAACCTGCCAGAAGACTTGCCGATAAGATTGCCGCTGCCGCCAAAACCATAATTTTTCCTGTTCTCATTATTTTTCTTGTATGATGTTTATAGAAGCTAAAACATCACATTTTCCTTTCTTTTAGTGATGTGACATAATACATTCAGATGCTGTGGACTTTTGATTTTCTTCTGTAGTCCAACTACTTAAAGGAGTGTATTGCCACGGTTTTATCTGAATCATTTATAAGCTGGATATTGCCACGAGGGAATTCCTTCCCGAGCACTTATTTCAATCAAGTCTATGAGGGTAAACACCTGTGGAATTGTCACAGTATCACACTCAGAAAGGAGATCTTATGATTTACGTAGGCATTGATATTGCCAAACTCAACCATTTCGCCTCTGCCATTTCTTCAGATGGTGAAATTATGCTTCAACCGTTCAAATTTACAAATGACTATGATGGCTTCCATCTGCTGCTTCACAAGCTCGATTCTTTCGATCCTGACAGCCTCATCATAGGTCTTGAATCAACGGCTCACTATGGCAACAACCTTCTTGAATTCCTTGTCAAACATAACTACAAGGTCTGTGTCATAAACCCTATCCAGACCTCTGCAATGCGAAAGAACAACATTCGCAAAACAAAAACGGATAAGGTAGATACTTACATAATTGCTAAAACTTTAATGATGGATCCTCACCGTTTCTTTTCGCAGCATGATCTTTCAATCATGCACTTAAAGGAATTGGGGCGTTTCCGCATGAAACTAATCAAGAAACGTACCCAGGGCAAGATTCAACTAATGTCGTATGTTGATCAGGCTTTCCCTGAACTGCAGTATTTCTTCAAATCTGGCATCCACCAGAAATCTGTGTATGCAGTTCTTAAAGAAGCACCTACGACCAAAGACATTGCTTCTATGCACCTGACCCATCTGTCACACTTGCTTGAGGTTTCCTCCCACGGTCATTTCAAGAAAGACACAGCGACTGAATTAAGGATTCTGGCACAGAAGTCTGTCGGTTGCAACGACAGTTCTATATCTACTCAGATTACTCAGACCATTGAACTGATCGAGTTACTGGATAGCCAGGTTCATGACGTTGAATCTGAAATGGAATTGATTGTCAATTCTTTGGCTTCCATCATTATGACCATTCCGGGCATTGGTTTTATCAATGGCGGAATGATACTGGGCGAGATTGGCGATATTATGCGCTTCTCCAGCCCATCAAAAGTGCTTGCATTTGCTGGTCTTGATCCGACTGTCTATCAGTCTGGAAACTTTAACGCCAGCCATACCAAGATGTCCAAACGTGGGTCTTGTCCCCTTCGCTACGCTTTGATAAATGCAGCACATAACGTTGTCAAAAACAACAAAACCTTTAAAGATTACTATGATCAGAAAATCTCAGAGGGAAAGTCCCATTACAATGCCTTAGGTCATTGTGCCGGGAAGTTGGTTCGCATCATTTATAAAATGCTCACTGACAACGTTTCGTTTAATTTGGATTAATATCTGACCGTTCATATATATTTTTAAAAAGCACCCTATGGGAGCTCTATTAAAGTTAGCCATTTTTCCGGTCAGAAAATAAATATAATCTTTTGCTAATTTAGGGTTGACTTTTCATAGCTGGTCTCCTTTGTTTATTTCTTTCAGGGGTGGGTTTATACATCCAATTCCGGCTGAAAATTATTTTCTCCGGAATCGGATGATATCCTGCATGGAATCTGCTCCGGTTCCCAGGCCTTCACAAGCTTTCCATCCAAAAACCCGAATGTCTGGCGGTATATCACGCTGTCCCAAACCTCAGGGTTCTTATCTGCCCCATTACAAAATACTCCCAGGCTGTATATGATATAACTCCCCTCATATCTCTCTACCTGCTGTACATGGGATGGGTGATACCCCAGCACCAGATCTGCCCCCGCTTCAACGGCTCTGTGTGCCCACTCCTCCTGACTTTTGCCGGGCTTTTGGGCCCCTTCTTTGCCCCAGTTCATGCACACGACGATCATGTGTGCGCCTGCACCCTCAGCAAGCCGTATATTTTTAACCAGCAGTGCCTGCATATCCATGGATCTGTCAAGCACATCAATGCCGATGAAGCCAATTTGAATCCCGTTTATATTTTTGAAAGAGACACGGTCATGTCCGAAAGCTCCGACTCCCGCTTCATTTAACGCGATAGCCGTGTCATAATATCCGTCCTGTCCATAGTCCTTTGTTCTGTCATTCGCCAGGTTCACCAGATCGATGGAACCTTCTTTGAGGATTTCCGCGTATTCTTTCTGTCCTTTGATGGGATGCTTCCTGCCTGCCGCCGTTTCCTCTGACATATCACCGATAAAATTCGTGACATTTACATCCGCCTTTTCAAGCTCTGTTTTCACATTCTGAAAAAAATAGGCAGGGTTTTCTTTCTTCTCGTATGTCTCCAGGAAACTGCCTTTTATACCTGTTCCCCGCTCATCGCCAAAGATACAGGTACCGATCGCTCCTATTGTCACCTTTGTCATCTTGGCTTCCAGCTCCGCCTCCCGGGCTGATCTGGCCTTTAATTCCCTCTCTGCAGATACCTTTGGTACAAACACCAGGGAGAGAAAAAGCAGGGCTGCCAGCAGAAGAACTCCTGATGTCAGCATTTTCTTCATGCGTCTGACCTTGCGTGCCCGCCTGATTCGGTTCCTTCTTATCTTTTTATCCATAATAATCCCTCTTTTGCAGCAAAAAACTGGATTTGCTGTCCATGTTTGGTATTATATAGAAAAGATGTTACTAATATAAGCAATCTTGTTTTACGTTTACACGACTTTAATAGAACAAACTCATGACTATTTTTTTAATGAACTGACAAAGTTTGTGACTATTTTTGCGTTTCTATGTACAATAAAAAATAAATTCTTAACATGTCCCGTAGCAACTATGTAAAATTTCCTCTTTCAATCCACTGTTTAAGCCTGATTCCGGATGTAATCTATGACAAAATGCGTTATAGATGTGTAACATTCTGCTGCACCATAGGTTCCGGTTCTATATTATCAGACTATAATAGGTTTTGCGCGATAACAGCACCAACGTAAATCGTATATGCACAAACGTTTTCTGCTGTCATTCCAAACTCCTGTATATCCCTTTACAAAACAGGACATAAAAAGAGAGGATTATACTTTTTTCATAAGATATGCTGTAAGCAAGGAGGCAGAAAAATGGAATGGTTAAAAAAACTGAGCAGTGCCATCGCATATATTGAGGAAAATCTGGACAAGGAAATTTCCTATGACAAAGCAGCGGAGATTGCCTGCTGCTCCACCTATTATTTTCAGCGAATGTTTTCCTATGTGGCAGGTATTCCCCTGTCTGACTATATCAGGAAGAGAAGAATGACCCAGGCTGCCTTTGAACTGCAGCGCACAGACCATAAGGTTCTGGATATCGCCTTAAAATACGGCTATACTTCCCCAACTTCCTTTAACCGCGCCTTTCAAAGTGTCCATGGCATTCCCCCCACCGCCGCCAGAAATGAGGGATGTGTGTTACATGCCTATCCTGCCGTCACGTTTTCCGTGACCGTGACAGGAGAAACGCCCATGGCCTACCGGATTGAACAGAAGGGTCCTATGCGCATTGCAGGTATCCGCATATCCCTGACAGAAAACATGGAGAAAAACATGGAAGGCATTCCCGCCTTCTGGAAACAAACCATGGAAGGCCCGAAATTCCGGGAAATCTGCGCCCTTGCTGACCGGGAACCACGGAATATACTGGGCGTCAGCACTTACCGGGACCCACAGAATATCTTCTATTATATTGCTGCCCAGACAGAAGGGCCGGTGCCGGAAGATATGCTGGACTACACAATCCCCGCTGCCACATGGGTTGTGTTTGAAAGTGACGGCAGCCTGAAAGAACAGGTGCAGAGCATTTTCCGCCGCTTTATGACAGAATGGCTTCCATTCTCCGGTTACGAGTACGCCTATCTGCCGGATGTGGAAGTCTATCCCATATATGAAAAACAGCCGGAGAACGGACATTTTCAGGTATGGATCGCAATCACAAAGAATAAGGAGGAATGATCATGGATCACAAAGTAGAAATCAGAGAAATCGAGCCCATACGGGCTGCATACATGAAATATCGGGGAGACGCCGCAAAAGCAAACCGCATGTTCCCCAAAGTGTTTCAATCCGTACGCGGAAAGACAAACGGGTCTCCTTTCTTCTCCTATCTCAGCATGGACCCGGAAACGAAAATGGGGAATATGGAACTGTGTGTCCCCACGCAGGAAACACCGGCCGGCAGCAGTGTAAATGTGAAAGTTTTCCCCCGCATACGGGCGCTCTGCGTCACACATACCGGTTCCTATGATACACTTTTTCAGGCATATGCCGCAATCGATCACTTTGCCGCAGAGCACCACCTGGTTCTAAGACCTCCCTTCCGGGAGATTTTCCTCAAAGGACCGGGCATGATCATAAAAGGAAACCCGGATAAATACATTACGGAAATCCAGTTTCCCATTGAGGAGGATTGATAGGCCATGCAGCAGACATCACCTTACGCCATCTGTGCCGAACAGGTGTACAAGCAATATAAAAACGGCGTGCAGGCCCTGTCCGGCCTCAGCCTGACAGTAAAAAGGGGCGAGATCTTTACCCTTCTTGGGCAGAACGGCGCCGGCAAGTCAACACTCATACGAATTTTGACCACCTTTTTGAAACCCGGTTCCGGAAAGGTATCTGTTCTGGGCCTGGACCTTAACCGGGACGCGGAGCGCATACGGGCAAAAATTGCCTGTGTCTCCCAGCAGACCTCTATTGATATGCATTTGTCTCTCAGAGAAAATATGATGTTTCAGAGCCGTCTATACCGAATTCCGAAAGCCGCGGCAAAAAAACGCATGGACATGCTGATTGACGCATTTGACCTGACACAATATCTGAAATATCCCGTCTCCTCCTATTCAGGCGGCGTAAAAAGGCGGCTGGACATTGCTCTGAACCTTATGTCGGAACCGGAAATCCTGTTTCTGGATGAACCTACTGTGGGCATGGATATCCAGTCCCGCATGGCTATGTGGAAGATGATGGAGAAGATCCGGGAAGAATTCGGCACCACTGTCTTTCTCACAACACATTATCTGGAGGAGGCTGACAGTCTGAGTGATACAGTCTGTATCATGAAGGAGGGAAAAGAAGTGGCCCAGGGAACCCCTTTTGCCCTGAGGCAGTATATCAGACAGGATATGATCCGGATCACCTTTTCTTCCAAATCTGCCGCCGGGGATTCTGTAAAACGGATGTCCGGTCTCTTTCTGCCGGACAGGATCAGAATACAGGACAACTGCTGTCTGCTCTTTACGGAAGATATCCGCCGCGATATGGAAACTGCCAATGTGTTTCTGTTAAAGAATCAGATTCCCTTTCTGGGCATTGAGATAAAACAGCCGTCCCTGGATGATATTTTTCTGAAACTCACAGAGGACAGCAAACAGGAGGCATGCATATGACAGTCTTTACGATCTTATGGAAAAATATAAAATGGCGCTTTCACAACAAGCTCACCATTATCATCACCCTGACGCAGCCAGTTCTCTGGCTGGTATTATACAGCGCCGTGGCAGGACAGACCTTGCAGGGCACAGAGATAGGAAATTACACGGCATTTATCCTGCCCGGCCTCATGGTGCTGGTCTCCTTCTCTGTGTGCAGCAGCAGCGGAATCATGAATTATATGCTGAAGGCAGAGGGAAGCTTCTACCGGATTCTCATCGCTCCGGTCCAAAGAACCTCCGTCATACTGGGGCAGATATTGGAAGGTGTTCTCTGCACTTTTCTGGAAGTCGGCCTTATGGGGCTCATCAGCCTTTTCTTTTCCGTGAGATTCCGTACCGGTATATCAGGCTTCTGCATCATTCTGCTTCTGATCTTTCTGACTGCCTTTTTTATGTCCGGAATCTGTTACGGCATCAGCCTGATCCTTCCCAATGAAATGGTGTACGAGTCTGTGATGAACGCCATTGTGCTGCCCGTGTTCTTTTTAAGCTCTGCGCTGTTTCCTGTGGATAGAATCACCGGTATACTGAAAATCCTGGTAAGCGGCAATCCCTTTACCCATGTGATCAACAGCATCCGCTCCATTTTGCTGGGCAAAGCGGTGTCAGGCCGTGAGTTAGTCTTCACCATATGTCTGCTTCTGCTCATGGGCGGACTGGGATTTTGCTTTGCTGCCGTCAGACTGAACAGGGAAACAGATCTGTGATCATTTCTGCCTATTTTTCTCCTGCATGTACCTCTCTATTTCTTCATGCGTCAGCCTCCGCACCCGGGTAAATGGGTACTCCCGGTATTCTTTCACGGAAAAGACAGGTGACATGGCTTCACATATTTTGTTTCTGTTCTTTTTCAGGTAACTCTGCAGTTCTTCTTCACCGGGGAAAATTTTATACGAAATTCTTCCCCGGCTGCTCTTTATCTCATAGATGCCGCAAGACTTTTTCATGGCCACATCCGCTGTGCGCAGATAAAGCTTTGCCTGTTCCAGAGACTGAAAGGGGAAATTCCATCTCTGCAGCCCTCTTCTCAAATCCCGTTCTATACAAATACAGCGCCCGCATGTTCCGCAGATATATTGGGTATGATGACTCAGGCAGTCTACGGGATTCAGCAGCGGTGTGATTCGGCTGTTGTCAATATAACATTCTTTGCACATTGTAAACATGTCCCTCCCCTTTTTACTTCAGTTTCTCTTTTTAAAATAAGTATAAACGATGACATTATGTGAGAGTCAAGGCCGTATATTCCTGTTCTTACATCCATTTTCATGCTGCACCTGTCAGGATAAATGCGGCCGTAATTGCCACCTGTCTTCTGATTGCTGCCCTGCTGCTTCAAAATAATTGACACTTATGTACCAAATGTTTAAAATAGAGTAATCAATCCATAATCCATTACAGCCAAAAGGAGTTATCCCATGATAATTAAAATAGAAAAAGCATGCCGCAGCGACGCTAAAAGGCTTGCCGAAGTTTATAATATGAGTTTTTACAGCGACTATTTAAAGTACGGGGAATGCCCGGGATATAACAAAACAGAAAATGACATTCTGGATAACTTACAAAAACGTGATGTTTATAAGATAATCGCTGATGGCGCCATTGTTGGCGCAGTCTCTGTCAGGCCGGAAGGGGATGAGTCCTACTATCTTGGCGCTCTCTGTGTCATACCCAAATACGCCAACAAAGGCATTGGACAGACAGCCATGCGTTTTCTTGATAAAAAATACCCCAACGCCAGACACTGGGCGTTGGAGACACCTTCCGATAAAACACAGAATCACTATTTTTATAAAAAATTCAATTTCAAAATAACAAAAGAATATATGTCCGGAGGTATTGCTATCTCTTTCTTTGAACGCAGCATACAACCCTGATTTTCTTTGGCAGACGAAAAAAAGGGGACTGCTTTCCGACAGCCCCCTTCTTTCATCTCTTCTCTTACTCTTCTTCCAGATCATTGGTCAGTTTAAATCTGTCCAGTACATAAAACAGCAGGCTTAAAAGCATACCCACTACACAGGCCAAAACCATACCCTTCAATTCAATCTGTCCAAATTTCACCGAAATTCCCGACAACCCGGTCACAAAAATAACCGAGGTCAGTGCCAGGTTCCTGGAACGTCCGTAATCCACGCGTCCGTCCACCAGAATACGGATACCGGAAGTACCGATCATACCATACAGAAGGAAGGAGATTCCCCCGATGACCGGTCCCGGAATGGTACTGATAAGGGCTGACAGTTTACCTACAAAAGAGCAGATGATCGAAAGCACCGCTGCCCCGCCGATCACATACACACTGTAAACCCTTGTCACAGCCATAACCCCAATATTCTCTCCGTAAGTGGTAGTCGGCACAGAACCGATAAACCCGGAGATCATAGTAGAAAAATTATCCGCAAAAAGAGAACGGTGCAGACCCGGATCCCTGATCAGGTCCCTTCCTACAATCTTCCCTGTTACGATCTGATGTCCAATATGCTCTGAGGCGATGACCAGAATAACCGGCAGAATGATCAGGATTGCCTGCAGATTAAATTTCGGCGCAGAGAAATTCGGCAGTGCAAAAATTGAGGCATTCGCCACCTCCGTAAAATCCACGATCCCGCAGAGAAGTGCTGCCGCATATCCTGCCAGAATAGCGATCAGAATAGGAATCACGGACAAAAATTTCCGAAACACCACCGACCCGATCACAGCGACACCAAGCGTCACCAAAAACACAATGGCATTCTTCGGATTGACCACCTCATCCAGCATCCCCGCATTACTGGCCGCCGTAGAAGAAAGCTCCAGACCGATAAGCGCCACAACCGGCCCCATAGCTGCCGGAGGAAGCACAATATCGATCCAATCCGACCCAAACTTATAAATAATGAAAGACAGGATGCACCCCAAAAATCCCACTGCCACGAACCCGCCAAGCGCATAGGCATATCCAAACTTACTGATCACAATACTGGCCGGCGCAATAAAAGCAAAACTGGACCCCAGATAGGCCGGCGCCTTCCCCTTAGTGATCAGTATAAACAACAGCGTCCCCACACCGTTCATAAACAGAACCACCGCCGGATTGATTCCAAACAAAAACGGAACCAACACAGACGCCCCGAACATGGCAAACATATGCTGAATACTGAGCGGTATCAGAAGCTTTGGCGGAACTTTCTCTTCCACCTGGATAATTCTTCGATTTTCCACAATATTTCTCCTCTCTAAATTCCTTTTCGGTTTATTTTAACACAATAAGCTACAATCTTCCATACAAAAATCGCCGTTTTTCCTTTCTTTCATCCTCCCCTGTCCCCAGAACATTCCGTGCCAAGTAATATGATTTACGCAGTACCGATATGGTACATTCTGCTTCATACCATGGCTGGCTGCCTTGCTTTTTCATGTCTGCAGAATGAAAACACCTGGTGATATACAGAACCGGCACATATTATGACTGCAGATTTTCTTTATTTTACAGTTAGTCACAAAGGATGAACACAGATTTTTCCTGCTTTACAGATAATTGGAAAAAGATATTTAGCTTTCGTTGGTAGTTTTAGATGCCTCGCCGTGGTTTTTCCTCTCTTTACGGATAATTTGAAAGTAGCATTTGGCTTTTGTAGGTAATTTTAAGGTGTTTCGCCGTGGTTCTTCCTCTCTTTACAGATAATTTGAAAGCAGCATTTGGCTTTTGTAGGTAATTTTAAGGTGTTTCGCCGTGGTTTTTCCTCTCTTTACAGATAATTTGAAAGTAGCATTTGACTTTTGTAGGTAATTTTAAGATGTTTCGTCATGGTTTTTCCTCTCTTTACAGATAATTTGAAATCCCCTCTTACCTTTCGTATGTAATCCAAGAAATTTTCACCGCTAACTCACCTATTTTTACATATAATTCAAGAAAAATCTTTAGAATCCATACGTAAATCCAAAATTTTCAAACTGACAGACCTCATTATTACCCAAATGATATCTAATCCATAACTCTGCCCTGAGAAAACCAGGGATGAGGCGGTGTGCAGCCGGGGACGGCGGGCGGGGGGCTGTTTGTGTCAGCGAGGTTAAGTGGAAGGGTCTGTGAAATCCACCTCCTACGGAAACTTAGGCGCGAGTGGAGGTTAGTTCACAGTCCTGGAACGTCGAGCGGACACAAACAGACCCCCGCCCGCCGTCCCCGGCTGCACACCGCCTCATCCCGTCCCCTTTGCCGCAAAAAAAGAGCCCGCATGCAACTTCCACACGAACTCTTTTCCCCTATCTCTATTTCATTTCCAGTTCAAACCCAAAATAACGCACCGCATTATTATAAGAAATCCCCTTCACAATCCTCTCCAGCATCTTCATATCCTTAGGATACTCTCCATTTTCCACCCAATTACCGATCATCTCACAAAGTATCCTTCTAAAATACTCATGCCTCGGATAAGAAAGAAAACTTCTGGAATCCGTCAGCATTCCGATAAAGTTCCCCAGCAGACCTAAGTTTGCAAGAGATGTCATCTGCTTTGTCATCCCTGTCTTATGGTCATTGAACCACCATGCAGACCCCTGCTGAATCTTTCCCACAGCATCTGAATTCTGGAAACACCCGATGATTGTTCCAATTGCCTCATCATCATTGGGATTCAAACTGTAAATCACCGTTTTCGGAAGATTTCCCTCTGCATTCAGCGCATTTAAATAATCTGCGATCTGACCTGACGGCGCATAATTATTGATACAGTCATACCCTGTATCCGGCCCCAGTTTTTCAAACATATCCGTATTATTATCACGCTTACATCCATAGTGGAGCTGCATAGCCCAGCCCATCTTCGCATATTCCCCGGCAACAAAAAGCATGAACGCTGTCTTAAACTTCAGCTCTTCCTCCCTGGTAACCGTCTCCTCATTCAACCGCTTCTGGAAGACAGCCTCAACCTCCTCATCAGAAGCCGGAACATACATGACATACTCCAGCCCATGATCTGACGCCCGGCAGCCCATCTCATTGAAAAATGCCATTCTGGACTTCAGCGCTGCTTTCAAGTCCTCAAAAGACTGGATATCCATATTAGCCGCCTCTGCCAGTGTCTCCAGATACTGACCGTAATCCGGTTTTTCCAGATTCATGGCCTTATCCGGTCTCCATGCAGGAAGTACCTGTACCGGGAAACTCTCATCTTCTGCCAGCATTTTGTGCCATTTCAGGTCATCTGCCGGATCGTCGGTGGTGCAGATCAGCGTAACATTTGACTGGAGGATCAGATTTCTTGCACTCATGGAAGCCTCCTGAAGCTTTGCATTACACAAATTCCATACTTCCTCTGCCGTGTCACCGTTTAACACACCTGTATATCCGAAATACCGCTGCAGCTCCAGATGACTCCAGTGAAACAGAGGATTGCCGATGGCTTTCTCCAGTGTATCCGCCCATTTCTGGAATTTTTCTCTGTCTGGTGCGTCTCCGGTGATATAACGCTCCTCCACACCATTGGAACGCATCTGGCGCCATTTGTAATGGTCTCCGCCCAGCCATACCTGTGTGATGTTCTCAAACTTTCTGTCCTCTGCGATCTCCTGCGGATTGATGTGGCAGTGGTAGTCAAGAACCGGCACCTTTGCCGCAAAGTCATGATATAATTCCTGTGCGGTGGGGGTGCTCAATAGAAAATCTTTGTCCATAAACTGTTTCATAAAACATTACCTCCTTTTATTTTACACATATCCCATCAGACTTGGCAGCCAGAGACTGAGCTGCGGGATATAAGTTACCAGCATAAGTACAACGAAGATCGCTGCAAAATAGATCAAAAGCTGTCTGAACACCGTCTCTATCTTCACCTTTCCCACCTTGACGCCCACAAACAGTGTGGTGCCCACAGGCGGTGTGATGGTTCCGATACAGAGGTTGAAGATCAGCATGATACCAAAATGGATAGGATTCATGCCAAGCGCCGTACACACCGGAAGGAAAATCGGTGTGAAGATCAGGCAGGCAGGTGTCATATCCATGAAAGTTCCTACAATCAGCAGAATCACATTGATCAACAGGAAGATAACGATCTTGTTGCTGCTGATGGCCAGCAAACCATTGGAAACGGCTGTGGGGATATTGGTAAATGCCATAACCCATGACATAATACTGGAAACACCGATCAGGAAAATAATAATACCTGTCATCTCAGCGCTTTCCTTGAAAATCTTGGGCAGGTCCTTCAAGCTGATGGAACGGTAAAAGAACAGGGATAAAACAAGACTATATACAACCGCCACCACAGACCCCTCTGTGGCTGTGAAGATACCGCCGATGATACCGCCGATCACAATAATGATAAGCAGCAGACACGGCAGAGCCTGTAAAACAATTTTCATGGCTTCTTTAAACGTAAATTTTGTTTTTGCCCGGTATCCTTTTTTCTTTGCAATGAAATAGATCACCAGCATACATGCCAGTCCCCACAAAATCCCGGGTATGTAGCCCGCCATAAAGAGCGCTGCCACAGAAGTTCCGCCGCTGACCAGGGAGAAGGTGATCATAACATTGCTTGGCGGAATCAAAAGCCCGGTTGGGGCAGTGGCAATATTGGCAGCCGCGGAGAAGTTAGGGTCATATCCCTCATCCTTCTCAATCGGGCCGATGATGGACCCCATGGCTGAGGCTGCCGCTGTACCGGAACCGGAAATGGCTCCGAAAAGCATGTTTGCAATGACATTTGTCTGGGCCAGCGCACCGGGTGCACGTCCTGTGATGAGCTTTGCCAGATTGATCAGACGGACCGCGATGCCGCCCTTATTCATGATATTTCCGGCCAGAATGAAAAACGGTATGGCAAGAAGACTGAACACGGAAATACCGGAAAAAATCCTCTGCGCGCCGGTGAGAACCGCAACACTTGTATCCATAACCGGCAGAATGGCGCATACGGAAGAGATTCCCAGCGCTACTGCAATGGGCACACCTGCCAGCAGCATGATGACCAGCAGAACCAATATGATCAATCCTGAAACTAATGCTGTATTCATAATCGAAACTCCTTTTCCTCAGATTATTCTTTCACTTCCCGGTGCTCCTGCTCATATCCGCTGCACAGATCCACAATATTGAAAATGGAGTACAGCACAATGAGCACGCCGGAAAGCGGTACGACCGTATAGATGATACCCATGGGGATTCCCAGGGAAGCCGTCTTCTGGGTCATGGTAAGGTTCATGATCGTAGCTCCGCCGTAAATCATAACACTTCCGGCCAGGAGCATGATCAGGATTTCGATCACAATTTCCAGGACTTTTCTTTTTGTCCCTGTGATCTTATCTGCTAAAAATCCCATACGCATATGGTCTCTTTTACCAAACACATAAGCGGAGGCAAGCAGCGCCATCCAGGTAAAGCTGTAGGTCAGAAGCTCCTCGGAAACGGTGCTGGGACTGTTGAAGAAGTAACGGATCACGATTTGATAGGTTCCGATGCATACCATAAACGCAAAAATAACAGCACAGGCAGAGCTTAAGATCGTATTGATAACTTTTCGGATTGAATGTAAGGCTTTCATTTACTCTTCCTCCTTTGCGTATTTCTCATTGATTTTCTGGATATGGTCATACAATTCCTGAATGTCCGGGTTATCATCCAGCATATCCTGCTGCACATTGGACACCTTGTCCTTAAATGCCTGCACATCCACGTCAATGAACTCCACACCCATCTGGTTCTGCGCAATATCTTTTGCCTCTTCCACCTGCTTGTCCCACTCTTCCATCTCCACCTCTGTGGACAGAAGGGCAGCCTGTTCAAATACTTCACGTTCTTCACTGCTCAGTCCGTTTAAAAATTTCAGGTTTCCGATCAGCATATCCGGCACCATCTGGTGCTTGTTGTAAGAGTAGTATTTTGCCACTTCCCCGTGTTTGTTATTGGTAAGGGCAAGCTCATTGTTCTCCGCACCGTCAATGACACCCTGCTGAATGGCGGTGTAAACCTCGCCGAAACTCATAGGGGAGGCAGCCGCGCCGAAAGCTTTTACCATGTTTACACTGGCCGGACTCTGCTGTACACGGATTTTCAGGCCTTTTAGATCCTCCGGTGTATGAATCGGTTTTTTTGCGTAAAAGCTTCTGGTTCCCGCATTGTACCAGGTCAATACCCGAAAACCTGCCTCGTCCGTGGACGCATAGACCTGATTCATATAGTCCGTATCGCCCATTACCTCATGATAGGCTTCCTCGGAAGTAAACAGATACGGCATGCTGAACACCTCATATATATCTGCAAAAGTCTCCAGGTTGGCTGTGCCCGCCACAACAAAGTCAATGGCTCCTGTCTGCGTCAGCTCTATGGCCTTCTGTGCGGAACCCAGTATCTCATTTGGAAAAATCTGAACCTCGTATTTGTCTCCCAGATTCTCCTCCACATATTCCTTAAATTTTAAAAGTCCCAGATGCTCCGGATGTGTCTCAGACTGGGCATGGGAAATCCGAACGATTCTCTTCTCACTTTTAATGGAAGAACAGCCGCCAAGTCCCAGAACTGCAGTGACACATAAAGCAAGTATAAAGGCTTTCTTTAATCCTCTCATGATTCTTTTCCTTTCACTCTTTTTCCGCTACGTTTATGCGGAAATTTTAAAACCGCCTTTGGCGATGGGCTTTTTATCAAAAATCTGTGGTGCACCGTTTTTCCAGACGGCACCGCACATATTTTCTGTGCTCCACGCTTTCTCCTTTTAAGACCTCCATTAGGGAGTCAATTGTCATCTTGCATAACAAGTCACCCCTGCCGTCTATGGATGTCAGCTCCGGCTCACATCCAATGGAAAGTTCTGAATTATTGTAACCTATAATACTGATATCCTGCGGTACGGACAGCTTCTTTGCCCTGGCGTATTTTACTGCGCCCACTGCCAGACCGTCATCTGTGGCAATGACGCCGTCAAACACCAGATCTCTTCTGGCCAGCAGAATGTCCCGCACCAGATGGATCTCATTTTTGATGTAGACCTTGCGCTCCCCGAACACCGGAATGCCTGCAGCCTTCAGGGCATCCTCATACCCCTGCAGCTTATGCATGGCACTGTATGAATAAGAATCACTGAGAAACAGGATCTGCTTTCTGCCTGAGGCGATCATAGCGGAAACGACATCAAACACGGACTGGTAATCATCTGTGAGCATACAGTAGATATTCTCCCCGTCAATGAAACCGTTCATAATAAACACAGGAATCTCTTCGGAAGCCTTCTTAATATAAGTAATGTCTTCCCCGTACTCCTTGTCCCCCGCGTAGCAGGAGCCCACTAAAAGCAGCGCGTCAATGCGTTTCTGCAGAATCATCTGCACAGAGATCTCCTTATCCTCCTGCTCATATCCGCTGCAGTATAAAATGCAGTCATAACCGTAATTTCTCAGGTTCTTCTCCAGATATGCCACAGCAGATGCCATATAATGGTCTGAAACACTTGGACAGATGATTCCCACTGTCTTCATGGAGTTCAGGCTCATGCCCCTGGCAAATACATTGGGTATATAGTCATTTGCTGCCATGACTGCCCGTACCTTTTCTTTTGTCTTTTCACTCACCTTTGGGCTGTCATTGACCACTCGTGATACGGTGGCAATGGAAACCCCTGCAAGCTTCGCGATATCGTATATGTTCATAATCCCACGTTCCTTTCGCTGTGGAAGTGTAAGCCCTTACACTTTATTTTTCATTATACAGACAGGAAAACAAAAAAGCAATTCTTTTTGCCGCGATATTTTTCACAAGTTTTCTCTTTTATTTTTGTGAAATATTAATAAAATTCTTGTTTTTTGTCCAATTTTTAAAATTCATGTTGACGAACTCCCCACCAAGTTGTAGATTTAGTGTAAGCCCTTACATTTCATACTTAGCTATTATATGGAATCGCATTTTATAAAGGAGGATGAATATTCCCATGCAGACTTATCTGAAGATTCATCCGGATGACAGTGTTGCCGTAGCGCTTGCTCCGCTTGCAGCAGGCACCTCTGTCCATTTGGATCATAAGGAAATCCTGTTATCAGAAGATATCCCCCAGGGTCACAAGTTTGCCCTGAAGGACATCCGGGCAGGGGAGGCAGTTATAAAGTACGGCTCTCCCATCGGACAGGCCAGGGAGGACATTGCCCAAGGCTCCTGGATTCATACCCATAATATGAAAACAGGCCTGGGAGATCTTCTTACCTATACTTATCATAAGGATGCGGCAGAGCTTGCCCCCACTGAGGAGCGCTTCTTTCACGGGTACAGAAGAAGCAATGGCCAGGCCGGTGTCCGCAATGAAATCTGGATCATTCCAACCGTCGGCTGCGTCAACAACGTGGCAGAAGCCATTGAAAAACAGGCACAGATCTATAAGACCGGCACCATTGATGACATCGCAGCCTTTCCTCATCCCTACGGATGTTCCCAGATGGGGGAGGATCAGGAACACACACGCAGGATACTGGCAGACTTGATCAACCACCCCAATGCAGGGGGCGTCCTTGTATTGGGCCTGGGGTGTGAGAACAGCAATATAGAGGAACTGAAGCGATATATCGGTTCCTACGATCCCAAAAGAGTTCGTTTCCTGGTGGCGCAGGAATCTGAGGATGAGATCCGCGACGGGCTTGCCGTCATCCGGGAACTTGCAGAATATGCAGGCAGTTTTTCAAGAGAACCCATAAGCTGCAGGGAACTTGTCATCGGCATGAAATGCGGCGGCAGCGACGGTCTGTCCGGCATCACAGCCAACCCGACCGTGGGCGGCTTCTCAGACCTGCTCATCTCCAAAGGAGGCACTACGATCCTCACCGAGGTACCGGAAATGTTCGGCGCGGAGACACTGCTTATGAATCGCTGCGCCAATGAAGCGCTGTTTGACAGGACCGTTGAACTGATCAATGACTTTAAAAATTATTTCAAAAGCCACAACCAGACCATCTATGAAAACCCGTCCCCCGGCAATAAAAAGGGAGGGATCTCCACGCTGGAAGACAAATCCATGGGATGCACACAAAAATCAGGCAGCGCGCCTGTAAAAGGTGTTCTCGCCTACGGGGAACCGGTAAAGGAAAAGGGTCTGAACCTGCTCAGCGCCCCGGGCAATGATCTGGTGGCCTCCACAGCCCTGGCTGCTTCAGGCGCCCATATTGTCCTGTTCACCACAGGAAGAGGCACCCCTTTCGCCTCCCCTGTGCCCACCGTGAAAATCTCCAGCAATACTGCCCTCTATGAGAAGAAAAAAAACTGGATTGACTTCAACTGCGGTCCCATGACAGAGGGTGTGCCCTTAGAGGAGCTGAGCAGTCAGCTTTTTGAGTATGTGCTGCAGGTCGCTTCCGGTGAGAAAGTCAAAGCAGAGAAAGCCGGTTTTCATGACATGGCTATTTTCAAACAGGGTGTTACGCTTTAACACATTTCGCGTGACAGCGCCTGTGGATGGTAATGTAAATATAACAACAGGGGAATAAAAATCATGGAAAAACTCAGTTATCAGATATTAAAAGAACAGAATTACAAAGGCTATCTTCTCCGGGAGGCTCCCGAACGTGTCCTCCAATTTGGGGAAGGAAATTTTATGCGGGCCTTTACAGACCATTTTATTGATATGTTGAATGAAAAGACAGGTTTCAACGGCAAGGCAGTTCTTGTCCAGCCCCGGCCAAAACGCCCCGGCCACAGCCTGGCTGATGACCTGAACACCCAGGAAGGGCTTTACACCTTATATCTGCGCGGCTTTGAAAACGGAAGAAAGGTCAGTGACAAGCGTGTCATCTCCTGTGTCAGCCGCTGCCTGAATGCCTATGAAGATTACGACGCGGTCATGGCCTGCGCCGAAAATCCTGATCTGCGCTTTATCACCTGCAACACCACCGAGGCCGGAATCGTATACGACCCTGCCTGCAGGTTTCAGGACAGACCGGCCTCCAGCTTTCCGGGCAAGCTGACCCAGTTTCTCTACCGCCGTTATGAAATCTTCGGCAGCGAAAAAGGAAAGGGATTCGTTATTCTTCCCTGTGAGCTTATTGCGGAAAACGGAAAAGAGCTGAAAAAATGTGTGCTTTCGTATGCCGCACAGTGGAATCTGGAGGAAGGCTTCCTTACATGGCTGGAGGAGGAGAATATGTTCTGCTCCACGCTTGTGGACCGCATTGTCACCGGCTTTCCTAAAGGGGAAGAGGATGCGCTGAATGAGGAAAACGGCTATCTGGACGCCGCCATGGATACCGGTGAAGTCTTTGCCTTCTGGGTCATTGAGGGACCTGCTGCTTTAAAACAGGAACTTCCATTTGAGAAGGCCGGACTTCCGGTCCTCATCACAGATGACCACAAACCATACAAGGAGCGCAAGGTCCGAATCTTAAACGGCGCTCATACCTCCATGGTCATGGGGGCATATCTGGCCGGGTTCGATATCGTGCGGGACTGTATGGAGGATGATGTAGTCTGCGGCTTTATGAATAAAGCAGTCCATGAGGAGATCATCCCCACCCTGTCTCTTCCCAAAGAGGAGCTGGAGAGTTTCGCCTCCGCCGTCACAGAGCGTTTTAAAAACCCGTTTATCGACCATGCACTGCTGTCCATCTGCCTGAATTCCACCTCCAAATGGAAAGCCAGGGTCCTGCCGTCCCTGAAGGCGTATATGGACAGGACAGGAAAACTGCCGCTCTGTCTCACAGCCTCCTTTGCCTTCTATCTGGCGTTTTACCGGGGGAAGGAACTGACAGACGCGGGTCTTGCTGCCGTACGTCCGGACGGTGGTGCTTATACTGTGTCGGACGACAGAAATGTTCTCTCCTTTTTTGCAGCACATAAGGATGATACCACAGAGGAATACGTGCACGCGGTCTGTGGCAATGAAGCACTCTGGGATATGGATCTGTGCTCTATACCCGGATTTGAAGCCGCTGTCACAGATATGCTGAACAAGATCCAGCGCGACGGCGCATATGAAATGATGAAATCCGTCTGCTGATTCTTTAAAAAATAAAAGTGCCCCATATGGAAGCCTGTAAATTTCCGGTTTTCCATATGAGGCACTTTTATTTTGTTCCGCATTTCTCACCCGCTGTATTCTGAATCCGGAGGACACCGCCGCATAAAATACATGTCCGCCGCTTATCCCTCCGCCTGTTTCTCTGCGACAGCACAGATTGTCGTATCCCGGCCTGTAAACGCCTTTCCTGCCACATTATCATAAAATTCCGTGCAGCACAGCCCTGCACGCTCTATTTCCTTTTTTAAGGTTTCCCTGGTGTACCGCTGGTTCCAAAGATTATAACAGTGGCAGTCCTCCTCTGTGATTACCAGATACTGCTCCAGAGTGTTATCTGTCTCGGGATATCTGTAATTGCGCTGAATGACCACATGAGGTCCGGCTGACCAGAATCCCTTATCCTGATACTGAACCGTCTCCAGTTCTTCAAAAGGCAGAGCACGGGTAAATCCGTCAAGAATAAGGATTCCACCCTGTTTCAGTGCCTTTTTTATTTTCCCCAGCAGAATCCTCCTGTCCTTTGGAGGCAGTACACCGAAATCACAATAGATCAAAGTTATGACATCAAATGCATTCTCCTCATCCATATCCAGATAATTCTTATATTCATACCGGATGTCCCTCTTTGTCCCGGCAGCATGTTCTCTGGCGTATTGGACGGACCGTCTGGAAAAATCAAGACCTGTCACCTGAAATCCCCTGTCATCAAACAGCTCTGCATAGAGTCCCGGTCCGCATCCCAGGTCCAGAAGCTTCTTTCCCGCTCCTCCCCCGCAGCGCTCTGCAATCCAGTCCGCGGATCTTTGTATAAATTCATGCTTCCTGGTTGCGCCTTCCGCATCCGGGTCCAAGTGCGCCTCCAGCATATATCCGGAAATATTCTCATCATCCCAGAAAGCGGAGGAGCTGGCTTCATATATCTGCGGTTTTTGTTTTATATACTCAATCAGTTTCCTGCTGCTGTTATTTTCCAAATATTTTCTCCCTGTCCTGTTTCTGCCGTGTCTACCGGTTTCCATCACTGCAGTTTGCCGCGTCAATGGCGATCACCGTCAGCAGGCCGATCAGCTCATCGTCCTGGCAGGCATAGTCGATCACATACGTGTCCCCCCAGTGAAAGGGCTCTTTCCTGATATGCATGATCGGGCAGCATTCCTGATAGACATCGTAATCCCATTCCAGAAAATCGCCTTCCACTCTCCAGTCATTATAGTCGATCTCATATTTGGGCTTAAACAATGCAAAGCGTTTTTGGATACTCCCCAGAGCCCTGCCCCCTGCAATCAGCTCAAACCGGGGCATGACAGTCATCAGTTTTTCTTTCACCATGCCTACTTCCTCACCGGTATCGTGACGGTAAATGTGTATCTTATGGCCAATAGACAGAAACTCTCCTTTGACAAAATACTTCGGGTTACCGTATTCATCGTACACATCATAGGTGTCTGTCCAGGAAAATACCCTCTGTTTTATCAGTAATTTCATAAATCCTCCTCCGTTTTTCCTTTTCCTTTGCCTGTATGCTTATATCTTACCACAATACCTGTACTTTATGGAACAGAAATCGTTACTCTCACTGCTTGCCCGGCAGCACGCTTCGCGGGACAGTGCTTACCATTCAAGCAGCGCGGCTCCCCAGGTCAGACCAGCTCCGAATCCTGACAGGATGATCTTGTCCCCCTTTTGCAGCCTTCCTTCACGGTTCATCTCATCCAGCAAAATGGGAATACTGGCGGCGGATGTATTGCCGTGACGTTCCAGATTTATGGGAAATTTTTCCTCCGCCTCCTTTAGTCTTTTGGCAACTGACTGGATGATTCTGCTGTTGGCCTGGTGCAGAACATAATACCTGATCTCCTCTTTCTCTGTCCCGGTCTTTTCCAGTACCTGTGTAATACACTCCGGCACCTTTTTTACGGCAAATTTGAAAACAGGCTGTCCTTCCATGGCAACATAATCCGCCTCCTGGGCACCGGGTACCAGAACGTTCTTCATCTGGCGGGCACCACAAGTAAGAACACTGTCCCCTCTGCCGTCTGACCACTGGACCATATCCATGAATCCTGTCTCATGAGCCTTTACCACGACGGCCCCTGCCCCGTCCCCAAACAGCACACATGTACCTCTGTCTTCCCAGTTGAGGAGCTTTGACAGAGTTTCCGCTCCGATGATCAGCGCATTTTTGTAAACTCCGCTTTTTATATACGCCTGAACCGTGCTTAAGGCAAATACAAACCCCGAACACGCTGCACTTAAATCGAATCCAACGGCGTTCCAGGCACCGATTTCCTTCTGTACCCGGCAGGCAGTATTTGGGAAAAATGAATCCGGTGTACAGGTAGCCACTAGGATCAGCTCCACATCCGCGGCATCCATTCCCGCATTCTCCAAAGCCTTTTTGGCGGCGCGGCATGCCAGAATGGTTGTATTTTCCTCTTTTGCAATCCTTCTCTCCCGGATTCCGGTCCGTGTGGAAATCCACTCATCATTTGTATCCACGATCCTGGACAGATCATCATTTGTCACAATATTTTCGGGAACTGCACTGCCTGTTCCGACTATCCTCGCTACCATATTCTTCCTACCTCTTATTCCATCATATTTTCACCGGATAACTGTTCAGCGCAGTAAATGCGCAGACCTGCTGAATCATTACTTCACAGAATCACATCCGGGAATTCATTTAAACTTTCAAATAGTTTGATTATCAAATCTTTTCTTTCAAAGTATACTAAGAAAGAGACCGTTTGTCAACTACACAAACGGCCTCCCGGTATCTATTCATCCTCTTTATAAATTTTCTGTATTTCCTGGGAAAGCTCCCGGCTCAGATCATCCAGGTCAATTCCCGTTCCCACACCCCGGTATGGGGCATTATCCGGCTCCGGTCTGCGGTTATAGTCCTGTTCCCGCAGCTTTGCCATATCGGGGATCTCTCTTGTCTTCTCTCCCGGCTCCTCTGCCGGCCTGCGCGGTGTCTGGCTGCGCGGCGTCTGGCTGCGGCTGCCGCCCCCGCTTCTTCCTGTTCCGGAAGATGTCCGGCTCTGGGCCGTATTATTTCTGCTCTTCTCTGTGGTCTTATATACCGTTTTCTTCCTGGTCTTCTTTTTCCTGCCCGGCAGCGTGGGAAGGCTGAACTTCCGTTTCTTCCGGTTGAAAAGCGGTTCCCGGCTGCTGCCTTTGCTGCCCTGCTTTTTCTCCCTGTTTCGAAGAAGAGGCGCTGCCTGCACCGCGATTCCGAGAAAAGCCAGGATCAGACCCAGCAGCCATGTACCCGCGCCGCCGTCTTTGCCTGTCATGGAAAACAGGATCCTGATAGCGCCAAGACCGCCGCAGATACCCGTGATGCCGATGATCACATACTCCTCATATCCGATAGCCATGGTGGCCGCAAAGATTCCTATGGCAATACAGATGATCCTGCCCGTGTCCGTAGGCGCACTGAAAAAAGAGTTTGCCAGCGCATATACAAGGCCTGCGCACAGCACGAAAATTCCAAGTTTATAAAATACCCATGCAAGCGCACCCAGCACCACCGCTCCGGCAAGTCCCGCGATCACCACATATTTTGCCTCGTGCAGAAAATAATACCCTGCAATACCGCCCGCTGCGGCACCGATCACAAGCCCGAGGATACTGCCCCAGACTTTCCTGAGCTTATAGCCCATAAAACAGTTCAGCAGTGCAAATATAAGCCCTGCCAGCATAATTCCCGTCGTATACTTTTCCACAACATTCCCGTACTGGGAAGTCACAATGTTTAAAATATCTGCCGGATTCATTTTGATCACCTTACCCCTTATCTGTTTATGTAACTGTTCTTCACCTGCAGTCCCTTCTCTGCCCTTTACAGAAAGGGAACTGCAGCATCACACACTCTCTCCCCTGAAAGCGGTTTTTAAATATACTTTTTTGATATACCTGAGGGTTTCCTTTTCCCCTTTCTCCGCCAGCATGCGCAGTAGAAATTCCAGGTCCTCATTGGTCTTCTCATGCACAAACCAAAGTCTGTCTCTGCTCTTCAGAAAATAGGCCAGAGGCGCCTGATCCGTATAAGTCCCCGGATTATAGACCCTGGAAGCGCTGATCCGGTCCATGACCATCTCCGCAATGTATTTCCTGGGCATGGGAACACCCTGAATGACTGTGTCACAGTCCACACCGTAGTCCACCCAGTGCTCAAAATGATGCTTATTCCTTCCATAGTGGTGAATCCAGGATGTGGACAGCCCGGTGTCTTCCCGCTCCGCATTGTTGGGACTTCTGTTTCCCTGATAATACCTGCATCCAACGGAAAATTCCGTCCAGGAATATTTTGACAGGTCATGCAGCAGCCCCTGCCGGTACAGACCTATTTTAAAACAGTAGCGCATGACCAGCAGCTTATGGCTGGTAATTGTCTTGAAATGTGCCCATATATGCATTACGCTGTTTCCTGCTTTCCGATTAATATTGCTATAGTTCTCGACGGCACCTCCACAGCTTTTTTACCCTTCCCCTTCTGCTTTGCCGTCTTTACCTCTTCCTCTGTAAAAACCTTTCCTTCCTGCCTGCTGGTGCTGGCCACGAATTTCCATACAGACCCTTTCGGCAGATTGGGCAGTGCAAATTCATGAGGCATCCAGTGCAGGTTATATGCTACAAACAAAAACTCTTTTTCCTGCTTCCCATAATCTCCGCAGTACATCATTCCCAGATGCCGCAGATTTCTCTCACAGGGCGCATACCAGGCCTGCGCTCCGTGGTAAGACAGATCCGGATAGCCAAGTGCCCTGTAGTCCACTCCTTTTAACTCTTCCTGCATATGCAGAATGTAGTATTTTTTTCTGAAGGCAATGGCTTCTTTTACAAATTCATAGAGTGCCCGGTTGGATTTGAACGCACTCCAGTCCACCCATCCGATGTCATTGTCCTGGCACCAGGCATTATTGTTGCCCTTCTGGGAATTGCCGAACTCATCCCCCTGAAAGATCAGAGGCGTGCCCTGGCTCAGCAGAAGCAGCAAAAACGCATTTTTAAGCTGCTGCAGCCGCAGTTCCCGCACTGTTCTTTTCCTGGTGGGACCTTCTGCCCCACAGTTCCAGCTGCAGTTGTACTCCATGCCGTCCCTGTTGTCCTCACCGTTGTCCTCATTATGTTTCTCATCATAGGACACCATATCCATCATGGTAAAGCCGTCCTGGTCCGCCAGGTAATTGATGATTCCCGTCTCTTTGGGATTTCTCCGGTTCCGGTAAATGAAATCCTCCAGCATGTTCTCATCGCTTTTCAACAGATGGCGCATACAGTAGAGAAACCCTTCGTTGTACTCCGCCACATTTTTAAATGCCGGTATTTTCCCCTGATAGAGATATCCGCCGTCCACATCGTGAAAGAAGAGCTTTGTTCTGGAAAGCAGCGCATCCCTTACCAGGACTTCCTGGCAGATGCCGCTCCCCATCAGATGAAATCCATCCACATGGTACTTAAGCTTCCAGTAACGCAGAATATCCAGCATAACCGAAGGACTTACAGAACCGTCAAAATAGAATTCCATCAGACACTCCATCCCTGCCTGGTGCAAAGTATCCACCAGATGTGAAAATTCCCGCACCGGACGGTCTGTGGCACAGAAGGATACCTTTGGAGCGAAATAGCAGGCCTCGCCTGTATACCCCCAGCAGTTTATCTTACCGGGCGCACTTTCCTTATAAGCATAGGCAGGTTCCGGCCGCCTTCCGGCGCTGCGCTTCCTCTCAATCTCCCTGTAATCATAGGCCGGCATCAAAAGCACTGCCGTGACACCCATATCTTTCAGATATGCGATCTTCTGCTCCAGCCCCTTAAAGGTTCCTTTTAAACGGACCCCGGAATTTTTCTGCATGGTATATTCCCGTACCTGCAGCTTATAGATAATAGAATCCGACAGGGAACAGGGCTGAAAGGAATCATCCTGCCATCTGTACTTTTCATTCCGGAACCCGCACCGGATGATGTCCGTATCTTCTGTCTGCGGCTGTCCGAATTTTTCTGCACCGGAAAGATAGACCGCGTAGGGATCCTGTATCACTTCATTTCCGATACGGTAATTATACTCATACCTATCAGGGGAAATGCCTGTCACGCAGACAGAAACCAAATTCCCCGTCTTCTTTTCTTCTGACAAAGGGATTTCCTTTACCGGCTTTTTCTCCCCTGCATGGTACAGAAGAAGAAATGCCTCCTCCCCGTCCGGGACAGAAACAGTAAACTGATATCCCTTTTCCGTCCTTATGACTCCCGGTTTGCCCGGATATACTGGCAAAGCTTGTATCTCCTTTGATGCCTCGTCCATTCTCTTCGTCAAGCTGTTCACCTCATTTCAATCTCTCTTGTTCCGAACACAGTGCCTCCATCCTGTCATGTACTCCCGGCGCGTCCTGTTCATCTGTCATGGTGATAATGGTATCACTTGCCATCAATATGGTGCGCCCCTTTGGAATCAGCTCTGCACCGTTTCTCTGCACTGCCACCAGAAGGCAATTTTTCGGCCATTCGATCTGCTGCACCATTTTATTCTGCAGCTCACAGTTATGGCGGACCACAAATTCCTGTAAAATCTTCTCACCTGTTTTCTCCGGCACCGGCTCGCCCCGCTTTCTCAGCAGATTTTCCAGAAGGCTCTCATAAATAGGCTGCGATTTCACCGCAGTTGCCACCAGAAAGGCCACGATGGACACCAGGGACAGGGACAGCATCTGGCTGACACTGCCTGTCATCTCAAAGATCAGGATAATACCTGTAATGGGTGCCCGCACGATCGCAGTAAAATACCCGGCCATGGCCAACATGATCAGATTGTTCAGATAATGGGCATCAAGTCCCAGAAACTGCACGGCAAAGGTTCCGTATGCCCCGCCGATCAAAGCCCCCAGTACCAGCAGCGGAAAGAAAATCCCTCCCGGCGCGCCGGAACCAAAGGAAATGACAGAAAATAAAAGCTTCATCACAAAAAGCAGAAGGATGGTCTTCAGCATCACATTGCCCTCTGTGATAATATCAATAATATTATGCCCGCTGCCCAGGATTTCAGGCATGATAAGGCCCAGCGCCCCGGCCAGCAGAAAGGGAATAAGAAGCCTGGTCGTCTCAGCCCTCTTCCCCCGGATTTTCCCAAACAGGGACTGCACAAACAAGGTCAGCTTATTATAAAAGGCGCCCATCAGTCCCAAAATGATCCCCAGCACAATAATATGTCCGTAATACTTTGCCGGAATAGAGCCTGTTATCTCAAACTGAAATACAGAACGGAATCCCAGAAATCTGGAGGATATGTAATCTGCCGTGATGGATGCTGTCATGACAGACACCAGCACAGATACAGAAAAGTTCTTGTGGATCTCCTCCAGTGAAAACATCACACCTGCCAGAGGTGCATGGAACGCAGCCGAAAGTCCGGCACTTGCGCCGCAGGTGAGCAGGAATTTTTCTTCTGTCTTGCTCCTGTCCAGTACCTTTGATACTGCCTTTCCTGCCATGGCCCCAATCTGGATGGACGGACCCTCTCTTCCCAGAGACAGCCCCGCAAAGAGTGACAAAAAGCCGCCCAGAAATTTTGCAGGCAGCACTCTCCACCAGACCTGATTTAATTTACCTGCCATCTCTCCTTCCACCTGGGGAATACCGCTCCCGGAGATAAATGACTCATATTTTACAAGACGCCCTACAACACAGGCGAGAATGAATAAAACAACAAACCAGCCTCCCGCAGCCAGTGGATATTTTCTTCCATATGCAAGGACAACGTTCATGCCCCTGCCCGCGTACTCCAGAAGTACCCGGTATAAAAGGACCACAAGTCCGGCTACGATTCCCACCAGGAATCCCTCTGCTGTCAGAATGGACTTAAAATGCTCTGCTCTCTTGATCACATAGGAAGTGTCCCGCTTCACAATGATTCCTCCCTCTTTGGTACCTTACTGTTACACTGGTCTTCTTCTGAAGACTACTCTCATTATACGTGTGACCCCATAAAATTGCAATCGCCAATTCGTAACTGTTGCAATCTTTTCCCTAATCTGATAGTATGAAAGCAGTCAAAATGCGGTTCTTGGCCGTATTTTGAATACTGATAGAAAAGAAGAGAGGTAACACATATGAGTGAAGAAACATTCACAGCAAATATCGGCGGCTGCGACCCCAGCGACTGCGCTACCTGCAGCTCCAACTGCTCCAGCGCCGGCAAAGGTTCTATTCCCAGGGTTCCGAACCCAACCATCAAACTGACTCTGGAGGATAACACAGTCCTGGAGTGTGCCGTTCTCACCACTTTCCCGGTGGAGGACTTCGGTGAGTTCATTGCTCTTGTTCCCCTTGACAAGGATGGCAAAAGTACATCCGGGGAGACTTATCTGTTCCGCTATGCGGAGGACGAGGAAGGCAACCCTGTGGTGACCAATATCGAGCGGGAGGATGAATACATGGCTGCTGCTGAGAGCTTCCATGAATTTATCGCCAATCTTCCAAGCGAGCAGGATATGGAAGAAAAATGATCAGGGTTCTGTAATTAAATATTTTTCATGGGGAGGATCTGCCATGCATGATTTTAAGATCTGGGACAGCCATGTCCATCTCTTTCCCCCTGAGGTCTATGAGAACTGGGAGAAATACGCTGCCAGGGACAACTGGTTTGCCCTTCTCACAAAGAAGCCGGAAAACGGCAAGGGGACCGAGGAGGCCTGGGCCAACGCCGAGGAAGCTCTGGAATGCGCAGACAAAGCCGGTATTTACGGCCTTGTCATGCAGGGATGGTATTGGAATGATGAGGGACTCATGACCCTGCACAATGATTATATGGCTGATATGATGAAACGCCATCCCAAGAGGCTGAAAGGCTTTCTTTCCATTAATCCCAAATTCCGGGAAAAAGCCATCGCCGAAATTGAACGGTGTGCCAAGCTGGGCTTTACCGGCATAGGCGAACTTGGCCCCGGGGGAAATGGATATGATTTTGAGGATTCTGATTTTATAGATGTTCTGGAATGCGCACAGCACTATGGTCTTGCCGTATGCATCCACTGCGGGGAACCGGTGGGACATGCCTATCCGGGCAGGGACTTTACCAGTCTGGCCCCTATACCCGGACTGGTGAAGAAATATCCTGATTTGAAGCTCATCCTGGCCCACATGGGCGGCGGACTTCCCTTCTATGAAATGAACCCAAAATACCAGGGCAAATTCCAAAATGTCTGCTATGACACAGCCGCCAATCCCCTGTTGTACCACATCCGCAGTTTTCGCTCCGTCATCTCCATGATTGGCAGTAAAAGGCTGCTGTTTGGAAGTGATTTTCCGCTGCTGCTCTATCCCTCCAAATGCAGGGAGATGGATTTTTCCATGTTTGTGGAGGATATCCGGTCAAACGCCGGGCTTACGGAGGAAGAGTGGCATGATGTGATGGGCGGTAATCTGATTCGTTTTCTGGAATGATGCGGATGGTCAATGATAGGATGGGTTAATGATGTGATGAATCCTGTGGGTTCCTTGCATAAATCTGATTTTTAAAGAAATGAGGCTTTCATTGTACGGAAGCAGGGATATGGTATAGCCAGCCGGGACTTCATGAAATTTGCGCAGTTGGATAAAGATAACTGCGGCAAAGTGCATGAAGAATCCGGCTGGCTTTTTTATGTTGTTTTTGGTAACTGTTCAGTCAGATCTGCGCATTTACTGCGCTGACCGTGCAAAAGAGTAGTGGCGGCAGGTATTCGCAGCATGGATTTCTATTTCAGTTCTTTGATCCTCTCCAGTGGGATATCCAGCTTTTCTGCTATTACCTCCGGGGGCAGAACATCAAGAAAACTGACCGCCGCTTTTTCCAGTCCCATCTGTTTTCCTCGCCTTTCACCTCTTTTTTCACCTCTTTTCTCACCTTTTCGTTCTCCTTCCCTTTCTGCATCTTCCGTCAGCATACTGTACAGCCACGTCATACTCAACACCTCCTTAATTTCTTCCAATTCCTCTTTTTCCAGAAATTTTTCCGCCAGTGTGTACAAAATAGATTCTGTCTTCTTAACCTCCTGCGTGACCTCCTGGCTGGCCGTTAGGCGAAAGGCCCGTTCCATCCTGTCTTTCTGGGATATCTCGCCTCCCAGTAACGGAAGCAGGGAAAGCTTTGCCAGATCTTTTCTTGAGAGTTTCCTGCCCTCTCCCTGTTTCTTCTCCAACTTTTTCAAAAGTTTGTCTCCGTCTCTGTCAGACAGCATCACAGGAACCACTTTGTAAGTATTTTTACCGCATTTCATGCTGGTAACAGGATGTTTTACACTGCCGCTGTATATAACATAGGTCACAACGTCAATCCCATACTGATAGCTGATAATACTCTCATATAGCCGGAACCGTCTCATATCCTCGATTCCCCCATCCCTGCTCTGAAACTCCAGATGACCGCAGGTATCATCCTCCATAATGAGGTTTAAATCCTCATAAAATTTTTTCAGTTCCAGATGGATACTCTCTGTAGGAGCTATCCTTCTGACCTTCTGTCTCACACCCGCCATGGGCAGCAGTTCCCTGGCGAAGAAGGACACGGCGGTCTTCATGGCCTTGTCCTCATGTTCCGAATGTGCCGGGAACTTCTCACGCACAGCAGGCGGCCTGGATTTTTTCACTGTACCTCCTTACAGGCACTCTGAAAAAACATCCGCTTATATAGCACTGCATTCGCTGCATTTGTAAATATACACAGACAGACTGCATCTCTTTTTTTATACTATAGCAAATTATCATTTTGCAGGCAATGGTTTTACCATGATTTTTTTATATTTTGGGAAATTTCGTCCTGAATAGGACATATAAGACTTTTTTATAAGATAAGGAAATAAAAAACAGGTCAAAGCGGATCCTCTTTACAGAGAGTACCACTGTCCCCCAATGCTGAATCACCATAGAAAAGGAGTTGTCCATGAGCTGCATACTGCAGGTGCTGTTAGTTATAAAGTATATGAAATCATCCGGAAAAAAGCAAGTGTTATTTTCCACAAGGCCTTTTCAGGCCATAGGCATGTAACTCCCGCGGCAGCCAGCGCGATATGGAGCAGTTTGCTCCATATCTGTGCAGCACGAAACGTACTGCCGGGTGCCAAGGGAACGTCCAGCCTATACCAAGCTCGGAATTTCCACCTGTATCTCCACATCTCTGCTGTAATCCACATTGTCCAAATGGAAACCGAACATATGGTAGAAGTCTTCCCAGTATCCTTCGATATCAGAAAGTTTCTCCACATTCTCCGTATTCACTTCTTTCCAGCAGTCCATGACAGCGCCCTGTACCTGAGGTGCCAGCTCCCAGTCATCCATGCGGATGCGGCCCTGTGGGTCTGTGGGAATCTCCGCAGCAAAAAGTTTGTCATGGAACAGGCGTGAAATCTGTTCAATACATCCCTCATGTGTGCCCTGTTCCTTCATCACCTTATACAGAATGGCAAAATAAAGAGGCACGATAGGAATAGCTGCACTGGCCTGTGTCACAAGGGCTTTGTTCACAGAAATATATGCCTGAATACCAGGATGTTTCTCGTGTATCCTGCCTGCTGTCTCTGTCAGATGCTTTTTGGCCTGTCCGATGGTTCCCTCTGTATAGATAGGATAAGTAAGTTCCGGTCCGATGTAGGAGTACGCCACTGTCACAGCATGGTCAGCCAGCACGCCGGCATCTGTCAGGGCGTCCATCCAGTCCATCCAGTCCTCACCGCCCATAACTTTGATGGTTCCCTCCAGCTCCTCCTCATTTGCAGGCTCTACTGTCTTGGTCACAATTGTATTATTTCTCAGATCCAGGCTCTTCTCCGTGAAAGCGCCTGTTGTCGTCTTCAGAGTGGAGGACCATGTTTTGTTGTCCGCAGTCGTCCTTCTCGGTGCCGCCAAGCTGTAGATCACCATGTCCACCTGTCCCAGGTCCGCCCGGATCATGTCAATTGCCTGCTGTTTTACTTCCGCTGAGAAGGCGTCTCCATTGATGGATTTTGCATAGAGTCCTTCCTCCTGTGCAAGCTCCTCAAAGGCTGCCGTGTTGTACCAGCCCGGCGTTGCTGTCCGTTTGCCGTTGGACGGCTTTTCAAACATGATTCCAATGGTGGCTGCCTGACATGCAAAAGCCGCCGTAATTCTGCTTGCCAGTCCATATCCTGTGGAAGCACCGATTACCAGTACCTTTTTCGGTCCGCATACCTGGCCCTTTTCCTTCACATATGCAATCTGCCTTTTCACATTTTCCCGGCATCCTTCCGGATGTGCTGTTGTACAGATAAATTCCCTTACCTTAGGTTCAACGATCATTATCCTATCCTCCGACTTTTTATTATCTGAAAGCTGAAATTTCTTTCTACTTACTTTTATCTTCTAATAGTTTGATTACCAAAGTATATTATCATAAATACACATGAAATGCAACCCGGTAATTATATTCTGTTTCCTCATTGACAAAGCGACATGCATGTCGCATAATAAAAACAACACATGTGTCGCAAATGAGGTAATATCCAATGGGAACAAAAGGTGAAAAAACAAAACATTTTATCTGTGAAGCCGCATTCCGGCTTTTTGCGGAAAAGGGTTTCAAAGATGTAACTATGAAAGATATCTGCGAGAAAACCGGGCTCAGCCGCGGGGGCCTGTACCGCCACTATGACAGCACCAGCCAGATATTTCTGGAACTCATCCACACACTGATGGCAGACCAGCAGAACGAATTTGAAGAGAAAATAAAAGCAAAGGTCCCTGCGCGGGAAATCCTGCTCCATGTGCTGGACCGCTATGAAACGGAAATGCTTGACCGGGAACATTCTCTCAGCATTGCGATCTACGAGTTTTTCAGCGGCCCTTCTGTATCGAAAAGCAGCAATTCCATACAGCAGCAGTATGAGGCCTCTAAGGAGATGTGGACTGCCCTCATCCGTTACGGGATACAGACAGGTGAGTTCTCTCCGGTCAGCCCGGAAGCGGTCTATGACCTGATCGTTTTTTCTTACCAGGGTGTCCGCATGTACAGCAGGCTCATGGAAATAGAGGAGACCATACCGAAACACATTACCAGCCAGATCAAATCTCTGTTATTAAAAGAAAGGGAAAAGAAATGAAAACAGTCTTTTACAGAAAGGAACGCCCCGGCCGGGCATTTATCAACCCGACAGATACCGTTGCCCCCGTATCCGATTTTCCGAACATCTGCGTATCCACATACTCCCGGAAAATCATTGAAAAATTCGCTGCCCTGGAAGGTGTGGAAGTCATTTCGCATCTGTATACAGCCAATGGAGCCATACCCATCTATAAAATCCCTTACGGCGGCAGTGAAATCGCATTTTATATGTCGCCGGTAGGCGCACCTGCATGTGTGAGCTGCTTTGAGGAGGCAGCAGCCATGGGTGCTGAAAAATTTGTTTTCTTCGGATGCTGCGGCATTCTGAATGATGAGGCCGTAGAAAACAGGCTTATCATACCAACAGGAGTCATACGCGATGAGGGGACCAGCTACCACTACCTTCCTCCCACAGAGGAACTGCAGCCTGACAGCCATTCCACGGAAGTCTTAAAAAGCTGCATGGAAAAATACGGATTTCCCTACGCCTGCGGCAAAATCTGGACAACAGATGCTATATACCGGGAGACTCCCCAGGAGATAGCCGCCTGGAAAGAAGCCGGGTGCATCGGTGTGGAGATGGAGTATTCCGCCC
This sequence comes from Blautia sp. NSJ-175, assembly GCF_022867815.1. Classification (NCBI taxonomy): domain Bacteria; kingdom Bacillati; phylum Bacillota; class Clostridia; order Lachnospirales; family Lachnospiraceae; genus Blautia; species Blautia sp. NSJ-175. The sequence continues at coordinate 95,750 of NZ_JALIFQ010000005.1, forward strand.
TGCTGGCAGCCGCAGCATACCGGAATCTGCCGCTTATCCAGTTTTTCTACGGGGCAGACAGCCTGGATAATCCCACATGGCAGCCCCGGGACCTGACCGACTGGGGGCTTTCAGGCGCAGAAACATACATGACCCTTGCCTTTGCATGCGGACTGACTATGTAATGAACGGATATCTGTTCTGATGCCGCAGCCGTCTAAAAAATTCGGCACATCCATGGGGATGACCGCATGAATGTACAGCAGCAATCCGTTTCCTGCCGCTGCTGTACTAAATCTTTCCCTTTCCTATTTGACATATGCCATCTTAACTATTAGAATAAAAGAAAATGTTATGTATGACCCGATAAAAACCGGGCAGGCTGCACAGGATTCTTACCTGTCCGGCCTGAAAAGAAAGGGAATGCAATGACGGATAGAGAAAAGATAATACAGGTGTTCTATGATTATGAGGATGGAGGTCTTGTTTCCCTGGATCTGAACAAAATCTTGAACTGCCTGGATGAAACTCTGATAGGCATCGGAATCGGAGAACAGGGATTTGTCACTTCCAAAGAGGATGTTCGTCAGGTCTTTACCACCGGCCTGAAAAATAATACCGATACAAAGCATTCTCTGTCCTTTGAACAGATTCATGTTCTGATACACGAGGAGGGCTTTGCCAACCTCTGTGCAAAGGTCATTGTCAGGGCTGAAAAGGAAAATAACGTGTCCATCAGTCAGTTCCTGCAGTCACTGACTTTAGTCCGCAGAGGAAAAGACTGGAAAATCTGTGCCCTCCATGCCTCCTCTCCCATCGTAACAGAGGAGAGTGTAGAGGCATATCCCTTGAAATTTGCCGAAAAAACCCTGCAGAGCCTGAAAGAAAAAATCGGTGAGGAGGCATATCTGGCTGAGGAGCAGTACCGGCAGGCTGTGCTGGCTGATACTGTAGCTTTCTACATCATCAATTTTTCCAAGGACGTCTTTGAAAAATGCCAGTTAAACGGTGATCTATGCGCTTTTGTGGAGCCGCAGACTCCCTATGAGCAGTTTATATGTGATAAACTGCCGCAGTATGTGGCCTCGGAAGACCGGGCACATTTTCTGGAAACCCTGTCGCTGGCAAGTATAAAGGCTGCTTTTGAAGCCGAAAAAAAAGAACTGAGCTGCGAATACCGCTTTCTGTGTCCTGACAGCTCTGTGCTCTGGATGGTTACCACTGTACGGCTTATCACAGATGTAGTGACCGGCGACAAAAAAGGCATCATGTACGTAAAGGACATTGACGCCGGTAAACGAAGAGAGCTGGAGATGATTGAAAAAGCAGACAGGGATGTGATGACTGGCGTTCTCAACAAGGCGGCATTTATCCGTTCTGTCACAGATTCTCTTCTCTTAAGTACAGGAACTCCTGCTTTTGTCATGCTGGACATCGACAATTTTAAATCCATCAATGATACCAAAGGCCATCCGGCAGGGGACCTGGTGCTGATGGCTATTGCCGATATTTTGAAGGATATTTTTGCCGCTGATGGTATTGTTGGACGTCTGGGAGGCGACGAGTTCGCGGTTTTCCTTCCGGGTACTCATACACAGGATGCACTTACCGCACGGCTGGAACAGGTACTGGAACAGGTCAAAAGCGTAAAACAGTGTAATAAGGCTCCGTCAAATGTGACCTGCAGTATCGGCGTGACGTTCTGTGACGATAAGAGGAGTATTGAGGACATCTATAAAAATGCAGACGATGCCCTGTACCGCGCAAAGCAAAACGGCAAAAACCAGATTACATTTTTCTGATAATACAATATATAAAAACTCCCCCTTAAACAGATTTTGGTTCTTTATCTTGTCTGCTTAAGGGGGTATAGAGTAAACTACTCAGTCTATTTATTTGGTTGTACTTCCAAATCCTCCGTTTCGGATCTCACACACGTCGTCATCCACGGTAATCCCGTATTCCACAAAGATTCCCTGCGCAAATCCGGTACCTGCTTCCACGCATACGGTTTTTCCCTCATTAGAATCATTTGTTATTTTCACAAAAATATGACCCTCATTGTCTGAATGAAAATAATCGCTGTCTATGATACCAACTGTATTGTTTAGCTGCAGACGATATTTAAATCCCAGTCCGCTTCTCGGATACAATTTAAGGACCCATCCCTCATCCATCTCCGCCCGCACGCCGGTAGGGATCTTCACCGTCTCACCGGGTTTCAGCTCAAAGGAGAGGGGGCTGTAAAAATCATAGCCCGCACTTCCTGCGGTTGCTCTTTTTGGGAGTTTTATGCTGTCGTATACGGTATTGATCTCCTCTTCTGTCACCTCACCAAAGGTGTCTTTCCATCCCTCTGCGAACTGTTCTCTGCTCACTTTATGAAATTTTGCAATTCTTCTCATAGTCATCTCCTGTATGTTTTTTATTTTAATCTGCATGCAGTACCACATTTCCCTCTTCCAGGGATCTCTGCACATCAATCACCCTCTGGTTGGAACTGCCTTTCCATTTCAGGGCAATATCCTTCTTCTCCGCCACAAACCTGCCGTCCACCAGCACGTCCAGGTATCTCAGAATCTCTTTTCCCTGTAGTTCTTCCCACAGGTATCCGGTGTAAAGCCATATAGTCTTGGCCGGATATTTTTCCCTGATCTCTTTTGCAAATGCCGTCACTTCCGGCTCGTTCTGAAAATACAGCGGGTCCCCGCCGGAAAATGTGATTCCGGATATGTAACTTTTACCCAATTGCTCGAAAATCTCTTCTTTCGCTGCCTCATCAAATGCAAGACCGCTTTCCGGGTCCCAGGTGATGGGATTCTGGCAGTCCTTGCAGCAGTGGGAACAGCCGGATACCCATAAGACTACCCGCAGGCCATCCCCGTTCAGCATGTCATCTTTTGTGATGTTATGATATCTCATGAAACTTCCCTCCTGCCGTAACCGTTTCTATTCTCATGAAAAAAGGAGAGGACCGGCAGTCCGGATACAGGCTGCCTGGCTCTCCCCTCAATATTTTTACGAATTACTGTGCGTCCTTCGGCACGTCCTTGATGCTGAAGCTGATTCTTCCCATCTTGTCCTTGCCCATGCAGATTACCTTTACCTTGTCTCCAAGTGTCAGGACATCCTCTACGCGGTTGATTCTCTCTTTGGCAATTTTGGAAATGTGAACCATACCCTCTTTGCCCGGAGCAAATTCCAGGAATGCACCAAAATCTTTGATGCTTACCACCTTGCCTGAATAGATCTGGCCTTCCACGAAGTCTGTGGTGATGACCTTCACATAGTGAAGTGCTTTATCCATCATCTTCTGGTCTGTGCCGCAGACAGAAACTGCACCTGTATCATCAATGTCAATTTTAACGCCTGTCTCGTCGATGATCGCGTTGATTGTTTTTCCTCTCTGGCCTACCACGTCACCAATCTTCTCCGGATCGATCTGGATCTGGATGATCTTCGGTGCGTACTCATTCACGTGGTCTCTCGGAGCCGGAATACATTTTTCCATAACTTCTGTCAGGATGTACTCTCTGGCTTCTTTTGTTCTGGCAATGGCCTCCTCAATGATTGGTCTTGTCAGTCCGTGGATCTTAATATCCATCTGGATCGCTGTGATGCCGTCATGTGTACCGGCTACCTTAAAGTCCATATCTCCGAAGAAATCTTCAAGACCCTGGATATCTGTCAGTACAATATAATCATCATCTGTGTCGCCTGTCACCAGACCGCAGGAGATACCGGCTACCGGTTTCTTAATGGGAACACCTGCTGCCATCAGGGACATGGTGGATGCACAGATACTTGCCTGTGATGTGGAACCGTTGGACTCAAAAGTCTCAGATACGGTACGGATCGCATACGGGAACTCCTCTGTTGCAGGAAGCACCGGTACCAGCGCACGTTCAGCAAGAGCACCATGACCGATCTCACGGCGTCCCGGACCTCTGGATGGTTTTGTCTCACCTACAGAATAGGACGGGAAATTATAGTGGTGCATATAGCGTTTGCTTGTCTCAAACTCATCCAGTCCGTCCAGTCTCTGTGCCTCGGAAAGAGGAGCCAGAGTGGTGATGGTACAGATCTGCGTCTGTCCGCGGGTGAACATAGCGGAACCGTGAACGCGCGGAATCAGGTCTGTCTCTGCTGCCAGAGGACGAATCTGTCTGATCTCACGGCCGTCCGGACGCTTATGGTCTCTGAGAATCATCTTGCGGACTGTCTTTTTCTGGTACTGGTAAACAGCGTCCGGAATCAGTGCCAGCCACTCTTCGTTCTCAGCAAAAGCCTCTTCCAGCTTTTCTGTGATCGCGCGGATGTTGCCTTCTCTTGTCTGCTTGTCATCTGTAAACACAGCTTCTTCCATGGCTTCCGGTGTCACCACCTCTTTGATCGCCGCAAACAGTTCTTCCGGAACTGCACAGCTCTCATACGTGTGTTTTTCTTTTCCGCATTCTGCCACGATCTTATCTATAAATGCAATGATCTCACGGTTCACTTCATGAGCCAGGAAAATTGCCTCGATCATCTTGTCTTCCGGAATCTCGTTGGCTCCGGCTTCGATCATGATCACTTTTTCTCTTGTAGATGCAACGGTAAGCTGCAGGTCTGAGATATCTTTCTGTGCCAGTGTGGGGTTCACGATCAGTTCTCCGCCAATCATTCCGATCATGGTTGCCGCACAGGGACCATCAAAAGGAATATCGGAAATACAGGTAGCGATAGAAGAACCCAGCATAGCAACGACCTCAGGGTTGCACTCAGGGTCTACGGACATTACCATGTTGTTCAGGGTAACGTCATTTCTGTAATCCTTTGGGAACAGAGGACGCATAGGACGGTCAATGACACGTGAAGTCAGGATGGCATGCTCACTGGCCTTTCCTTCTCTCTTGTTAAATCCTCCCGGGATTTTTCCGACTGCATATAATTTCTCTTCGTACTCAACGCTCAGCGGGAAGAAATCAATTCCCTCTCTCGGTTTGTCAGAAGCTGTCGCCGTAGATAATACGGTGGTGTCTCCGTAATGCATGAATGCTGCGCCGTTTGCCTGCTTAGCCACACGGTCAATGTCAACCGTCAGGGTTCTGCCTGCAAGTTCCATGGTAAAACTCTTGTACATATTATTTCTCCTTTACATTCTTCGGCGTTGCGCTGTCCGAAACAACTGAAAAATGCATTTCCCTGTAAGGAAATACCCTTTTCAGTGGTCTCGGTTCCAGTATCTTCGCCGTGATAAAATGGGGCGGAATACTCCGCCCCTAGGTTTGACTGATTATTTTCTAAGACCTAACTTCTCGATCAAAGTACGGTATCTCTCAATATCAGTTTTCTTCAGATAAGCAAGTAAACCACGTCTCTGACCTACCATTTTCAGAAGACCTCTTCTGGAGTGATGATCTTTGTGGTTTGTCTTTAAGTGCTCTGTCAGTTCCTCAATCCTTGCTGTTAAAACTGCAACCTGCACTTCCGGTGAACCTGTGTCGCCCGGTGTTCTTGCATATTCTGCCATGATAGCCTGTTTCTTTTCTTTAGAAATCATTGTATGTTCCTCCATATTCTTTTTTATAATCGCCTCTGATTAAGAAACGGTCGGAGTTTCCAATTCCTGAATCAGGGCTGTGCTCATACTGGTTTAGTATAGCATAACAGTCCGTAGTTGTAAAGATGCATTTTCAGAAAAAACGCACGCCCCAGACAGCCTGTTCCCTGTACAGATCAGACACTTTTATGCCTGTGGCGGAACTGCTGGCATGGACCACCTGTCCATCGCCGATGTACATGACCACATGATAAATATACCCGTTTTCCGAGTAAAAGATCAGGTCCCCGGGAAGTGCTTCCTCCACGGATATTCTCTGTCCCGCGTTTGCCTGGTCTGCGGCCACCCTGGGGATATCCACGCCAAAATCATTGTAAAGGGTCTGTACAAAACCGGAGCAGTCCGCGCCGTTTGTCAGGCTTGTCCCACCCCAGACATAGGGATTCCCCACAAACTGAAGGGCATAATTGACCAAAGACGTGCGCACGTCCGAGGGGTTGATAACAGGCACCGGCTCCGGGTCATCCACCGGATATGCCAGCACCGGCTCTGTAAGCCCTGTCATCTCCAGATAATCCGCCTCATTGGTGCCCAGCATGTCCAGATACAGGTTGCACACATACCCTGTCATCTCCCCGGAGCTGATATAAGACCATTCTCCCTCTGTGCTCTCCACATAACAGAGCCCGTCCTTGGGGAGTTTGCCGATGATGGCAGCATCCGTACCTGCCCCCTCCCTGATATTCAGGCAGCTATCCACATCTGCCACGGCACAACACTGCTCTGTGGGAACATTCTCTGCCGGTTCTGCCATGACTGGCACTGCTGCCAGAAGCATACCGGTACCTGCCAGTGTATAACTGATTTTTTTCATAAAATTCTGCATAAAATACTCCTTTTCAAAAAACCATCATTCCTTCCGGCCGTACTTTGCCGGGCCGGACGCAAAAAGCCCGCGGCGCTTCTGCCGCAGGCTTTTTCTTTGGTATTCAGGACAATAAAAGCATATCTTTTATTGTATTATAGAGTATTGCCTGTATTTTACGATTTTATTACGATTTCATTACAATTCTCTTATCTTCTTCCGGTTCTTCGTCCAGAATGGAGAATGCAATGTTTGTTGCATGGTCAGCCACACGCTCCAGACCGGAAATCAGGTCTGAATAGATCATGCTGGCATCGGGTGTACATTCATTTCTGGTAAGACGCTGTATATGGGTCTCCTGGAGATGTCTCTCCATCTCATCAATGCTGTCCTCTAGCTCCAGGATCTCCTGGAGATGCTTCTGGCTGTTATGGGAGAACATGTCCATGGAGTAAGTCATGATCCTTATAACCTTGTCCATCATTTCAGCCAGCTCCTTCTGGGCCGCCGGACTGAACTCGATATTTTTCTCCCTGCGCTCAATGGCTGCGTCTGCCACATTCTCCGCATGGTCTCCGATTCTCTCAATATCGTTCACCACATGGAAAAGGCCGCCGATGCTCTTGATATCATCAATGGGCAGCGTGCTCTGGTTGATGGCGATCAGATAATCCGTGATGGCGTGGTTCATATAATCAATATGTTTTTCCACCCGGTAGACCTCTGCGATCTCCTCCTCATCCATTGTGATCAGCGCATTCATCGCTCTGTTTAAATTGGTGATAGCCATATTACCCATTCTCTCCAGCTCTTTTGTAGCTTCCACTACAGCCGTACTGGGTGAGAATACATTGGTGGGACCTATGTATTCCAGCTTGAAGCCGCCGTCTGTGGCCTCTTCGTCCTTTCCGGGAACGAAGAGATAGGTCATCTTTACAATGGCACCGGAGAACGGCAGTAAAATCAACACCTGGAAAACTTTGAACAGGGTGTGGGCATTTGCCACGCTCCGTCCTATGTTGCCTCCGGAAAGTGTGGTGATCATATTCTCTACCCAGCTCTCTCCCAGCAGAAGCATTACCGCCATGATCACTGTACCGATCACGTTGAACAGAAAATGGATCAGCGCCGCGCGTTTTGCGTCTTTGTTTCCATTGAGGCTTGCCAGCAGTGCGGAAGTACACGCACCGATATTACATCCCAAAATGATGTAGAAGCAGATTCCCAGCGGAAGCAGACCCTGCTGCGCCATCAAAAGCAGTATGCTGACCGTTACCGATGAGCTCTGGATAATGGCAGTGATGAGAAATCCGATGAAAATACCCAAAAACGGATTTTTCAGATTGGAGAGCAGGCTGATGATAAATGGTGATTCCTTCAGGCCCGCCATGCTTCCCGACATGAGTGAAAGTCCCATGAACAGCACGCCAAAGCCCAAAATGACCTCACCGACCTTTTTCACCTTCTCCTTCTTGCAGAACATGACAATAATCACGCCCAGCATCAAAAATACCGGGGCAATCTGGGAAAGGTTAAAAGCTACAAGCTGTGATGTGATGGTGGTACCGATATTGGCACCCATGATCACGCCTGCCGCCTGGTAAAGATTCATAAGCCCTGCATTTACAAAGCTGACTACCATTACTGTGGTTGCACTGGATGACTGGATGATGGCACAGAAAATCATACCGAACAGCATTCCCACAACCTTGTTTTTTGTAAAGAAAGCCAGAAAACTACGCATCTTTGCTCCCGCGGCCTTCTCAATGCTGTCACTCATCACCCGCATGCCGTACAGGAACAACCCTAAACCGCCTATCAGCGTCAAAATGTTTCCTACGTTCATTCTTATCTCCTTGGTAAAAAAGATTTCGTTATAAACTATAATAGAAAATCTGAGGTTTGTCCATCATTATTTGTCAAACGCTTTGAAAAAATCTCGACCTTTTTGGACATCCACATCCAATTGTCCCTTTAATTCCTGAAGGGAGGCGAATTTTCTCTCCGGCCTCAAATAGCGGTAAAAACGCACCTCTGCGTCCTGTCCGTACAAGTCCTCGTCACAGTCAAAAAGGTATGTCTCCACACCCAGAAAATGTTCCGCAACTGTGGGCTTATACCCTACGTTGGTAATTCCCTGGTATATTTTGTCACTAATGCGGGAACGGGTGATATAGACACCGTTGGGCGGCAGTTTCTTACAGACCGGAGGGATCAGGTTGGCAGTGGGGACGCCTATGGTACGCCCAAGCTGCCGCCCGTGCACGATCTCACCTCTGGTAAAATACACATATCCCAGAAGCTCATTGACCTTTTCCATATTTCCCTTTTCCAGTTCTTCCCGCACATAGGTGCTGCTGATCTCCCGGCTGCCGTCTTTTAATTTTTCCACTACGTCAACGGTAAATCCGTAAGTTTCTCCCATTTTTCGCAAAAGTTCGGGGGAACCTGCCCTGTCGTGCCCGAATCTGAAATCAGGGCCCACAGCCAGATACCTCACATGCATGCGGTTCACCAGGAACTCTTTTACAAATTCCTCTGCTTCCATGTGCATGAGCGTATCGGTAAAAGGACACTCCACCAGAATATCCATTCCCCGCTCACAGGCCAGCTCCTCCCGTTCCTCGTTGGTCAGAAGTCCCTTTGCAGGGGTATGTAGAAGCCTCACCACAGGCGACACATCAAAAGTAAAGATAACCGCCTTACAGTTATCTTCTTTTTTCTCCCGTATGCAGTTCATAAGCTTCTGATGTCCTCTGTGCAGCCCGTCGAATTTTCCGAGGGTGACTGCACTTGTCTCCCCCTCGCCAAGCCGTGGCACATCTGTTGTATATATCATGGTGTCTCCTTTCTGCTCTCCGCAAAATCCTCCGGGGTGCAGAACATGGTAATCAGCCGAAACTGTTTTTTCTTCTCTTCAAATTCATACAGGCCGATAAAACGCCGGCTGCTGTCGTACATGCGGACTCTGGTGCCGTCCTCCATGACGCATTTGGCGGGAACCGCATTTCCGTTGCGGAGCATTTTGTCAAAACACGCCGGTGCCTGTATCTCTCCGTATTGGGAAAACATCTGCTCAATTGTGACAACATGGGACAGGACCGTGCCTGCTTCTGCCGCCTTCTCCACCTCTGAAAGCTTCAGGGCATCCTTCACGTCAAAGCGCTCCACACGGGTGCGCAGCAAACTTTCCATACAGCCGCCGCAGCCCAGCTTCTGACCGATGTCATGACACAGGGTCCTGATATAAGTACCCTTGGAGCAGGTAACCGAAAACCGCACAAGCGGAAGATTCATCTCGAGAATATCAATCCCGTAAAATACCACGCGGCGCGGCTTTCTCTCCACTTCTTTTCCCTCACGGGCAAGCTCGTAAAGCTTCCTGCCGTTTACCTTCAAAGCAGAATACATGGGAGGGATCTGCTGCTGCTCTCCGAGAAAGCTCTCGATACAGGCGCGCACGCCCGAAGGGTCGGCACAGACCTCTTTTTCCTCCAGCACAGTGCCTGTCATGTCCTGGGTATCTGTGGTGATCCCCAGATGCAGCACCGCCTCATATGTCTTCTGCTTATCTGTCAGAAGGTCACACAGCTTCGTGGCCTTTCCCAGACATACCGGGAGAACACCCTCCGCGTCCGGGTCCAGCGTACCTGTATGGCCAATCTTCTTTTGTCTTAAAATGCCCCGAAGCTTTGCCACAACGTCGTGGGATGTATACCCCTTTTCCTTGTATATGTTAATAACTCCGTTAATCACAGCATTTTTCCTTTATCTGTTTTTCTATATGTCCGGTCAGATTGTTGATCACGTCATAGACAGAGCCCTGCATGGTGCAGCCCGCTGCCTTCACATGGCCGCCGCCTGAAAAATAGCTGGCTACCATATTGACATCCACAGGACCGTTGGAGCGCATGCTCACTTTAAATTCCTGTGTCTTTACTTCATACAAAAAGACTGCAACTTCCACACCTTTTGTGATGCGGAGCTGGTCAACAATACCGTCTAAATCCTTTGGTTCCACACCATAGAATTCCATATCGCGCTTTCTGATACAGCCGATGATGCATTTTCCGTTCAGCAGCATAATGCTCTCCATCAGGCATCTGCCCAGGATCTGGTTCTGCACATAGCTTTTCCGGTAAAAGGTCTCATCAATGATCCTTGTAAAATCAATCCCTTTTTCCATGAGCTTTGCGGCAATGCGCATGGTCTCCGGAGTGGCAGAGGAAAATTTGAACACACCGGTGTCATGGGCCATCCCCATATAGATGGCCTCTGCCGCCTGCTTTGACACTTTTTCCTCATCCAGAAGGCCAAACAGCACCTCTGACGCGGAGCTTACATCCGGCTTCACCACATTGATATCACCAAAGCCCTTATTGCTCACATGATGGTCAATGCAGATTCGTTTCCGCGCTTTCTGATACGCTTCAGATGCCACACCGATGCGGTCCGACGTGCTGGTGTCAATGAGAAAGAACACATCATACACCTCATCCCCGCCGCACACGGTCCTGATCTCATCCAGATGTGAAATCAGGGAAAAGGCATCCCTGGGCTGTTCCAGATAGACATCTGTCTCAATCTCCGGATAATTTTCGCGCAGATAGAGGTAAAGCCCCATGCAGGAGCCTACACAGTCACCGTCCGGACGAACGTGTCCGGCGATGGCTGCCCTCTTGATTCCCTTCAGTTCACTCGCTATCTTCTCCATCCTCATGCACCTCCGATGCTGTGTCTTTTCTGCTGACCTCATCAATCAGCTTAGACATGGTTACGCCATATTCAATGGATTCGTCCAGAATAAACCGGATCTCAGGCGTATTTCTCAGGTTCACCGTCTTGGCAAGCTGCCTGCGGATATAGCTTTCCGCACTGCGAAGCCCTGCTAAGGTGTCCTTTTTCGCTTCTGCATCGCCAAGCACACTGATATATGCCTTGCAGGTTTTAAGGTCCGGCGCAACTTCCACTGCCGTGACGCTTGTCATCGGCTGGATGCGTGGGTCCTTGATACCGTTGCGGATGATCTCTGCCAGTTCTTTGTGAACCTCAGCATTCACCCGTGTATTTTTAATACTGTTTTTTCTCATAAAAGCTCTCCTATCTCGGCACTTCCACCATAATGTAAGCTTCTACCCTGTCTTCTTCCAAAACGTCGTTGAAGTCCTCGAATACGAGACCGCATTCATAACCTGCTTTTACTTCTTTTACATCATCTTTGAAGCGCTTCAGAGATGCCAGAACACCTTCGTAAATCTGTTCTTCGCCCCTGGTGATGCGGACCTTGCAGTTTCTCTGGAACATACCGTCCAGAACATAGCCGCCGGCAATGGTACCCACTCCGGATGCCTTGAATGTCTGACGTACTTCCGCATGGCCGATGACTTTCTCCTCGAATACCGGGTCCAGCATACCCTTCATGGCAGCTTCCACATCCTCGATGGCCTGATAGATGACACGGTACAGTCTTAAGTCAACACCCTCCTGCTCTGCAATGGCCTTAGCCGTAACATCCGGGCGTACATTGAAGCCGATGATAATGGCATTGGATGCGCTTGCAAGGGTAACATCAGATTCGTTGATGGCACCCACACCGCCGTGGATGACTTTCACCACAACCTCCTCGTTTGAAAGCTTCACAAGACTCTGTTTCACTGCTTCCACAGAACCCTGTACGTCGGCTTTTACGATCAGAGGAAGTTCTTTCAGATTACCTGCCTGAATCTGTGTGAACAGATCATCCAGGGACATCTTGGCTTTTGTCTCTTCCAGAAGACGGTTTTTATTTTCGGAAACAAAGGTAGCAGCAAAGTGTTTTGCCTCTTTGTCATTTTCTGTTGCAACCAGGATCTCTCCTGCGTTTGGCACGTCACTAAGACCCAGGATCTCTACCGGAGTGGACGGACCTGCCTCTTTTACTCTTCTTCCCTTGTCATCCATCATGGCACGGACTTTACCGGAGCATGCGCCGGCGGCAATGAAGTCACCTACACGCAGGGTTCCTTTCTGTACCAGGATCGTGGCAACAGGGCCTTTTCCTTTGTCAAGCTCTGCCTCGATCACGAGACCTCTTGCCATTCTCTTCGGATTGGCTTTCAGCTCTGAAACTTCCGCAGTCAGAAGGATCATCTCCAGAAGGGTCTCGATACCCTCCCCGGAATGTGCGGATACCGGTACAAAGATGGTGCTTCCGCCCCAGTCTTCCGGAATCAGCTCATACTCGGATAATTCCTGTTTTACTCTCTCAATATTGGCACTCGGCTTATCAATCTTGTTGATGGCAACAATGATCTCAACGCCTGCAGCCTTGGCATGGTTGATTGCTTCCACTGTCTGAGGCATCACACCGTCATCAGCGGCAACTACTAGGATTGCAATATCTGTAGCATTGGCACCGCGCATACGCATGGCAGTAAACGCCTCATGGCCCGGTGTGTCAAGGAAGGTGATCTTCTGATCATTGATGGTAACCACGTAAGCACCGATGTGCTGTGTGATACCGCCTGCCTCTCTGTCTGTCACATGGGTGTTTCTGATACAGTCCAGAAGAGATGTTTTACCATGGTCAACGTGGCCCATAACGCAGACTACCGGAGGTCTCGGAACCAGTAAGGAGGCATCTTCTTCATCCTCTTTCAGAAGTTCCGCGATCACATCTACCTTCTCTTCCGGTTCTGCGATGATATCGTACTCCAGAGCGATCTCCTGTGCCTTCTCAAAATCGATCTCATGGTTCACAGTGACCATGATACCGTCCATGAAAAGCTTCTTGACGATAACTGAGGGCTGCATTTTCATCTTTTCAGCCAGCTCGCGGATGGTCATTTTCTCCGGAAGCGTGATCTCTTTTACAACTTCCTTCTTCTCCTCCACCTTAGGCTGGGTGCTCGGTCTCTGCAGCGCTTTCGGCAGTCTCTGGTTCGGACGTCTTCCGCCTCCCTGGTTCGGGCGTTTTCCGGCTGCCTTGAAATCGTCTTTCTTGACATCCTTCTTCTTATTCTCACGGTTTAATTTGCGGCTGTCCTTCTCCACAAATTCCAGTTTGGGAGCATCTGCTTTGCCGCCTTTGTCTCTGTTAAATCCGCCGCCCTGACGGTTATCCGTACCTCTCTGACGGTTATCACCGAAGCGGTTCGGACCGGTGCCTGTTCTCGGACGATTATCACCGCCTCTGTTGTCGCTGCTGTAGCGCGGACGGTCACCTGTACCTGTTCTCGGACGGTTGTCACCGTTTCTGTTGTCGCTGCTGTAGCGCGGACGGTCGCCCGTACCTGTTCTCGGACGGTTGTCACCGTTTCTGTTGTCGCTGTTGTAGCGCGGACGATCACCTGTGTTTGTTCTCGGACGGTTGTCACCGTTTCTGTTGTCGCTGCTGTAACGCGGACGGTCGCCTGTACCTGTTCTCGGACGGCTGTCACCGTTTCTGTTGTCGCTGTTATAGCGCGGACGGTCGCCTGTGCCTGTTCTCGGGCGGCTGTCACCGTTTCTGTTGTCGCTGTTATAGCGCGGACGGTCGCCTGTACCTGTTCTCGGACGGCTGTCACCGTTTCTGTTGTCGCTGTTGTAGCGCGGACGGTCGCCTGTGTTTGTTCTCGGGCGGCTGTCACCGTTTCTGTTGTCATTATTATAACGGTTCTGGCCGTCTCCGCTGCTGGTTCTTGGGCGGTTATCACTGTTTCTGTTATCGTTATTGTAACGATTCGGACGGTCTCCGTTTCTGTTGTCGCTGTTCGGACGACTATCCGTCCTGTTCTGAGTATTTGCTGTACTTTCCGTTTTCATTCCTCCCTGTGCCGGACGATTATTCCCCGGCTGGCTGCTGCTGTGCACACTGCCTGCTTCTGCAGGACGATTCTGTGGTTTTTGTTTTCTCTCAGGCATATGACTGGCGTTCTGCGGTCTGAAGACCTGGATCAGCTTTTTCTTTGGTTTCTCTTCTGCTGACGCCGCCGGCTTTGCAGAATCTGTGCTGGCTGCTGCCATATTTCCCTTTCTCAAGTTTGCTCGTATCATGCTCACGTGGTCATCCTCAAGGCTGCTCATGTGGCTTTTTACATCTATATTTTTGGATTTCAAAAAATCCATGACCTCCTTGTTGGTTTTATCTAATTCCCTTGCAATTTCATGCACTCTCAGTTTTGACATATATTGCCCTCCTTTTTATTTTCCCATCTGTTCCAGCTTTTTCTTCATCGCCACTGCGAAATTATCATCCGTCACACCCAGAGACGCGCGGTAATCCTTTCCAATGGCACCTCCCAACTCCTCCTTTGTTCCGACAACATACAGCGGCACCTTATAGTAAGTACACATGTCGGAAAACTTTTTTTTTGAATTATCTGATGCATCGCCTGCCACAAGGACAAGGCGCGCTTTTCCTGCCTTCACTGCTTTTTCCGTGGCAAACTCGCCGCTTACCACTCTTCCGGCTTTAGCCGCCAGTCCCAGAAGGGACAGTTCTTTACTGATGCTCAAGCTTATCAAACTCCTTTTCCAGGCTCTCATATACAGATACCGGAATCGCTGTCTTTAAAGAGCGCTCCAGTCCTCTGTTTTTGATGGCCTTCTGCAGGCATTCCTTGTCAAAACACAGATATGCCCCTCTGCCGTTCTTTCTGCCTGTGGCATCCAGAATGATCTCATCCTCCGGTGTCTTCAGAACACGGAGCATTTCCTTCTTGCTCTTCATCTCACCGCAGCCGGTACATTTCCGCATAGGGACTTTCCTGACCGTACCCATACTCTCACCTACTCTTCTTCACCGGGAAGCGGCAGATCGGAAGGTTCTTCATAGTTCTCTATTATGTCCTCTTCCCCGTATGCTTCCTCGTCGTAGCCTTCTTCTGTAAACTCTTCCTCTTCAAACT
The DNA here is from genome assembly GCF_022867815.1 of Blautia sp. NSJ-175. Lineage (NCBI taxonomy): Bacteria > Bacillati > Bacillota > Clostridia > Lachnospirales > Lachnospiraceae > Blautia > Blautia sp. NSJ-175. Next base: position 111,003 of record NZ_JALIFQ010000005.1, read on the forward strand.
CTTCCTCATAGAAATCGAAATCACCGGACTCTCTGGCCTGTGTCTCGCTCTTTATATCGATTTTGAATCCTGTCAGCCTGGCTGCAAGTCTGGCATTCTGTCCCTCTTTGCCGATCGCCAGGGAGAGCTGGTAATCCGGAACAATGACCATAGCTGTCTTCTCATCCGGGTCAGCCATAACAGAGATGACTTTTGCGGGACTTAACGCATTCTCAATGAGAAGTGCCGGGTTGTCGCTCCAGTTGATAATATCAATCTTCTCGCCCCTTAACTCTTCCACAATAGCATTGACTCTGGCGCCGTTCATACCAACACAGGCACCCACGGGATCTACATCCGGGTCATTGCTCCACACAGCGATCTTCGTACGGGAGCCCGCTTCTCTGGCAATGCTCTTGATCTCCACCGTGCCGTCCTTCACCTCTGTGACCTCCGCCTCGAAAAGACGTTTCACCAGTTCCGGATGTGTCCTGGACACAAGGATCTTCGGTCCCTTGGGGGTATCTTTTACCTCCAGGATATACAGTTTGATCCTCTCTGTGGGGCGGAACACCTCTGTCTTCACCTGTTCGTTCTCTGTCAGGATGGCATCTGCCTTGCCCAGGTTGATGCTGTAGTTTCTGCCCAGGCTTCTCTGTACGATACCTGTCACAACATCTTTTTCCTTTCCGTAATACTGGTTGAAGATCACTTTTCTCTCTTCTTCACGGATTTTCTGCAGAATTACGTTCTTGGCATTCTGGGTGGCGATCCTTCCGAACTCCTTGGACTTGATCTCCACATTCACCACATCTCCCAGCTCATACTGGGAATTCATCATCTTGGCATTTGCCAGGCTGATCTCCATGACCGGGTCCATCACTTCCTCCACCACAGTCTTCTCCGCGTACACGCCGAAATCACAGGTCTCGGGGTTGATATTTACGTGCACATTGTCAGCCTTGCCGAAATGGTTCTTGCACGCCTGGATCAGGGACTGCTCAATGGCTTCCAAAAGCGTATCTTTGCTGATGGATTTCTCTTTTTCCAGAATATCCAGCGCCTCTAATAACTCTGTATTCATTTTTTTACATCCTCCTGAATTTCTTCTATATAATATCCACTGCTGTTAAAAGTCAAATGCCTGCCTGATCAGTGCAATGTCAGCCTTCAAAAAGGTGCGCTCCCCATCTTCATTCTCAATGGTCACGCTGTCCGCATCGTAGGCTTTCAGTATACCGTAGAATTCCTTCTCCCGGTCAATGGCACGGTAAGTTCTGATCTCCAGCTCTTTGCCCATGTTTCTTAAGTAGTCCTTTTCTTTTTTCAGTGGTCTTCCAAGACCCGGGGAACTCACTTCCATAATATAAGCAGTGTCGATAAAGTCTTCTTCATCCAGCTTTTCAGAAAATGCTCTGCTGACAACCTCACAGTCATCTACAGTAATGCCGCCTTCTTTGTCAATGTAGGCACGCAGATACCAGTTACTGCCTTCCTTCACATATTCCATATCCACAAGCTCAAACCCATTGCTCTCCAGTATGGGTGTTATCAGGGCTTCTGCTTTCTGCTCGTATTTTTCTCTCTGACTCATTCTTTCACCTTCTTCCGCATTTTCTGTCCGCTATTCGATAAAGTTATAACGGAACATTTATATTCGTGGCAACTTTATGGGTACTTAGTTTCCCACTACATAATAAGAGTGGACCGAAGGCCCACTCTTATGTTATCGTGATTATCAAGTTCTATACCAGAATACCACTAAAGCAGTAAAGTTGCAAGTGTTTTTTACCAATAGACCGTGAGGAGCATGTCCTCATCGCTGTATCCGATGTTCCACTGATAGGTTTCCCCCTCCTGGAACGGATAGGCATCCCGCACAGCCCGCTCGATCAGATCACCGTCCACCATGGCGGCTACAGCCTGTCGGTAACTGTCCGGATCGTCAAACTTGAAATCTTCCCGCTCCCTTCCTTCCGATATGGATGCAGTGAGTATATTGTAGAATTCATTCTCCTCATAGTATGAGTACCAGGTGCCGTTCATTTTGTAATAGTTATAGCTGTCATCTGTGCATTCCGGCAGCGGCAGAAGGTCGTCCGGTGTATGTGTAGCAAGGAGTGTGGCGGCATCACAGCACAGATAAGTGTAGGAGATCTCCTGCACGGCCCCTTCCTGTTTCTCCGAAAATCCCGGATTTGCCCAGGTGGTATCCACATAGTAATAATTCTCTCCTATCTTCACCAGATTCCATGCATGTTCCTCATCATTTGGCGCTGCTTTTCCGGTGACCAGCGTACAGAAAATTCCCATCTTTCCCAAAAGGTACTGGGTCGCTTTGGAAAATCCGGCACATACCGTGACCTGGTTTAAGAAGACGCTCTGAATATTCTGGTTGTTTGGGCAGGACTGGTCATATGCTGTATTCTGGCTCAAAAATTCGTAAATATACTTGATTTTCCCATATGTATCCGCATCTGCCGGTACCTGTGCGATCCACTGGTCTGCTGCCGCCTCAATGCCGGCTTTTGTGGATTCTATCTCCGCCTTATCTATATTGTACACAAGCTGCAGATCCACACTGCCGGCCGCCTCCGCGCTGCCGTCTCCCTGGAAGGTGTAGGACTGCTGGTCCAGCCAGAAAAATTCCGGATGGTCCACGAACACCATATTGTTGACCCGGTTAATATCTTCCTCCGTACAGGCATCCACAGTGACGATATCCTTATATTCCAGAATCCCGTTCAAAAGCTGTCGGTATAACTTCTGCTGGTCCTCTGTCAGGCTCTCATAACCATAGGGTATGTATTCGCCGTTTATATACTGAAGGGCATCCGCCTCCGCAATTTTCTCCTTCTCCGGCTCAAAGACCTGATAGATCTTCTTTTGTACGGATTCGGTCACACTTTCTTTTGTCTCCGCCTCCGTCTCTATCCCCCTGCCGCAGCCGGAAAACAGAAAGGAGACCAGGAGCGTCCCGCACAGAAGCAGGCTGTATACTCTTTTTCTCATAGGCATCTTCTCCTAGTCAAACCAATTCTTATGTTTAAAATACAAAATCTCTATGATAACGATCAGAAGCACCACACCGATAATGATAAAATAGCTGCCTTTATAGTAAAGCTCCGGCATATTCACAAAGTTCATGCCATACCAGCCGGTGATCAGCGTCAGGGGCATGAAAATAGTGGTGACGACGGTGAGGAACTGCATGATCTTGTTCTGCCGCTCCGCAGTTCTGGCCTGATACATTTCCCGGATCTGAAGGGTATATTCCCGCAGGTTTCTGGTGTTGTCCGCAAGGCGCTCTATTCTTTTTGCCATTACTCGGAAAAGGCGGCAGTCCTCCTCCCCGAGAAATCCCGTATAATTTTCCTCCAGCATTTCACAGAAGTCCGCAAGCTGGTCATAGTAGGTGTTCATGCGCAGAAGCTCCCTGCGCACAGTCAGCATCCTTGCCGGACAGTCCTTGATCTCCCGACGGAACAGCCCGTCCTCCAAGTCTGTCATCCTGAGTTCATACGCCTGGAGAAAACGGACATCATCTTCTAACAGGCGCTCCATAAATTCAAAGAGAAAATGCGCCACATAACTCTGCTCCTGGAACCGGATTTCCTCCATCTCTTTTACTATATGGGCCACAAATCCGGATTCGTCCACAAACAACAGCTTCTCCCTATCCATATAATACCCGAAGGAGATGGGTTTTTCCAGAAGTTTTTCTTTCTGGGGCACGGAAAAAGTTCCCACCACGCAGTCCTTCTGCAGCTCCGCCTTGCAGAAATGCACGTGCTCCAGGCTTCTTAAAAGCAGGCGCCCCGGACTGCTGTCCCCGTATTTTCTTTTGTAGGATTCCAATGTCAGTATCTCAATAAGGCAGTCTCCGGGAGCCAGAATTTCCTTTTCCCCGAGGCCTGACATTTTCTTATTCAAACGATATCTCATTAGGCCCTCCCGTATCGGCGCTGATCCCTGCGGCCAAACCGGCCTGCTACAGCCTTACCTTTGTACCTTTTGTATCACGTTTTGCCAGCTTCAGCCGGTTCAGTGCCACACTCTTCTCCTTGTAGGTAACGGTATACTCTGTGCGGCCTTCCAGCAGGTAAGCGTGCTCCACCTCATCGTCCCCGGCAAGGCGAATACCGCGCACGCCGATGGCTGTTTTCTTCTTATCCGGAACCTCTTCCTTCAGAAAGCGCAGAAAAATGCCGTTCTTTGTCTGCAGCACCACATATTCCATGGGGTCGGCGATCTGTACCAGTACCAACTGGTCGCCTTCCGCCAGCTTTGTGGCTGCTATGGTCCGCTTGGACACATCAAATTCTGTTCCTGTCACCTGTTTCAGCATACCTGTCTTCGTGGCAAAGAACAGCATGGAATCTTTAATTCCGGAGAGGCTGGATACAAATACCATCTGCTCCGCAGAGCTGTCATAGTTGCTCACATTGTCAATGGGTGTGCCTTTATCTCTGAATTTTCCGTAGGGCAGGTCCAGCACCTTGATGGTATGCATTCTGCCGGAATCTGTAAACACACAGATCTTGTCCGTGTTCATACAGGAGAAAATATATTTATTCTCACTGTCCGCAGTCTCCTTATTCCGTTCATAGGCTGCCTTGTCGATGGTCCTGGCATACCCGAAACGATCCATGAGAAAGACAACTTCCATCTCTTCTATTTTCTTTTCCTCGTACACAGCTTCTGCTGCGTTTTCAATGGCAGTGAGACGCTTCTTTCCGAATTCTTTTTTCACGGCTCTGAGCTCGTCGATGATAACAGCTGCCATGGAGTCATAATTATTTAAGATATCCTCGTAGCGGGCAATATTTTTCAGCGTGGTCTCATGCTCTGCCATAAGTGCCTCCACTTCCAGGCCGATAAGCTTATAGAGACGCATATCCAGAATAGCAGCCGCCTGTCTTTCCGTAAACCGCAGCTTTCCTGCCTGCCGCTCGCTTATCTTTGTCTTAAAGCGTATCCCCTCTGTGATACCGCTGACCAGGCAGTTTTTCACCTGTTCTCTGTTCTTGCTTCCCCTGAGGATCTCAATGATCAGGTCTATGACATCACAGGCCTTTATGAGACCTTCCTGTATCTCCTGTTTTTCCCGCTCTTTTGCAAGGAGTGTCTGATACTTTCTGGTAGCCACCTCGAACTGGAAATCCACATGGTACTCAATGACCTGTTTCAGACTTAAGATCTCAGGCCTTCCGTCCGCAACGGCAAGCATATTTACGCCGAAAGTGTCCTCCAGCCTTGTCTTCTTGTACAGCATGTTGGTCAGGTTCTCCACATCCGCGCCCTTTTTCAGTTCCAGCACAATGCGGATTCCCTCTTTTGAAGACTGGTTGGAGATATCCACAATATCCGTGGTCTTTTTTGTCTCCACAAGGGTTGCCACATCGTTCAGGAATTTGCCGATGTTGGCGCCGATCATGGTGTATGGGATCTCTGTGATGACCAGAAGGGTTCTTCCTGCTTTTCCCTTCTCCACCTCCACCTTGCCGCGGAGCTTGATCTTGCCGCTCCCGCTCTCATAGATGGCGGGAAGGTCATCCTTGTTGACCACGATTCCGCCTGTGGGGAAATCAGGGCCTTTGATGTATTTCATCAGCCCCTGCGTGGTGATGGTGTTATCCTTCATATAGGCGATGACACCGTCAATGACTTCGTTTAAGTTGTGGGGAGGAATACTGGTCGCCATACCTACGGCGATGCCGTCCGCTCCGTTTAACAACAGGTTCGGGACCTTCACGGGAAGCACTGCAGGCTCTTTTTCCGTCTCATCAAAGTTGGGAACAAAATCCACCACATTCTTGTCAAGGTCTGCCAGATATACCTCCTGGGTTATTTTCTCCAGACGGGCCTCTGTGTACCTCATGGCAGCCGCCCCGTCCCCTTCTATGGAGCCGAAGTTGCCGTGGCCGTCCACCAGGGTCTGGCCTTTTTTAAACTCCTGGGCCATGACCACCAGGGATTCATAGATTGAACTATCTCCGTGGGGATGGTATTTACCCATAGTATCGCCTACGATACGGGCACATTTCCTGTATGGCCTGTCATAGCGGATCCCCAGCTCATACATATCGTAAAGGGTTCTCCTCTGCACCGGCTTTAAGCCGTCCCGCACATCCGGAAGGGCGCGGGCGACGATAACACTCATGGCATAGTCAATATAAGACTTCTGCATGATCTCCGAATATTCTGTTCTGATAATATTATCCTGTACGTTCGCCATTTTGCTCCTCCTATATGTCTAATTCCGCATCCTGGGCGTGCTCGTAGATGAATGCTTTCCGGGGAGGCACTTCCGTTCCCATCAGTACCTCTGTCACGTCGGATGCCATACGCGCATCCTCGATCTCCACCAGCTTCAAAAGCCTGGTCTCCGGGTTCAGGGTTGTCTCCCAGAGCTGCTGCGCGTCCATCTCACCGAGACCTTTGTACCGCTGCAGGGTGAAGGGGCCTTTGTGCCTTTTTCTGTAACGTTCCAGAGCCTTGTCGTCATAGAGGTATTCCTCTTTCCCTTTTGCGGGCATGGCTTTATAGAGGGGCGGCATGGCAATGTACACGTGTCCCTCATAGATCAGTTCCGGCATGAACCGGTAGAACAAAGTCAGAAGCAGGGTGGAAATGTGGGCACCGTCCACGTCGGCATCGGCCATGATGATGATCTTATCATAGCGCAGCTTGCTGATGTCAAAGTCATTGCCGTATCCCTCGGAAAATCCGCAGCCGAAGGCATTGATCATGGTTTTGATCTCCGCATTTGCCAGCACCTTGTCAATGGTGGCTTTCTCCACGTTGAGGATCTTACCGCGGATGGGAAGGATGGCCTGGAAACTTCTGTCCCTGGCTGTCTTGGCACTTCCCCCGGCGGAATCTCCCTCCACAATGAAGATTTCACACAGAGAAGGGTCTCTTTTTTCACAGTTTGCCAGCTTGCCGTTGGAGTCAAAGGAGTATTTCTGCCTGGTCAGCAGATTGGTCTTGGCCTTCTCCTCCGTCTTTCTGATCTTTGCGGACTTCTCCGCGCAGGACAGAATGTTCTTCAGGGTGTCCAGATTTCTGTCCATAAATAAGACAACTTCTTCCCCTGTCACTTTTCCTGTGGCTTTGGCCGCGTCCTGGTTGTCCAGCTTAGTCTTGGTCTGTCCCTCAAACCGGGGAGAGGGATGCTTGATGGACACCACCGCCGTCATTCCATTTCGGATGTCCGCCCCTGTGAAGTTGGGGTCTTTTTCCTTCAAGACACCGAGTTCCCTGGCATAGTTGTTCATCACCGAAGTGAATGTGGTCTTAAAACCGGTCAGATGGGTGCCGCCCTCTGCATTGTAGATGTTGTTGCAGAAGCCCAGCACATTTTCCCGAAATTCATTGATATACTGGAAGGCAACCTCCACGGTGATGCCCTCGGATTCTCCCTTAAAATAGACAGGTTCATGGAGGATCTCACATTTTTTGTTCAGATCCTTGATAAAGCCCACGATACCTTCCGGTTCATGGAAGGTGATGCTCTCCGGTTCGTCCCCTCTCTTATCCTCAAATACAATGGTCAGCTCAGGATTCAGATAGGCAGTCTCGTGAAGACGGCTCTTCACCTCCGTGGCAGAGAATCGTGTCTTCTCGAAGATCTCCGGGTCCGGCAGAAAATTCACCAGCGTACCTGTGGCTTTTGTCCTTCCGAGCTTCGGAAGCAGGCCCTCCTCCAGCTCAATGGTGGGGATTCCCCGCTCATAGTGGTCGTGATGAATATAGCCCTCTCGGCTGATCTTGATATCCAGATATATGGACAAAGCGTTGACCACAGAGGAGCCGACACCATGAAGGCCTCCGCTTGTCTTATACGCGGAGTCATCAAACTTTCCGCCTGCATGCAGTGTGGTGAATACAAGCCTCTCGGCTGACATCCCCTTTTCATGCATGCCCACAGGGATTCCACGTCCGTTATCCTCCACAGTGGCAGAGCCGTCCCGCTCCAGCGTCACGCGGATATCCGTACAAAATCCGGCCAGATGCTCATCCACCGCGTTGTCTACAATCTCATAAATCAAATGGTTCAAACCCTTCCGGGAAACACTGCCGATATACATACCGGGCCGTTTCCTTACAGCCTCCAGTCCCTCCAGAACTGTGATGCTGCTGGCATCATAGGTTGTTTTTTTTGCCATTCCTGTTCGTCCTTTCTATTTCAGTATACTCTCAATCGCTTTTGCAGCACCGTCATTCTCATTAGTGTCTGTCACTGCGCTGCTGATCTCCTTCACTCTGCTGCAGGCATTGCCCATAGCCACAGAGTATCCGGCATTTAAAAGCATTTCATAATCATTATTGCTGTCACCGACTGCCATGATCTCTTCCTGTCTGACCCCGATCATGTCGGCCAGCTTTACAATGGCATTCCATTTGCTCCATCTTCCGTGCACCACTTCTATATTGTTGGGGATGACGGAAATGGGATGTACACCGGGGAGCATATCTATTTCCCTTATCAGCTTATCCTTTTCTTCCATTTTGGATACTAAAATATGTACCTTTCCCACACGGATTCCATCCTCTGCAAGAAGCTGCCTGTAGTCTGCTGTCATTTTGTTGGTGGCAAGAAGCTGGTCGCAGTATTCAACCGGAAGACCGCACCTTCTTATAACTTCCTGCCCCTTTGCATCCATATAGGCATCCTGTCCCGCATAGATTTCCACATAGGTATCATACTGTGCCGCAAGCTCGTAGATCTTCCTGACATTGTCCATATCCATTTCATGAAAATACAGGACATCTCCTGTCCTGCCGTCGGTGATAACGGAGCCGTTACCGTTTATGAAATAGGAAATCTCCCTGAAATCTTTTAAAACAAACCGGGCATTGCGGTAGGAGCGGCCTGTTGTGGGCACAATCAGGTATCCTTTTCTTCCCGCTTCCTCCACAGCTTCCCTGGTCCTCTCTGAGATGGTGCAGTCGTCCCGAAGAAGCGTACCGTCCAGGTCAATGGCTATCATTTTTAAATCTTTTCTCATCTTGGTTCTCCTGTTATTTGTTCGGATTCATTCGGCGGCTTTTCACACAGCCAAATACATACGCAGACAGCAGCCCACAGCAGATGCCGATGACAACACCCGCCATTACATCTGTAGGGAAATGCACATACAGGTACAGGCGTGAAAAGGCGATCAGGGCAGCCAGCACATAGGCGCAGATGCCGGCCTTTTTATTGCCCGTAAACAGCGCTGTGGCCGCGGCAAAGGAGGCCTGCGTGTGACCTGACGGAAAGGAATAGTCCTTCGGCACCCGGATCAGCAGCTCCACGGTGTCGTTGATCCAGCAGGGACGCTGCCTGGCCACCAGCGGCTTTAATATAATATTTCCAAACAAAGCGGATAATATCAGCGCCCCCAGCACAAGAACGCCATACTTTCTGTATTTCTTCACACAGAGCAGCACCAGACCAAGTACGATCCAGAACCATCCTGCGTTTCCAAGGGATGTGATAAATACTAAAATTTTGTCCAGCAGAGGGGTATGTATCTGCTGCAAAGCATCCAATATCGTAAATTCCCAACCCATATCTTTTTCCTTTCTGTTTCGGATTCGTCCTATATCATAACTTATTTTGGGGATTTTTTCAAATCTATTCTGTAATTCGGTAAATATGTAGGGTGACGGCAAAAAACCTCCGGCTCCCGGGATGGGAGCAGAGGTTCTTATCATCGGAATGTTGTTCGCTGCAGCAAAAGGCCGCTGTAGGATACAACATACTATTTTTTCACCCTGCAGAAGGTGTGCTTCTCTTTTTTAATTCTTCCTGAATATATGGCAATTCTTTATCCAATTTATAAAATCGTAATGCCAATACAGCCAGAAAATACAAAGCCGCCGGTACCACGGTAAACAAAAGGATCACGGAATTTACTGCCGAACTGCTTTGTACCGCCGCAGTGCCGTCATAACCGCCCAGTGCTGTGACAAGTCCTAACATGCCGCTTGCCAAACCGGTTCCGACTTTACTGCAAAAACCCGATACACAAGTATAAATCCCTTCTCCTCTAACCCCGTTTTTATACTCACCATAATCCATACAATTGATAATTACATTTGAGGTAAGAATAAAAATGGGCATAAAAGATATAGAAAAGAATAATGCCGAAACCAATAACAGCGGCATACTTGTCACCCCTAATAACGGCAGCAGTTTTCCAACGGCACCAATCAGTAATGCAGCCGCCATCAAATTCTTCATTCCTATCTTCTTTGACAGCATAGGATAAAAAGCGATCGTCAATGGACCCGCAATGGATGTCACCGAAACAAGTGACATCATGGAAATATCCCCCACAACATACTTAAAATAGTAAGTTTGTGAATTCGCGACGATATTAGATGCAATATTTGTCATCAAAAGTGCCAATCCGAAAAACATCAGATAACGATTGCTAAATAACAGTTTTGCACTCTGTACAATTGTAAGTTTCTTTGATTTATCTTTCATTACAGTTTCAGCAGTACCATCCACTTCCGGAATAAGAAAAATTCGGATAAAGGATAAAACAATTGCAGGAATACAGATCATAGCAGCGATCGTTCTCCAGCCGGATGCCGTTTTTCCGATTTTATCGATTAATAAAGGAAGTAAAACGCTTAACACCACAGATGAAAATGCTGAGATCATTCCTGTCAATGCTCCGACAGACACCTGGTCCTCTTTATCTGTCACTGCCCTTGCAAGATATACGGTTCCTGCACAGGAATACAATGTCTGAAAAATTGAAAAAACCATTGTATATAAAATAAACACAAGAATTGCCGTTCCAACTGTTCCGATATTCGGAATGGAAAACAATATAAGCGTTGCGATCGCATAGAACGCAAAGGTGATATCATATGGTCTTGCCTTTCCCCATCTTGTATTTGTCCTATCAATCAAATACCCAGCCAAAATATCGGTCACTCCATCAAAAATCTTTGATAAAAGCAGCAGAAGGCCCACAAGTCCGGATGGCAGTCCTAAAACATCTGTTGAAAAATATGTAATATATCCAAGAAGAATCAGTACACATGCTGATCCGATCAGAGGCGCTGACCAAACAAAATAGAATAATTTTGAACGTTTACCCTTTTTATTCCTGATTGTAATCATTTGTTTTCCTTCTTTCCCACATAAAGAGTCGTATGTAATTCTGCATTCACATTCCCTCCAACCCATATGTCGATGACTGTTTCATCCTGAACATAGGCTTTTTTGCTGCTGCTGTAATAACGCAAATCATCTGCTGTCAATTTCAATGCAATTGTTCTGGTTTCACCCGGCATCAAATCTATCTTCGTAAATCCCTTCAACAGTCTCTTTGGTCTGGTGTCACTTCCATATCTCTGGTGGATATAGAGCTGCGCAATTTCAGCCCCTGCCCGGCTTCCTGTATTGGAAAGATTGAATCGCACAACAGCCTCTTCCCCTAACTGGATCTTCTCTTTTTCCAATACAAGATCGCTGTATTCAAATGTTGTATAACTCAGTCCATATCCAAACGGATATAAGGGAGTTCCCTCTTCATTCCAATACCTGGAATAAGGTTTTGGCTGATCTTCCGCTGGCTGATGTGTGAGATTTTCTGCATAGAATTTCGGACACTGTCCGGCACTTCTCGGAACTGTGATCGGTAATTTTGCACTTGGATTTACGTCTCCGAAGAGAATATTAGCAACTGCATTGCCGCCTTCCCATCCCGGCTGAAAAGCTTCTACAATGGCATCTATATGCTCATCGGCCCATGTAAGTGAAAGCGGTCGTCCGCCCAGGAGCACAAGTACAATCTGCTTTCCTGTTTCGTATACTTTCTCAAGAAGTTCCTGCTGTCTGCCGGGTAAATCAAGGGTTGTTCTCGATGCAGCTTCCCCTGACATATTGACTGCTTCTCCCAGCACCATGACAACCGTATCCACCTGTTTTGCCGCCTCAACTGCTTCTACAATTGCAAGTTCCGCTTCCTCATCCGTCTGCTTTTCTTTTTCCTTTTTGCCGCAAAAATCAGGAAGAATCTGAGAGACCATACTCGGAATATCTCTTTTTAACCATGCTCCCGGTCTGTAAATAATCTCTGCATCAGGAATCTTATTACGGATTCCCTCTAATACGGTTACTGCCTGCGGCACATTAGACATTCCGAGAATTCCTTCTGTGTCATCTTTTGCATCCGCAATTGGTCCGATCACAGCCAGTTTCTTAATATCTTTTGATAAAGGAAGAATGGATTCTCTGTTTTTAAGCAGTACAATACTCTGTTCTGCACTCCATAGAGCTTTTTTTCTATGTTCCCTTTCATCTTCCTCTGATTCTATGTCAGTGTACGGATGTTCAAATAATCCAAGTTCAAACTTGGTTTTCAGAATACGCCTTACCGCATCATCAATCTGCTCCTCTTTTATTTTTCCTTCACGGACAAGTTTGGCCAGAAACTGGACATATTGAAAGCTCCCCATATCCATGTCTACATGCGCATCCATTGAGCGCAAAACAGCGTCTTCTCCGTCTTTTGTCAGTCCCTGAGTGATAAGGCTTCCGATGGTTCCTGCGTCTGTCACCACGAACCCATTAAACCCCCATTCCTCTCTTAATACCTCATTTAAAAGAAAGTGATTGATCGTTGCGGGAACATTGTTCAAATCCATATAGGCGGTCATTACCGTCTCTGCGCCTGCTTTTAATCCTGCTTCAAATGTAGGGAAATACACATTGCGAAGCTCTGCTTCCGATAAAATGACCTGGTCGTAGTCTCTTCCTCCCATGCAGGCACCATACCCGGCAAAATGCTTGACACATGTCATCAGGGAATCTTGTGCGTTTAATGATTCACCGTGAAAACCCTGAATTTGTGCCTCTACAAGCTTTGATGCAAGGCAGGGATCTTCCCCCATGGTTTCCCCCACTCTTCCCCATCTGGTGTCTCTTGCAATGTCAGCGTTCGGGAAAAAGGTCCAGTGGATTCCATCTCTTCTGGCTTCCTCTGCTGCAGCACGCTGGCTTTCCCGAAGCACTTTGGGGTCCCATGAAGCAGCCATTGCCAACGGAATGGGGAATCCCGTTCTATATCCGTGGACTACATCCGAACCATATAAAATGGGAATCCCACATGGGCTTTCTTCTACTGCGATTTTCTGAATGGCATTTCTTTTTTCTTTATTTAGCAGGTATAACATAGAACCTGCAAGCCCCTTACGCGCCATATCTTCGGGGTCCGGTCCTCCGAATTCTTTCATCTGCTCCAATCCCCATACCTGGTTCATCTGTCCGATCTTATCCATCAAATTCATCTGTGCCAACAAGTTTTCCGTTCGTTCTTCTATTGAAAGCTCCGGATTGAGATATGTTTTATCCTGTAACATGGTTATTTCCTCCTGATCTCTGCCTGTCCACGGCCACATAATTTTTATTTATTTAAGTCCTGCACTATCTGCATCAGCTGCTCCCTTGTCATTCCGCCGAAACTTTCCAGTATCCCCAGGGGCATTTCCAGAAACATTCTCTGCTGCATTTTCGCCGCACCTTCTCCCAACACGTCAAAGGTGCTTTCTTCCTCTCCCTTCGACATGGGAAGCATCAGCTGCTCCAATACAGCACGTCCCTTTGCTGTTTTTAACAGGCTGCCGACATTTGACTCCAAGGTGTAATGGTATGGCAGCTCTGCACTGCTGTCCACATGAACAATTTCTCTTAATCGGATATCTCTGCTTGAGGCACCGATCTCAATGGCAAAATCGCCGCTTTCCACATACCAGTCATGAATTTTTGTTTCATAGTAAGCAAAACTTCTCTTATCCAAAAGAAACTCTACCTGTTTTTCCTGATTCGGATTCAAGTCAGTCTTTACAAAACCTTTTAATTCTCTCACCGGTCTGTCCACACTGCTTTCCAAATCTCTGACATAAAGCTGTACGACTTCCTTTCCGTAAACAGAACCGGTATTTTTTATTTTACATGTAACCCGCACAGTTTCTGTATCTGACAAAGTCGATTTTTCGACCTTTAAGTCGCTGTACGCAAAATCTGTATAAGAACATCCGTGTCCAAACGGGAACTGCACATCCATTTCTTTTTTGTCATAATAACGATATCCCATATAAATCCGCTCACAGTAATCAGCGATACCGTCCGGTCCCGGGAAATTCAGATAAGCCGGGGTATCCGGCAATTTTTTTGCCCATGTCTCTGCCAGCTTTCCGCTCGGATTGTCCTGTCCATATAGCAAACGGACCGCTGCGGCTCCAACCTGCTGTCCTCCCAGATGCATACACAACACCGCTTTCACTTTTTTAAGCCACGGCAGATGCATAGGGGAACCGCCATGCAGTACAACAACCAGATTCTTCTGTACTTCTGAAATTTCTTCGATCAGTCTGTTCTGATTGTCAGGGAGCTGATCATGTTCCCTGTCAAAGCCTTCCGATTCAAAGGAATCCGGCAATCCGGCAAATACAACTGCAACATCTGCCTGTTTTGCTGCCTTTACAGCCTCCTGTACCAATTCCTCATCTGCTGATTCCGTTTCTGCGTGATATCCTTTTGCATAGGCAACGCAATATTTTTTCGCTGCCTCTAATGCACTTGTCACACGGTTCGCATTAATATGGCTGCTGCCGCTTCCCTGATAACGTGGTTTCTCCGCAAACGCGCCGATAAATACAGCCTTTTTTTCAGTACTGATCGGCAATACTTTTTCGTCACACGAATCATTTTTCAGCAGTACCGCACACTGAACAGCCAGTTCTTCGCTTAATTTTGCTAATTCCTCTCTATCAATACCGGTATTTTCCTGTTTCTGTTCCTGATAGTCGAAAATGAACTGCAAGACATCAGCGACAATAGCATCCACTTCCGATTTCGTCACCTTACCGCTCTCCAAAGCGGCTTTTAATGCTGCCTCATGGGTACCATATCCTCCCGGCATAACCAGATTCAACCCTGCCCGGATGCCCTTTACCACATCCTTTGCAGCGCCCCAGTCTGTGACAACAAAACCATCAAATCCCCACTTTTTACGAAGAATATCTGTCAACAGCATTTTGTTTTCTGAACAGAATTCTCCGTTGACCGCATTGTAAGCACACATTACACTGCGTGTTTTTCCTTCTTTTACAGCCATCTCAAAAGCCGGAAGATAGATCTCATGCAGGGTTCGTTCGTCCATATTGGAAGAACCATTCATACGCATGGTTTCCTGGTTATTAGCCGCAAAATGCTTTACACAGGCTGCGACGCCCTGCTTCTGCAGGCTCCTGATATAAGCACCCGCCAGTTTTCCCGCCAGATAAGGATCCTCACTGAAATATTCAAAGTTTCTTCCGCACAGGGGACTTCTCTTCATATTCAGTCCCGGTCCGAGAAGCATACCCACATCCTCTGCCTGACATTCTCTTCCCAATGCCTCTCCAAGCTGTTCCAGAACATTTTCATCAAAACCGGAGGCCAATGCCGATGCACTCGGATAACAAACCGTCTTAATACTTTCGTGAATTCCCATATGGTCACTTTCGCCCTCCTGTTTGCGAAGACCATGAGGGCCGTCGCACATCATCACGGATGGGATCCCGAGTCTCTCTACTTTTTCCGTGTGCCAGAAATCAGCACCGGAACAAAGTGCGATTTTCTCATCTAACGTCAGCATATTCAACATTTCTTCCACTTTTTTCCTCATAATTTTTTCCTCCTGCATGTTTTCCTAATCACTCTTTCTGCCCGGATAAGACTGATACCTGGATTATAGCAAAAGAAATTTCTTTTTTGTGTTCGTTTAATTGTATATTTTTATTGTAATGTATGTTTTTTAGATATATTATAGAGTAGAGGATTTATGTATATGGAGGTATATAATTGAAGAATATAAATGACACCTATATTAAACTGCAGACAAATAACACCCTTCTCTCTCACAAACTTAAACACTTCTCTACCACCGCTGAGTATATTGACACAAACGTCAATATTCTCGGCTCCAAAACCATAAACCAAACATTTCAGAATGAATTTATTGTGAATTACGCGGATTTTCAAACATCAGGCATCATAAACGGCTCCATAGATATGGGAAAAATATACGAAACAGCCATTCAAAAACATGGTGGATTTGAAATGATTTACGTTGTAAAAGGTACATCCTTAAATCAAATCAATCATACGAATTATCAGTTACAAAAAAATGATATTATGATCATGAACCCCAATTGTAAAAGCGGTATGATATCCTCCTCTGATTCAATCATCATAATTTTAACGGTTACCTCTGAGTTCTTAACTTACTTTTATAATCAAAACCACCGGTTTACCATGCTTCCGAAAATATTTCAGGACTTTTTTCTTTCGTGTTATAGAAACAGTGAATATAAAAATTCAGACTATTTTATTTTTTCAAATCAGGGTGAATCAGGGGAAACCCCTGAAGTCTCCGATCATTTTCATCAGATCAATGAGGAATTGCGGAAAAAAAAGCCCGGATACGAATCTATCGTATACGGACTTTTCTGCCGTCTTCTTTTTTCTATTACGGATTCATCCTATAAAGCGGAACAACACCAAATCGTTCCGCAATCCATGGAAGATTTAACAAAAAACATAAAACAGTATCTGGATACCCACCGATATAAGATAAGCGGTTCTGAGCTGTCTGCTGTTTTTCACTTTCACAAAGATTATTTATCAAAAGTGTTTCAGGCAAAAATGAATCAGACAATCAAAAAATATAACCAGGCTGTCTGTATGGAAGAAGCATATAACTTATTATGTAATTCTCAGTTGACCATAAGCGAAATCGCAGATGCAATAAATTATTCCAGCAGATCACAATTTTATGCTGCCTTTGAAAGTACGTTTGGGATGAAGCCTTCTTCTTTAAGATGATGACCGGGCAGGTACGGCCTGCCCGGTTAAAGTTATCCTTATAGCATTTTAAAACCTTTTAGTACCTGACTCAGATAAATATTGAAAGGTTTCCATTCTTTGTAAAAACTCTACCGCAGGCTGAATAAGGAATGTGCCTTACGTTAATACTGAAACCTTATACGCGTTTGAGCATATAAAAACTTGCTTGTACTTAGTGAGTAAACAGATAGAATGAAGACAGTTGTGACACAATCTCAATAGCCTGGAAAATTTACCATAATAGCTAAAATAGGTCTAATTATATACAATCTACAGTGATCACTTATCATTTTTCGTTCTTTTTTAAACGAATCATTTAAAAAAATCTCATAAATCAAAAATTGGAATTTAATACTATATGGTGGTAAAAATCATATACATACGCTCATTTCCGATAGAAAACTTATATCTTGTTTATAAACTAATCTTCTTTTTGATTTGTATTTTGAGTTTCCAAATTTTTACAGTATTCTTTCATACAATCAGGCACATCTGGTTCGTAAACATGAATAATCGATGAACTTTTTGTAGATGTCAGTGCAGTTTTAATAATTTTTTCAACTAAAATATCCATTTTTTTATTTATCATAATATTTTCACTCCTTTTTATAAGATAATGATATAATTATATAAGATTTTGTCTTGAAATAGCGTATATACATTATGTAATTTAACCTTACTAGTCATATAGCAAAATTATGTGTGCTCTTAACCCATGTCTATAATATCGTTATTAGTCTCTTGTTCTTATAATCATTCTATTAACATCTTTTAATGATATTGTACTAAATACTTCTATAGAACAAGCCAAGAATATAATATCTTTCACCTGTCTGTCTTGTATTATTAGTTCTGTCAACATTATAAAAAATAAAATGATTATTGAATTTCTTTTTCTCCGTCTTATTTCCGACTTATCCGAAATCGGGTGTTTTTCAGTACAATATGGCGCATATTCATATAATAAAAAAACATAAAACACAAAACAAATTACCATCAAAAAATCCGGAAACTTTACCAGCTTTCCAAATAAGATAGAACCGTAAATAATTGAAATCATAGTTAGACTGCATCCCCAACTTGTTTTACAATGCCGACCTCCTGCTTGGCTACGAAGCCCACTAAACACAAGTAAGACCACAACTGTCTCCGTCAAGTATCCACTACACAATCCCAGCAATAAAAAAAATAAAGTCTTACCCCAAGTAGCTCCTATCACCTCCAATCCATATATCAATATATCAACATTATAATTTTTTCTATCCGAATGACTCAATAACCAATTTGCAATTTTCTTATACATAATTGCTCCGTACTTTAATACTATTTCTCTAACATCTCTAACAAATTTTATATCTAATCTTAACATAAATAACAATAATACACAATATTTTCACAAAAATATACCCAACTCTGACAAGTAAGTTTTTTAATGGAACACCCCCAGCTTCAACCTGTATTTTCAAGTCCGATCTTTTTCCTTTATATAAAAATACACAATCCCCCTAAAATTTTCCGTTACTTTCCTGCTTTTCTACCTCTTCCCGGCATCCGCCCTATAAATACTACAGCACAATCTCAAAATACCTCTCCAAAACCCCTTTCATCTCCTCCTCCCCAATCTCCATCTCCTGCACCACTACCCCATTCTCCACTTCCGTAAACCGATTCCCTATCACCGACACACTCCCACGCTCTGTCCTCTTATTCAGATAAAGCCTCTGACGGAACACGGAATTTTCGTTCTTGGAGCAGTATTCATTCATGGGGATATAATCCACAGCTTCCTGGGGCATGGTATAGAACTGCAGCATGGACTCAATCTCCCCGCTGCCGGTCCTTCTCTTCATGGTCCACCAGGGGACTTCATCCTTATACATATAGTACCGCTCTCCCCTCATATCCGCCACTGCTCCGTCCTGCACCGGAACTGCTCCCGGGGGCATGGGACCGCCGTAGCCCACGTCGCAGAAATACTTCATGCCATCCAGCTCCACAATAATTCCCCTGTGAAGCACAAGCGGCACATAATTCTTATTCCTGGTGATCCGGCACATACAGGAGCTGGCATGGAACCCCAGGTCCTTTAACAGAGCGGTAAACAGGGCATTCAGTTCAAAACAGTAGCCGCCTCTGTGCTTTGTCACCACCTTTTCATAGATTGCTTCAATGTCCAGCGGAATGTCCTTTTGAAACATCCAGACATCCAGATTTTCAAATGGAACATGGAGCTGATGCCCATAGATCAGGTCATCCAGGTATTCCTTTGTGAGCACATCCCTGCGCTTTCGCTGAATCCGTACCAGATAGGCGTCTGCATCGGGAACAGACGCATACAGTGCTTCATACATAATCCTTCCTCCTTTTGCAGCACACCATATGATATCTTCATTATATACAGGTGCATTTTTGTTTGTAAAGCGGAAAAAAACTTTCGTCATATTGATCATACCCTATGCTACAAAAAGTAGGAATCTTTTTTCGGCAAATGAAACCCTGTGCGGATTTACGCACCGGAAATCCTGTTATATACTGATGTTATGAATTTATTACTGCATACCGGTATGTGAGCAAAAAGTATGAACGGGCAAGTGCGCATTTTGTCCAAAAGGAAGGGAGAAATTCAGATGAGTAACGAAAAGAAAGGACTGAGTAAGGCGCTGAAGCTGTTCTACGGCATCGGCGACTGCGGCTTTACCCTGATGACCAATGTGGAGAGTTATTACTTTAACTTTTTCCTCACAAATCTGGCACAGTTCGGACTGGCAACGGTCTCCTTTATCACCACCACCGCAAGCGTCATAGACGCCTGCCTGTCCTGGATATATGGAGCCATCTTAAACAGTATCAAACCGAAAAAATGGGGCCGCTACCGTTCCTGGCTGATTCTTCTGCCATGGCTGGTACCGTTTCTCTATGCATTCCAGTTTCTGAAAATCGGAGACGGGCCTCTTTCCATAGCGATCATCATCGCGGCTGCTGTTGTCAGCCATGTTGTATGGAACTTCCCCTATGTGGCCAATGTATCCATGATCGCGGTAGCCGGCAAAACACCGGATGACAGGGCGCATCTGGCCTCCACAAGAGCTGCGTGGGCTAACTTTTCCAAGGTGATTTTCTCCTATGTGGGGCCTCCCCTGGCTGCTCTCTTTGCAGGCATGATCGGAGAAAAAAGCCAGTACGGCGCAACCGCTTTTGTACTGGGATGTATTATGGCAGTGCTTTATTTTGCACATTTTAAAATGTTTGACGGATACGAGGAGGCAGAAGCAGCGGCAAACAGCGCAGCAGCTAAAAAAGATACCACCAAGACAGGAGGTATGGACCTGATCAAGGCCCTTCTGCAGAATCCGCCCCTCCTCTCCCTTTTGCTGGCTGATCTGGCAAAATGGATGTTCAATTTCGTGTGCTCCGGTGTAGCCATCTATTACTTCACCTATGTGGCACAGAACGCGGACCTTCTGGCAAGATATATCCTGATCTCCAACATTTTGTGCGTGATCGGTTCTTATTTTGCCAAAAATATGGCAAAGAAAATCTCGACCAGATCCACCACCATCGTCACCTTTTTCGCCATGGCTGTCATACTGATCGCCGCCAATTTCATCTATTCCAACGTGACCCTGGTCATTGTTCTTATGTCAGCGGCACAGTTCGGATATGGAATTGCCTACGCGTGTACTCCGGCTCTCTATGCCGATACCATTATCTACTCTGAGTGGAAAACAGGAAAAAATGCTACCGGGTGGATCAGCGGACTTCAGAATGTCCCCTTAAAAGTCGGTGTTATGACAAGGGGTATCATCATCTCCGCCTGCCTTGCCTTCGCTGCCTTTGACCCGAGCATCGACGCTGCTATGGCATCTGTAGAGCTGAAAAAAGGCATCTGCATGGCATTTATGGTCATCCCTGCACTGGCCCTGATTGTGGCCGCTGTCCTACTTCTCTTCGGCTTCCGCCTGACAAAAGAGAAAGTGGAGCAGTATTCCGCTGAGATTGCCGCAAGAAACAGAAAATAACAGGAGGTATCAGAATATGAAATTTGACGAAAAAGAACTGGAGATCATGGGTGAATACAACATGCCCGGCATTTACGGCGCGCCGGACAGCATAGTTCCCAAATACAACCGTCCCATCACTCCCAAGGAAAACATGCTCCGCATGCTGGAAGGCAGGATGCCTCTGTGGGTGCCAAACCAGACCCTTGACAACAATGCCATACAGCCCCTTGTTATGCCGGATGCAAAAGCCCGCAATTTCGGCGGCACGGACTGGTTCGGCATTGAGTGGGAATACGAACCAAAAACAAAGGCTGCCATGGTAAAACCCGGTACACAGAGGCTGTCTGACATTACAAAATGGCGGGAAGAACTGGAATTTCCTGACTTGACCGCCATAGACTGGAAGAAGGACTACGAAGAGAATTACAAAGGACGGATCGCTGAAGACCGCTTTTCCTACTTTGTCATCGTAAACGGATTTTTTGAAAGAACTGCGGACCTGATTAATTTTGAGGATGCCTTCTGTGCCCTCATCGAAGAGCCGGAGGAGCTGACTGCATTCTATGACAAACTGGCTGAATGGCACATTGAGCTGATCAAGATCGCCCATGATGTCTACCACACAGATATGATCCTCTTCCACGACGATATGGGAACCCAGATCAGCACCTTCTTCTCACCGTCTACCTATGAAGAGCTGTTTGTTCCCCAGTATAAGAAGATCACCAAAGCCGCCCACGATATGGGCATGTACATCTGTCTGCACTCCTGCGGCTGCATCAAAACACTGATGCCCCTCATTATTGAGGCTGGATTTGATGCCTGGGAGGGCCAGGACAGCGCCAATGATAAGGCAGCCATCATGGAGGAATACGGAAAAGACCTGGCACAGTGTACACTGTATATCATACCCGCGGATATGAGCGATGAGGACGCTGTCGCGGATATCCACAGAAAAGTAGATGAACTGGCTATGACCGGCCGTTTTGCCTGCCGTCTGAAGGATGAGAAGCCTGACCGTGCAGTGAATCTTGCCGATGAACTGTACCGCTACAGCAGAATCAAATATGCAGAATTGGAGGAATCAAAATGCTGACACCAAAAGAAAATTTCCTGGAAACCCTGAAAAAGGACGGAAAACCGGACCGCCTGGTCAATCAATATCAGCCCTTTGTCCCGATCATGAATGATCCCCTGCAGAAATTCACCAGAGGAAACCGTGTACGTGGAAAAACTTCCGTGGACCGCTGGGGAACGGAGATTCTCTTCCCCGAAGACGCTCCCGGCCCCATGCCCCATGTCACGGAAGCCAATAAAGTGTGTCCGGATGTGACCCGGTGGCAGGAATCCGTAAAAGTCCCTGACCTGATCGCCAACTGCAGCGACGGATGGGAAGACGCCCTCAGCGCCGCATCCCAGGTGGACCGCAGCGAAAAACTGGTTCTCGGCTTTATGGGTACCGGAATCTTTGAGCAGAGCCATTTTCTCATGGGCTTTGAGGATGCCCTGATGAATCTTCTTCTGGAGCCGGAATCCATGCAGGAGCTGGTGGACGCCATTGCGGAATACCGTTTCCGGTATGCCAAACTGCTGGTTGACAATCTGCACCCGGATATCATCCTGTCACACGATGACTGGGGTTCCAAGACCAGCCTGTTCATGCAGCCTGACATCTGGAGGCAGTTCTTCAAAGAGCACTACCGACGCATTTACGGATATATGCACGACCACGGTGTTCTGGTCATGCACCATGCAGATTCCTTCCTGGAACCTATTGTTGAGGACATGGCAGAGATTGGTGTGGATGTATGGCAGGGCGTGCTGCCGGAAAATGACATTTTAAAACTGCAGAAACAGCTTGACGGCCGCATGACTCTCATGGGAGGCATTGACGCCACCATAGACCGTGAGGACGCCACGGAGGAAGAAATACGCGCAGATGTCCGGAGGGCCTGCAGCACTTACGGACCGGGCGGACACTTCATCCCCTGCATGACCTACGGCCTTGCCGGAACCATTTATCCCAAGACAGACGAGGTCATCGCCGACGAGATTGAAGCTTACAACAGGGAAACCTATCATATCTGACGAAGCAGTCAAGAATGCGGAAACGGGAAAACAGCATTTCCCGCTTCCGCTTATTTTTCCATATATCATTGGAAACTTTGCACCCTTTTTCAGGAAATGTTATACTGTTGCCATACAAAAAGTAAAAGGAGAATCCGGCTTTGACAGAATTATCTTTCAATCCAGAGGAGAAAAACCGCCTATTCCGGCTGAACATGCAGATACTGGCGGACGCCTTCTCGGAGCATGACCAGAATGTCACCTTCTATTCCCAGAATGACCGTCCCTGCCTGGAAGGTATACGCCTCTACAAAAAGGGAAAAAAACTGTATTCCCGGTATGTTTACCTGCTTCAAAGTGCGGATGTGGATCAGACGTTCCTCGATTACCGGGATGTTGATTTTATCGCTGTGGGACGTATTGATATCTCCTGTATCCATCCAAGCTGTCCTGTCATAGAGCTGAAAAGCGGCACCGACTTTCTGGATGCCTTTGAGCTGGTACAGGAAATCTTCGCCAAATACAGACAGTGGGACAGACGCCTGCAGTATGCCCTTGCTAGTGAACATCCCCTGGATGAAATGCTGCTGGCGAGCCTGGGGCTCTTCGGCAATCCCATGTTCATCCACGACACTGATTTTTATATTCTCTCCTGTCCCAGATATGTACAGGGCATGACCGTCTGGGAGCGGGATTCACGGACGGGGCGCAGCATGGTCCCTCTCAGCCTGATCCATGACTTCAAGGCAGACACCGAATATCTGGATACCCTCAGCAAAAAATCACCCGACCTTTTCTCCGCGGAACAGCGGGGCTACCGGATACTCTATGTGAATCTCTGGAACGGAAGCCGCTATGAAGGCCGCATCTGCGTGGATGAAATACAGAGTGAGATTCAGGAAGGCAACTATCTTGCCCTTGAATACCTGGGGCAGTCCATAGAGCTGGCGATCAAACACAAAAGTCTCTTTTATCTGAGCATGGGCAATGATATGGACCGCTTTTTCAATGAATACCTGGACGGCACCATCACGGACCCGCAGCGCATCCTCAATTACCTCTATTTCCTGCACTGGAAGCAGAATGACCGCTATCTCTGCCTGCGCCTGGAGACAGAGCAGAGGGATATCAATATGCTGTCCGCTGCCGCCACTCTGGGGCATATTGAGACGCAGATTCCCACGGGACACGCGTTCCTCTACCAAAACAGCATAGCTGTGGTGGTCAATCTGTCTTACGCCCATAATACCTCCTCTGAGGTCATCAGCAGCCTTGCGATCCTCATGCGGGAAGGCCTCCTGAAAATGGGTGCCAGCTCAGAGATCAGCGATTTCATGCTGGTCCCTCAGGGATACATCCAGGCCAGCGCAGCCCTGGATCTCGGCCGGAAAAGCGACAGCATGACCTGGTGCTACCGTTTTGACGACTACCTGCTGGAATATCTCCTGAAAAAAGGCAGGGAGGAAATCCCGCCCCAGCTTCTCTGCTCTGAAAAACTGCTTCTCCTGAAAAAATACGACGATAACAACAAAACAGACCTGTACCATACCGCCAAGGTCTATCTGGAGCTGGAACGCAATGTTCTGCAGACCGCAAAGGAGCTGTACATTCACCGCAGCACCCTCTTCTACCGTCTGGAGCGCATCCGGAAAATCGCCGGCATAGATTTCGAGGACAGCAGGGAACGGCTTACCCTCCGGCTGTCCTTCTATATCCTGGAACAGAAGCTGGAAACCTGATTTTCCCAAATATTCACTCAAAAAAAGGAACAGAAAACGGCAGCCTTAACCGTTCTCTGTTCCTTTTTATTATCTTCCTCTAAGCGGAGCAATCTTCTCCCTGTAAATCTTCTTATAGAAATACGCACTCAGCAATACAGATGCGATCTCCGCAATGGGTATGGACCACCACACAGCGGATAATCCTCCTACCTTTGCCAGAATCGCGGCTGCCGGCAGAATGATCAGAAGCTGTCTGGTCACGGATATGATCAGACTGTAGACACCATTTCCCAGAGCCTGGAACACGGAGCCCACAATGATACAGAATCCCGCGAACAGGAAGCTTAAGCAGATGATCCGAAGAGCCGGCACACCGATTGCCAGCATATCCTTGGAGGCATTGAACATACCCAGCAGCTGTGCCGGGAAGATCATGAACAGCGCCAGTCCCAAAAGCATGATGATCACCGCTGACGCAATGCTCAGATGGATTGTCTGGGT
The DNA here is from genome assembly GCF_022867815.1 of Blautia sp. NSJ-175. Lineage (NCBI taxonomy): Bacteria > Bacillati > Bacillota > Clostridia > Lachnospirales > Lachnospiraceae > Blautia > Blautia sp. NSJ-175. The sequence goes on from NZ_JALIFQ010000005.1 coordinate 136,175, forward strand.
GATACGCTTCTTGTCCCCAGCCCCGTAATTATAGGCAACAATGGGAACCATACCGTTGTTCAGACCGAACACAGGCATGAAGATAAAGCTGTTCAGCTTGAAATATACTCCGAATACGGCAGTTGCCGTTGTGGTGAACTGAATCAGGATCTTGTTCATTCCAAAGGTCATGACAGAGCCGATCGCCTGCATGATAATGGAGGGCACGCCTACAGAATAAATCACTTTGATAATTCTTCCTGACGGTCTGAAATGCCGCATACCGATATGAATGTCCTTGTTGAACTTCACATTGAAGAACATTGCCAGGAACATACCGCAGAACTGTCCTAAAACTGTAGCTGCCGCGGCTCCCGCAACCCCCATCTTCGGAAAACCGAGAAGGCCGAAGATTAAGATCGGGTCAAAGATAATATTGATGACAGCGCCCAGTCCCTGGGATATCATAGTGTAAAAAGTACGTCCTGTGGACTGCAGAAGACGCTCAAACATAACCTGCATATAGACTGCAAGGCAGAGGCCTGAAATAATGGTCATATACTGGATTCCGTATTCCCGGATCTGCACATCCGAGGTCTGCATGTGGAAAAATGGCTTTGCCAGAGCAACTCCCAGCACTGCGAAGACCACGCAGCTTATGAATGCCAGAAAGATACCGTTTTTCGCCGATTCATCCGCTGTTCTGAAATCTTTTTCTCCCAGACTTCTGGATAACACGGCATTGACACCCACACCGGTACCCACTGCGATAGCGATCATAAGGCTCTGCACCGGAAAGACCAGAGAGACGGCAGTCAGCGCGTTCTCATTGATCTGTGCCACGAAAACACTGTCCACCACGTTGTATAAAGCCTGCACCAGCATGGACAATATCATGGGCAGAGACATCTGAAACAGAAGCTTCGGCACCGGCACGACTCCCATTTTATTCTCTTGTACATTTGTTTCTGTCATATAAGACTTCCTTTCCTTTATGTATTTCCCCCGGCAGAATATAGGAGACAAAGTTTCCTATATCATGAAATAAGAGTCTGCCGAAGCAGACTCATCTATTTTTCCTACCGTCTCTAGTTTAAAGGAATTAAAAAATATTGTCAATCCATTATTCTGTCTTTTTCTGAAAGCTTTTCTGCAACAGAGTGTAGAAGTGTCACGGGACTGTACGGTTCTGTCAGCGTAACGATTCAGCCAGCTGAATCGTTACGGGTATTCGCCCATTAAAAATCGCTTCGCGATGGGGCGAATACCTGCCGCCACTACTCTTTTGCACGGTCAGCGCAGCAAATGCGCAGACCTGACTGAACAGTTACCTGTCAGCTTTCTTTTATTTTCTCCCACACGGAATAAGGGATTTTTAAATTCCCCATTCCGCTTCCCAGATCAATATGCGGTTTGTTCGTACCATGAAAATCACTGCCTCCCGAAATGCAAAGAGACAGTTCTTTTGCAAGCCTTATCATGTTTCTCTCCTCAAAAGGCTTGTACGTGGAATACATGGCTTCCAGCCCGTCAAGTCCGGCCTTTTTCAGCTCCTTCACAGCCCGGATCAATCTGTCGTCTATAAAACGGCACAGCACCGGATGGGCAAAGACTGCCTTGCCGCCCCCTTCATGTATGAGCCGTATGGCCTGGGCCGGCGTCACCTTCTCCCTGGGCACATAACAGCAGGCTCGGTCCCCCAGGTATCTGTCAAAAGCCTCACTGACAGAACCCACATATCCGTGCTCAAACAAAAATCTCGCAAAATGTGCCCTGGTCCACACACTATCCGGAAATGCTTCCTTCATCGCCTCGTATGTGATATTCATACCGTGTTCGTTCAGCCGCTCTATCATTTTAATATTTCTGGCATCTCTTGACTGCTGGAAGTAAGTCAGCTCTTTCCTGAAATGTGTGTCCTTCCAGTCAATCCCCAGCCCCACAATGTGCACATCCTTCCCCCACCAGGTCGTGGACAGCTCAATCCCGGGAATCACTTCCAGCAAAGTTCCCTCTGCCGCCTCCATGGCCTCCTCTATCCCGTCCATGGTATCGTGGTCAGTCAGTGCAATGGCCCGCAGCTCCTTTTCCAGAGCATACGCAATCAGCTCTTTCGGCGTATAAGTGCCGTCAGAAGCGTTTGAGTGTGTGTGCAGATCTATCAAATCTCTCATATGGATTCTCCTGTATCAGAAATAAACATCTTAATTTTTTACAATATCAGTATAACAGAGAGGCAGGAAAGATACAACGTTTCCTGCTGACGGCAGATAAGGAACAAACAAGGCAAAATCCTGTTGCGGTCCGCTAAACGATGTGTTAGAATAATGAAAAGCAAATTTTCTAAGTCATTTATCTGGTTTTGTATCCGATCAGGATTCAAAATATCTGTAAGCATTTCATTACAGCAGGTTTGTATTCTTTGACCTGTCTTTTCGGAAAATTCATGCTTTTCTCACACTATAGCAGGGGTTTTTCGGAAACTTTAAAACCTCCTGCACACATGAATTAAATAAGGAGGAGGATTTACATGGACAAACCAAGAACACATGCACTGCAATGGCATCCTGCCTTTTATGCTGATATTCAGATTGAGCTGGAAGAAGAAGCAGGACTTCTGGTTTTTGAAAATGAACATCAGCTTGGGACAAAGCCAAAGGAGATTGACGTACTGATTGTTAAAAAGGAGGCAGAAGTTCCTATACGAAAAAATATCGGAAGGATTTTTCGGAAGCATAATATCGTAGAATACAAGAGTCCAACCGATTATTTAAGTATAGATGATTTCTATAAGGTTTATGGCTATGCCTGTTTTTACAAGGCGGATACGGCAAGGGCCGACAGTATTAAGATTCATGATATCACCATAACCTTCGTATGCCACCGTTATCCCCGCAGTTTGATACGGTATTTAACGGATGAAATAGGGTATCAGATCACCAGAGTTGAGGATGGTATTTATTATATTATCGGAGATAAAATCCCCATACAGTTGATCCTGACAAAGGAATTGTCAGAAAATCACAATTTATGGCTGAAAAATCTGACCGATAATCTGGAAGACCCAGAAATGGTAAATCGTTTAATCGAACAGTATGCAAAACATAAAGAAAATAGCCTGTATAAATCAGTAATGAATCTAATTGTCCGCGCTAACCAGGAAAAATTCAAGGAGGTAAAGGCCATGTGTGAAGCATTGGAAGAATTAATGAAAGATGAATTAGAAGCCAAAAAAGTAGAAGGAATAACAGAAACTATTTTAGATCTGCTTTTTGAACTGGGCAGTGTACCTGAGCTACTGCAGTCTGAAATCATGAAGCAGAAGAATCCTGAAATTTTGAAACAATGGGTAAAATACGCCGCCAGGGCAGATACAGTTGAAGCATTTGAACAGAAAATCAGGAAGGCTGAGTAAACAGCAGGATTACCGCTCTGCCTGTGGCTGAAAATAAAGAAAGCAGGTATCCGCCCGATTGTGAAGCAATTTTTCATAGAGGAATACCTGCATTTCTATGCCGGTGTGCTTATATAAAGACATGATATCCGAAAAAATGATTCAAAAAAATAACTTTTTTCAAAAAAACACTTGCATTTTGGAATAATATGTAGTATCATAATCAAGCGTCATGCGAAACGACAAAGCAAAACGCAGAATGGTTCGTTGGTCAAGCGGTTAAGACGCCGCCCTCTCACGGCGGAAACAGGGGTTCGATTCCCCTACGAACTGCTCATACAGTATGCTACAACAGAAAAGCGCAACACGGTTCGTTGGTCAAGCGGTTAAGACGCCGCCCTCTCACGGCGGAAACAGGGGTTCGATTCCCCTACGAACTGCTCATACAGTATGCTACAATTGAAAAGCGCAACATGGTTCGTTGGTCAAGCGGTTAAGACGCCGCCCTCTCACGGCGGAAACAGGGGTTCGATTCCCCTACGAACTGCTAAAAAGATTTCAGTGTTTATGCTGGAATCTTTTTTGTTATGCCAAAAGAGAGCCCGGCAGAAATCTTTCCCTTCCGGGACACCTTTCTGCCAGACTTTTCCCCCACCCAAAAACAGACCGGCATCCGAAGGCATGTCCTCCCCGGATACCGGTCCTTATATTCTTCTTTAATCCTCCGGTGCCTCCGCAGGAATGAACACGCGCTTATCCACTGAACTCTCCGGCAGTCTGGCATTCTCCCATGCCTCCTCACAGAAGTAATCCTGGGAATTAAGAAGCACCTTGCCCCTCTTGTCAATCTTCTCATACCTGCCGTCCGGCTGCAGCACATGGGCTTTGACATTGTCCGCAAGCTGTATCTCCAGAATATGCTTCACTTCCTCTTTCAGCCGTTCATCCTCCACAGGGAATACAATCTCCACCCTCTTATCCAGGTTTCTCGGCATCCAGTCAGCGCTTCCCATGAAGACCTCCTCACGCCCGTCACTGTAAAAATAGAAAATCCTGCTGTGCTCCAGGAAATTTCCCACAATGGAACGCACCGTGATATTATCACTGATTCCCGGAATCCCCACCTTCAGACAGCAGATACCCCGCACGATCAGATCGATCTTCACCCCGGCGGCGCTTGCAGCATACAGAGCCGCAATAATATCCCTGTCGCAGAGAGAATTCATTTTCGCCACGATCCGGGCCTTCCGTCCTTTCAGCGCGTATTCCCGCTCCATCTCAATCTGATGCAGGAAACGGTCACGCATCCAGATAGGCGCCACTACCAATTTATTCCACGTCCTCGGTTCCGAATAGCCTGATAACATATTGAACACCGCTGTGGCGTCCTCCCCGATCCTGGCAGAACATGTGAGAATACCGCAGTCTGTGTACAGTTTGGCTGTGGAATCGTTGTAATTGCCTGTACCCAGGTGCACATATCTGCGGATGCCGTTCTCCTCCCTGCGCACCACCAAAGTGATCTTGCTGTGGGTCTTAAGTCCCAGAAGGCCATAGATCACATGACATCCCGCCTTCTCAAGCATCTTTGCCCAGACAATATTGTTCTCCTCGTCAAAACGGGCCTTCAGCTCCACCAGCACCGTGACCTGCTTGCCATTCTCCGCTGCCTGGGCCAGAGCCGCGATAATGGGTGAATTGCCGCTCACACGGTACAGGGTCTGCTTGATTGCCAGCACATCCGGGTCCTTGGCTGCCTGACGCACAAAATCCACCACAGGCTGAAATGTCATGAACGGATGGTGCAGCAGAATATCTCCCCTTCTGATCTGGGTGAAAATATCCTCATCTGTCATCATAGCCGGCACCAAAGCCGGTGTGTATGGCTTGTTTCTGTACTCCTCAAAGCCGTCCATTCCATACATTTTCATCAGGAAGGTCAGATCTAAGGGGCCGTTTATCTGGAAGATATCCTCCTCCTTGATCTCAAACTCCATTTTCAGAATGTTCAGAAGCCTTTCGTCCATCTTGTCTTCCACTTCCAGACGGATCACCTCGCCCCACTGGCGCTTTTTCAGCTGCTTCTGGATCTCCTTTAAAAGGTCTGCCGCCTCGTCCTCATCTATGGTCAGATCCGCATTCCGCATGATCCGGTACGGACAGGTACAGGCCACCTCATTGCTCAAAAACAGCTTGCCGATATTCCGCTCGATCACCTGCTCCAGCAGGATTACCACGGTGTTGCCCTTTTTGTCCTCAGGCAGCATAACGATCCTCGGCAGCACAGAGGGCACCTGGACCGTGGCAAATTCCAGCTCCTCCCTGCCCTTTTTGTCCTTTTTTGAGATCAGGGCACCGATATTCAATGTCTTATTCCTGATAAGCGGAAAAGGCCTGGCGGAATCCATTGCCATGGGTGTCAGAACCGGGTATACGCTTTCCTCAAAATAGCGGTCCACATATTCCTTCTGTTCCTTTGTCAGATCCTCATGCTTTTCCACCACGTGAAGCCCCACTTTGTTAAGCGCAGGCAGAAGGGAGCGGTTGTAGGTATTATACTGTGTCTCCACCAGCTCCTTTGTCACAACAGACAGCTCTTTTAACTGCTCCTTGGGCGTCATGCCGGCAATGTCCGGCTTTGTGTATTTGGCATGTACCATATCCTTCAGGGATGCCACACGGATCATGAAAAATTCGTCCAGATTGGATGCCGTTATACTCAAAAATTTCAGTCTTTCAAACAGGGGAAGGCTTTTGTCCCTGGCCTCTGAGAGGACTCTCTCGTTAAATTTGATCCAGCTCAGTTCCCTGTTCCAGTAATATTCCGGTTTTATATAATCTTTTAAATCCATCCTCATGCCCCCTATCTTCTCTTTTTCCGGCGCAGCCTCGGTCGGATGCTGAACACCTCTTCAAAGAAATCTGCCTTTTCCGTCAGAAGCCCTTCCTCCAGTGTCAGATCCTCCTGCGTGTCAATGGTCAGTACCAGTTCCTTCTCCCTGACTGCCGCTTTGATTTCCTCCACCTTCTGCTTATGGCTGCGGTCTAGGGCATTGGCCACCCGCAATATGGCTGTCAGCTTGCCGATGAGCATGTAAGTATCACGGTCAATGGCACTTTTGGAGTCCGCCTCCCCGTAATATTTGAAAGGCTCTGAGTTAAACCGCACCACGCTGGCGATCACTTCCCGCTCCATATGGGACAGACCGATGATCTCTGTGGACATGATGATCGCGTAGGAACACTCCGCCGCATTGCTCATGCTGATATATTTTCCGCAGTCGTGAAGGATGACCGCGATCTGCAGAAGCAGCTTCTCCCTGCTTCCCATGCCGTGCACTTTTTTCATGCTGTCAAAGATGATGGTAGCCACCTCCGCCACGGCCTGTGTGTGGCTCTTGTTGCTCATATAACGCTTCGCTATATTTCTGGCGGATACCAGTATGTCATTTTCAAAATTGTGAGTGCTCTTGATGAGCTTTTGTTTCTGGGCGTAGTCATAGGAAACACCGTCATTTAACTGGGTTCCCGGCAGCCATAAGGTGTCTGCCCCCATCTCATCAATAAATACCCTGCAGATGATCAGGGTTGGCACCAAAATCGTGGCAAACTCCAGGGAGATTCCCAGCTCCACAGCCGCCTGCTCCGGCGATTTATGGACAATGCCCTCATACACCTGCATAAAGGCCTCCCGGCTGACCGTCCTGTTTTCCTCCATGCTGCTCTTTTTCTTCAGGAGTGTTTCAATAAACACATCCCCCAGAAGAATGATATTGTCAATCTTCCGCTCTTTCAAATGCAGCTTTTTAAAGCTCAGGATATCGTTGTGTATCAGCTCCTCCACCAGGTGCTCATAGTATACGGTCTCCTTTTCCACAGGAATCAGGCGCTCCCGGATACGCAGGCTGCCCATCTTGAAGTTCTGGGTAGTCACCAGCGCGTCCTTGTCAAACAGGGAGATCTGTACATTACCGCCGCCGATCTCAATGATGGCGGTTCCCTTCTGGATGATCTTCGTAAAAGCCGCGTCCTTGGCTGCCAGTGATTTATAACCGTAAAACCTCTGCTCTGAATTGCTGAGGATCTCCACATTGATGCCTGTCTTCTGGTATACCTGGTCCAGCACGATCCAGACATTCTTTGCCTCCTGCAGCGTGCTGGTGGCACAGGCGCGGTATGCATCCACCTGGTATTCCTTCATGATGCCTGCAAAATCGTGGAGCACAGCACACAGCTCCTGGGTGGAATCGTACCCGATCTTTCCGGTGCCGTAGGTATCCCGTCCGATTTCCAGACGGCTTCTGACCTCATCGATCTGGCGGATTCCCGCCTTGGGTGATATTTCATAGATATCCATGGATACATGATAAGACCCGACGTCGATTGCTGCAAATCTTGTAATTGCCATTTTCTCACCTCTTCCGTAAACGGACTATATCTTATTTCTGTACTCGTTGGCTGAAATCCCCTCTATCTTCTTAAAGACCCTGGAGAAATGCGCCATATCCAGAAATCCCACTTCCTCCGCCACATCCCCGATACGCAGGGACGGGTCCTTTAAAAGCTCCTTGGCCTTGTCGATCCGGATGGAATTGAGGATCTCCGAAAAGCTCTTTTCCAGATGCTTGTTCAAAAGTTTGCTCAGATGCCACTGGCTCACAAAAGTATTCTCCGCCACTTCACTTAAAGAAATCTTTTTATTATAGTTTTCCTGTATATAAGCCAGGGCATTCTTCACAATAAAACTTCCGGCAGTATTTTCTGATTCATCCTCCTCGCCGGTGATATTGCGCTTTTTCAGGTTTTCCGCCATGACCTGCACAGCTTCCTCTATCTCATCCATGTTGGAGGGCTTTAACAGAAACCGCGTCACACCCAGACGGATTGCCTGCTGCGCATAGTCAAAATCCCGGTACCCTGTCAGAATGGAGATCTGCATCTCCGGAAATTCCACCCTGAGAGCCGCAATCATTTTCAGCCCGTCCATGCCCGGCATGGAAATGTCGGATATTACAATATTGGGCTGCTCTTTCCTTATGACTTCCAGGCCTTCCTGTCCGTTGCCTGCTGTGGCTGCGATCTTACAGCCGTATTTTTCCCACGGTACCACTTTGGAAAGGCCCTCTGCAATAATTGGTTCGTCATCTACGATCACTACTTTATACATATGTACCCCCGGCTCCTGTTTTAGTTTATCACAAATTTTCTGTTCTTCTTTCAAATTTGCCTTAAATTTATGTAAAATATATTCACTTTTTATTATTATAAAACATTAACGAAAAAAGGAAAGTATTTGGCCGGTTTTCCACCAAATACTTTCCTTATAGCTTTTATGATTCAGGCATCATCCTTTTACAGCTCCCGCTGTCATACCCTTGATGATGTACTTCTGCAGACATACATACACAACCAGAAGCGGTACGATGATCAGTGTCACTACTGCTGCCATAAGGCCATAGTCTGTTCCTTCTCTGGAAGAGATCTCCATGAGCAGTCGTGTGATCGCCCACTGGTCTTTGAAACGAAGGAAGAAGGTCTGGGAGAACAGGTCATTGTAGCTCCACAGGAAACTGAAGATACCGACGGTTGCAAACGATGGTTTCGTAAGCGGTACCACAATCTTGAAAAAGATCTGCATGGGATTGCAGCCTTCCAGGTACGCCGACTCTTCCAGCTCAATGGGAAGACTCCTGATATACCCTGTGAGCACCACCATGGCAAAGGCCAGGTTTCCGGCTATCTGCGGCAGTATCAGCGATATGAGCGAGAGAGAAACCTTATCGGTATTAACGATTCCCCAGGAAAACTCCATACGGAATACCGGGATGATGGTTGCGAATACCGGGAACATCATAGCTGCCACAACCAGTGTGTTCAGCAGTTTCTTGGTTTTCAGGTTATAGCGGACCAGTGCGTAGGAGGCCATTCCTGCCAGGAGGATAACCACAAGGGCCACACAGCAGGAAACGATAATACTGTTTTTATATGCGGTGAAGATGTTCAGCCTGTCAAATGCTGTCTTGTAGTTATCCATACTGAACAGATCCCCGATGGGAAGTGCAAAGGAATTTGCTATTATTTTCTTTTTGTCCTTGAATGAGTTTAAGATAACCCACAAAATCGGATAAATTGTTGTAAGTGCCCAGAATATCAGGATGAGATATACGACGCACATTCCTGGTGAAAATTTACGCTTTTTCATTTTTTATATCTCCCTTCTAATAATCTTTCTCTTTGAAAATGACATTTACAACCTTGGATAGTATGATGCCGAGAACAACAATTACGATCGCAATGGTGGAACTGTAGTCCGCGTCACTTGCCACGAACGCGTAGTAGTACATATACGTGCCGGTGAGCCATGTCTTGCCGTAGGGCATGCCGTTGGGGAACATCATCCATGGCAGGTCGAAGACCTTCAGTGCTCCTGTCACAGCCAGCACACAGCAGGTGCAGATGACATTGTGGAGAAGCGGGATGGAGATGAAACGTACTCTCTGGAACCTTGTGGCTCCGTCAATGGATGCTGATTCATACAGTTCATCCGATATATTGTTAAGTCCGGTCAGCAGTATGATGAAATAGAATCCCACATACTGCCAGGTGACCGGTATCATCATGGTCATTATGGCGTGGGCCTCGTCCTTCCAGTCTGTCAGGTTCGTCATGCCCAGGAACTCCAGAAGCTGGTTGATCATACCTTTGTCATACAGGAAGATCAGGTTGAACAGAAGTCCTAATGCGGTTGCGGAGATAACGATCGGGAAGAAGTAAACGATTCGGAAGAACTTCGCTCCTCTTTTAATATTATCTACCAGAAGTGCTATGATAATTGCGATTCCCACCTGCCCTACGATGGTTACGATAATCATGATAAGCGTGTTTTTCAGGGCAATTCTCATGTTCGGGTCTGTGAACAGACGTGTGTAGTTTTTGTAAACCGGGTCATTGAACCCTTTGGCCGGAGTTGCCAGTCCTTTGATTTTCATGAAACTGTTGAAGATGTTCTGGATAAATGGGTAGTACAGATACAGAATCAGGAACAGGAATGCAGGCAGCAGGAAAAAAATGGCCGGCTTCTTATTCTTATAAATATTTGATGTGTTATTCATAGATTTCGCCTCCCAGACTTTCAAGCGAACACCTGCGTCCATTTGAAAGTTACCTCACTTGCTTTTCTTTAAGAAGGACCGGAGGATTTTTTCCTCTCCGGTCCTTGAAAAAATACAGTTTTTACGTTACAAATACTTCATCTGCGGATACAGATATGATCATTCTTCCATTGCATCAATAACCTGCTGGATCGCGTCATTGATTTCCATCTGACCTTCTACGATCTGCGGCATATTTGTGAAGATAGGAGCTCTCTGATCTTCGGTGCACAGATCCTGGCATGCGCCTGATGTAGCGGTTACGGATTTCAGCATGGTGAGGGCGTCTTTTTCCAGAGAGTTCAGTTTGCTCTCATCAATCTGGGCGCCGTCTTTTAAGGATGTTGTGGCTGTTCCTGCAAAATCGGAAACGGTTTCTGTGTTGATGAAATATTCCACTAAATCTACAGCTGCCTTCTGTTTTTCCGGATCATCCCAGGCTTTTTTGGAGATGTACCATCCTGATGACAGACCGCTGATGATATCTGTTGTCTTTCTCTCGTTCTGTCCCGGTACAAAGGTAACGGTGAAGTTATCAATGTTTTCAGCGTTGTCTCTGATACCGCCCATCTTCCAGGATCCGTCTACATAAAATGCTGCTTTGTCCTGTAAGAATCCCTGGAATGCCTCGTCAGCTTCGCAGGTGTTGGTATTTTCTGTGAAGAAGCCTTTTTCATAGACATCTTTGATGTCAGCGATGCCTTCTGCCCAGGCTTTGCCCACTTTGTCATCTACTTTTTCCGGTACTGCCACGTGTGTTGCCGGTGTGTCATGGTTGAAGATAGAATACTCAAACCAGTAGTGCGGCTCTTTGATCAGAGAAGCGGCGATCGGTGTATAACCTGCGTCCTTGATCTTCTGGCAGGTCTCCATGAACTGTTCCCATGTGGTATCCGGTCCCGGAATCTCAACACCTGCGTCCTCACAGACTTTCTTGTTCACATACATGCCTTCCCAGTATCCGTAGAAAGGAACCGCATATTTTACACCGTCTACCGGGGATGCCGGGATCAGGTCATCATTCATATTTGATGCATAGTCCGGGTATTTTTCACGAATCTCATCAATGGAAACTACCTTGTCAGCCTCTACGAAGGGGTTGGAATCATTGCCGTTGAAGTAGAACATAACATCCGGTTCTGCACCTGTCTCAAAGTCTGTGATCACACGGGCTTTCATGGCTTCATCTGCAGATGCGGAGGAATCATTGATCTTGTTTCCTGTCTCTTTCTGCCAGTTCTCAATGGTTTCCTGATATTTATCCACATTACTCTCGGTTCCTGCAAAAGTTGTGGTCACATTCAATGTAACTTTGCCTTCCGCACTGCCTTCGTCACTGTCATCCGATGTATCCGCGGTATCTTCTTTCTTGGTATCGTCACCAGCGTCCGCTGCTTTACTGTCGCCGCCGCAGCCTGCCAGCATGGTTCCTGCCATTGCTCCAACGAGTAAAACTGCTACAACTTTCTTCTTCATAACTAACTTACCTCCCTGTTTGCTTTGTTTTGCTTTGTTTTTCTTGATGACATTATAATACCGCAAATATTGTAAAAAGCGAATAACTGAGGCTGTGATTTTTTGCTTTTTATTGTGCTCTTAGACCAACAAAAATGGTCAAGCGGGCACAAATCCGGTCATCTTTTTCCTGGAAAATGGCCAGTCCGCAGGGTTCCCCGTACAAAATACCCAGTCTCTGGTTCACATTTGCTATGCCCAGATTGCCGGAGGATTCCTTGCTGGTGTCGTAGTCAGGCGCAAGCAGCCTGTCCACCTTTGCCCTCTCCTGCTCGTTCATCACACCGTTGTTCTCGGTCTCCAGATAGAGGTAGTCCCCCTTTTTGTAGCTTCTCAGTACCACTGTGCCGCTGCCGCTTCGGATAACGCCGTGTTCTATGGCGTTCTCGATCACGGGCTGCAGGATCAGCCTGGGCACCTTCTCATTCAGGGTGTCCTCCGCGATCTCCACCTCCACAGTGAGCTTGCTTCCCAGCCTCTCTTTCATTATATGAAGATAGGCCTCCACATATTGCAGCTCCTCCTTCAGAGGCACCACATGGCGGCGTTTCCTGTCCATGGCAGCGTTCATGAGCACAGACAGGGATTCTATCATCTTGGATATCTTCATATTACCGGAGAGACGGGCCTCCCAGTTGATGATCTCCAGCGTGTTGTTCATAAAGTGGGGGTTGATGTGGGACTGCAGGGCCATGATCCTGGCATCCTTGAGCGCCATCTCCTCCTGGTAAATATGGTCAAACTGGTATTTCAGCCGGCTTGACATCTGGTTAAAGGACTCTGTCAGGTAGACGAACTCCCGGCTTCCCGCCTCGAAGGTGATCTGATAGCCCAGATTGCCCTCCTGGATCTCCCTCGCCCCCTCCATAAGCTGTTCTGTGGGCTGCAGGATATGCCGCCGTACCATGAGGATCAGGAACACCACCAAAGGCACCAGCAGCACGATCATCACGCCCAGAATACGAAGGTACGCGTACATGGAATCCATGACCACCATCTTAGGTATCCGCACAAGGGTATCCAGACTGTAGCTGTTCTCCTTCACCAGATTCCTAATATACAGATAGCCCCCGTCCCAGGTGCTTCCCTTAGGATATTCCTCAGGGTGAAGTCCTTCTGTCTTCGTCTGTTCTTTCCCCTGGCTGAACTCCAGATTCAATTCATTTAAATAGATACTCATATCAAAGTCTTCCAGGAAATGCCGCATGCCCTCAAAGCAGTAGGCAATATTCATACGCATGACAAGTACACCCACAGGCTCAAAAGAACGGTTTACCAGGTTACGGATCATGTAGACCCTGCCGTCACACTCCAGAAAACCGATGTTTGTATCAAGGGTCTCAGCATATTTTTTCACTGTCTCGTGGTCTTCCTTCCAATAGGTGTCAATCTGATGATAGGACCCGCCGGCGCTTGCATTGTACACCTCGCCGTTCAGCTTTTCCGGATCATCCAGATACCAGAATACGGTGCTGGAAAAGCTTTTATCCTTGGTATACTTGGTGTTCAGATATCCGCGCACCCTGCCGCTGAGCCAGTAATCTTTATAATGATTGTTCTTAAAAGCCTCGTATACGGAGCGCAGTTCCCCCTCATAGGAGGCGTCTCTGGAGTCCTCTATGGCCTGGTTCAGCCGCTCCACGCTTGTCTGCATATTAAAGTTCACCTGGTCCGTCATATTATCCACCCGGTCACCTAACTGATTGGACAGGATATAATGGACCATCATCCCCACCATGAGCACAAATGGTATCATCCAGCAGCCAAGAGCAATGGCGATCACTCTCCACTGGATGGAAAATTTCTTCTTTTCTTTCATCTCGTTTCCCCTCTCCTGCATTCTGCGGTTCCCGTCCCGGCACCGCTCTTTCTCTATCATACCATGTACTATCCTTTTGCGCAGAAAAAATTAGAGGGTATGCTGCAAAATTTTAATATCCTGCAGCATACCCTCATCCTTTATCCGATCAATTTTTCAGTTCCAGGAATTCCTCGAAAATCTCGCACATGCGGACAGCCTGGTAAGCCTCAGGCATCTCACAGAAAATGCGCAGAAGAGGCTCTGTGCCGGAGAATCTGGCAATGATCCAGCCTCCGTTTTTAAAGTAGATCTTACAGCCGTCCATGTAGGAAACCTTTTCCACCGGTTCGTCAATATTGGGAAGGGCTTTATCCACCATGAGGGTCCTCTGGATCTCCTCTTTTCTTTCAGGCGTGAACTTGTAGTCCCTCTCCTCCATATAGATACTTCCGTACTCCTCCTCAATGTCCCTGGCGATTTGAGATATCTTCTTTCCTGTCACTGCGATCATTTCCACCAGCAGCATGGCAGCATATACGCCGTCCTTGCCGTTGATGTGTCCTTTTACGGTCAGGCCGCCTGAAGACTCCCCGCCGATGATGGCATCTGTCTCCTCCATCTTGGAAGAGATATACTTAAAGCCAACGGGAACCTCATAGCATTTCTGCCCGAAGCTCTCTGCCACACGGTCCAGCATGTGGGTGGTTGCCACGTTGCGGACGACCGGGCCGCTCCAGCCTTTATATTTTACCAGATAATAATACAGCAGCACTAAGATATCATTGGGGTGCAGGAATTTTCCCGTATCATCAATGACGCCGATACGGTCCGCATCCCCGTCGGTGGCCACACCGATGTCACAGCCTCTGTCCAGCACATAGTTCTGCAGAGAGCGCAGGGTCTGGGCATTGGGTGCCGGCAGCTTGCCGCCGAACAGCGTGTCGTGGCGCTCATGGATGATCTCCAGCTCGCAGCGGGTGATGGAGAGCAGAGTCTTCAGGGATGTCTGGCTCACACCGTACATGGGGTCAAGAGCCACACGGAGCCCTTTGTTCTTGATGGCCTCCACATCCACAGCGGCAATGATATTGTCCAGATATTCATTGAGAGGGTTAAATTCCACCACTTTCCCCTCAGCCACTGCCTGCTCATAGGGAATGACGGCGATGGGAGTTCCAGCGGCGATCTCCTCCTCCACTTTTGCGATATATTCCTCAATCTCTGCGGTCTGCACTTCATTGGCATCCCTTCCGCCTCTTGTGAAGACCTTGATGCCGTTATAGATCGCCGGGTTATGGCTGGCTGTCACCATCATGCCGTATGGCAGGTTGTGTGCCATCACATAATACATGATAAGTGGTGTGGGTGAGGACCTGTTGATGAACCAGGCGCGGATTCCCTCCGCTGCCAGCACTTCACAGGACCACATAACTGCCTCTTTTGCCAGGAAACGTCTGTCATATCCGATGCAGATGTCCTCTTTCTCCACGCCCTCTGCCTTCATTTTCATGGCAAGGGCCTTTGTCAGCTTCTGGATATTCTCCTTCGTGAAGCCGTCACCTATAATTGCTCTCCAACCGCCTGTTCCAAATTTGATCATTGCTGTTCTCTCCTTCCTGTACGAACCCACAAGTTATCCCATAACAATTTTTACTGTATTTTCACTGCCTGCTTCGCAGACCGGTATCTTATCCACTTTTTCCTTGTTGAGCCAGATTTCCTTCACGCCTTTTTCCACATGGTCCGGGTTTTCCACTGTGATATCAAAGGACGCACCGCGAAATACCCTGTGCGCGGAAAATCCGTCCCAGTCACCCGGAATACAGGGATCGATCTCCAGTCCGTCCATCAGCGGACGGATGCCCAGCATATATCTGGTGGCTGCAAAGTAAGCCCAGCCGCCGCTGCCTGTCATGAAGGGATGGCGTGCCCTGCCGTAGGCTGTGTGGTCCCTGCCCATGATGAACTGGCAGTAGGAATAAGGCTCTGCCTGGCGCACCTCTATCATGTCATTCTGATAGTACGGACACAGGGCATTGTAGAACTCCATGGCACGGCTGCCTCTGCCCAGCATACATTCCGCTGCCCATGCCCATGGGTTGGGATGACTGAACACAGAACCGTTTTCTTTCAGGCCCGGGTACACCCTGGTCACAAAACCGATATCATCATCCGGCACCGTATAGGAGGGGCCGTTGAGCATGATGCCGTAAGGAGTGAAGAGGTTCTCATAAACAGCATCCATGGCCTTTGTTCCCTTTTCTTTGGGCGCCGCGCCGGAGAGCACTGCCCAGGCATTGGATTCCAGATGTACTCTTCCCTCTTTGTCCTTCTGTGTTCCGATCTTCCGGCCGTTTTTCGTGATGCCGCGGATATACCACTCTCCGTCCCACAGCTCCCGGTCACAAACTTTTTTCACATTTTCAGCCATTGACCTGTATTTCTCCACATCCTCTTTCTCGCCCAGATAAGAAGCCATCTCGAGAAAGCTCTGTATCGCCCAGTAGTGCAGGAAGGATACCATGGCACTCTCGCCGCCGCCTAAGTTCAGGCAGTCGTTCCAGTCCGCGCGCAGACCCTTGCACACGCCGTCAGCTCCCACCTGTCTGGCGGAAAAGTCCAGAATTCGTTTCATATGGTCATAGACTGTGCCCTCGCCTTTGTCCGCATAAGGCACCACCTGTTTCAGCAGTTCAAATTCCCCTGTCTCTTTTACATACTCCACAATGGAGCTGACCAGCCACAAGGCATCGTCTGAGCAGGTGTCCTCCAGACCGTGGATCATCTGGTCCTTACTGGGTGTGGGCACGACTGTGGGGGACTTAAAGGGCTTCACTTCCGTATCCGGGTCAAACCATTCCGGCTGGAACAGATGCAGGCCGTATCCCTCCGACACCTGGCCCCTTAAAAGCTCTATGATCCTCTGGCGGCATTTTGCCGGATTGGAATGCGGTACCGTCATGGCATCCTGGGCAGTGTCCCGATAGCCCAGTCCTGTCCGTCCGCCCACTTCGATGAAGGAGGCAAACCTGGAGAACATCACATTGATCTCCGCCTGATAGAGGGTCCAGGTATTGATAAGCGTGTTCATGCCTTCATTTGGAGTCCGGATCTGCAGTTTGTCGAACTTGCTCTCCCAGTAGTTTTTCAGTTCCTCGTAGGCTGCGTCCACATTGGCAAAACTGCTGTATTTTTCTCTGTAGGGATAAGCGGCTTTTCTGTTTCCCTCGCCCAGCATGAACACCAGGCGCACTTCCTCACCGGGAGCCAGTGTAAGCTTTTTCTGCAGGGCTCCGCAATGGTTGTTGCCCTTCTCAAAACCGCCGCCAAGAACACCCTTTTCCACCCCGATGGGATTGGTCTCCGTGTGGTAAGAGCCGATGAACTCATCCCGCAGACACTCAAATCCGTCCGGCCGGAAACTGGCTGTAAACCACTGGAATCCAAACTCTTCATAGAAAAGGTCGTGTTCAATGATGCCGTCCTCGCAGGAGGAGGCAGCCGCGTACATACTCATCTGAAAGTTCTTATTGTCCATCTCGATTTGATGGAAGGAAAATTCCAGATAGGAATACACGCTGAGGCTTCTGGTGCGTCCGCTGTCGTTTTTGATCTTCACATCCCACAGCTCCACCGGGTCCTCTTTGGGGATGCACATTTTCTGAGACGCTTTGATGCCGCTGTAATCGCATTCATAGACCGTATAGGACATACCGTGGCGGCAGGTGTATTTTGCCTGATCCAGCGGTTTTCCCACCGGCTGCCAGGATACGCTCCAGTAATCTCCGTCCTCATCATCCCGGATATACACATAATGGCCCGGGCGGTCCATGGGAACTGCGTTGGCCCGAAAGCGGGTTATGCGGTGGTACTCCGGTGATTTATAGAAAATATATCCGCCTGCGGTATGGTTCAAAACCGCACACATGTCTTTTACTCCCAGGTAATTGGTCCAGGATGTAGGCAGATCTACCCTGTCAATCACATACTCTCTTTTCTCATTGTCAAAATGTCCGTATTTCATGTTACGAAACCCTCCTGAATCTCCTATTAAGAACTTTGCTGCAGATACCCGCTGTAATGGCTCTGCGCCTTCCCAAACGAAAGGGGCCCGCACCGGCAGACCCCTTTTCGTCTTCCTGGCTCTATTATAGAAAACTTTCCGTTTCAGTAACATAGTTCAGGATGTTAATATTTGTTTTTTCTTGTTACATAAACCTGTCCGGCAGCTTCCTTAAGAGCGTCAAACAGGCTCTAGCCTTCCAGGTATTTTTTCAGCGCCTCTGCTCTCTGTGCGGCTGTCTCGTATCCCTGGCGGTAAAGTGCCTCCAGTTTTTCCCCGTCCTTTTCTATACGCCCGATTTCCACAGGCCTAGGAGGCTGGATCAGGAAAACCCTGCCCTCTTTTTCTTCCCGGTACAGATAATCCAGGGTCTCATTGTAATCCAGATGTCTGTTTTCCATACGCTCTACAAGCTTTGGAAACTGTCTGCCGTAGCGGATGCGCAGAAGAGGCATCATCTGGTTCTTCTTTTTCCGGTATTCCCTGCCGCGGGTGAGAATCACCACATTTTTCTCATTTCCCAGGCTCTCGGATTTTCGGATGGGAATGGAATCTGTGATGCCTCCGTCCAGGTAGGGTTTCTTCCGGATCCACAGGGTTCTGGACATAAGAGGAAGGGAGCTGGATGCGCGGATATAACAGATCTCACGGCGCAGGTCCCTGATCTGCTTATACTCTGCCTGCCCGGTCTCACAGTTTGTCACCACAGCGTAAAACCCGGCAGGGTTGGCGTCAAAAGTCTCATAATCATAGGGGTCCAGCTCTTCCGGAATGGTTTTATACAGCATCTCGGCCCCAAAATAATCGCCTGTTTTGATAAAACTGCCTATTCCGCAGTATCTGGGGTCATCCAGATATCCGGTGATCGTCCGGTATCCCCTTCTGTGCTGCTTGGAAAGATAGCTGCAGGCCAGGCAGGAACCTGCGGAAACGCCAATACAGGTGTCAAACTGTATGTCCTGTTCCAGAAAATAATCCAGCACGCCTGCGGTAAACACACCGCGCATACCGCCTCCCTCCAAAACAAGACCTGTTTTTGCAATGCTCTGTGTCATAATTCTGTCATCCCTCTTCCGTCTCTTCTTTACTTTCATATACTAAAAATTCCCCGGCCGGCGCCCCGCAGACCGGACAGCGCTCCGGACTGCTCTCCATCAGGCATCCGCAGACCGGGCACACATAAAATACGGTTTTTTCAAATCCGTCACAGTCTGCAGCCTCCCGAAGAAGCCTTGCATGGGCTTTCTCCGCGGAAGCGGCATCCCGGTAAGCCTGCCTGGTCAGCAGGAGATCATGCTCCTGGGCGTAGTCCGCAACCATGGGGTACAGCCGTTCGTACTCGAATTCCTCTCCCGGCACATAGGTGTCCACGGATTCATGAAAGGCCTTCGGCTTGTCTAAAATGGCGTAAAAGCTCTTGGCATGCCGGTATTCCGACTCTGCCAGGGCGCGGAACAGATTGGCAATCCTGCCGTATCCTCTCTTATCCGCGCGTTCCGCAAAGGTCTGATATCTGAGAAACGCATACAGTTCTCCCTTTACCGTCTCCTCAAGCTGACTCCTGGTGATCTTATCTTCCCGCTCCCTCTGGTAAGGGGCATCCCCCAGATTTTCAAACCTGTGGCAGAGCCTGCCGTTCTCCCGGGCAAAGCGGACAATGTGATGCTCCACATCCGCTGCCTTGATATTCTCGGATACATCCTCAATAATGGCACCGCCTCCCCCTGTACAGACAAAGGGGATGTTGTCCACTTCGTCCTCAAAGCAGGAGTGGACATGGCCGCACACAAAATATTTGATCTTCTCTTTATAGGGTAAATACACTGCCCGCAGGCGTTCAAACTCCTCCTGGGAGACTGAATTTCCCGTAAAATGGTTTGGAATAGGTATGTGGAACGCGATCACCACATTTTTGCATTCCTCCATGGCAAGTACCTGTCCCAGAAGTGCAAGCCCTGCATCGGAGAATTTCCGGAAGGCATTATCCACCACCACAATGGTGAAGGTCTCTGCAAGGACCGCGTAATCGTGCAGGCCGAAGAAAGCTTCATAGTCTCCTGTATCGTGGTTTCCCCGGAGCACAAATACATCTTTTTCGGCTACAGATTCCGTGAGGGTACACACATTTTTATAGTGCCGTTCATCCCCGACAGGAACCATATCGCCCGCAATGAGAATCATATCCTCCTTCGCTGCCTTCTCCAGCGCGCCTGCGTACGTCTTCATCATAACAGTGCCCAGCCCTTCGCATCCCGGGTCTCCGATCACTGCAAATGACGTACAGCCGGGGCGGCGGACGATGGGTTCTATAATTTTCTGAATATTACGTTTCTTCATGATAATACCTCCTCAATGGTATTATTTTACTTCATTTTTTCTGAACTGGCAACCCGAATCGACCGCGCGGGCTTCTTAGCCTCCTGTTCCAGGTATGCCTTAAGGGACGCGGTATCCTGTTTCAGCAGGAACAGAATGCTCTGTAGATACATTTTATTGTAGCTGTCGTTTAAGTCAAGACCCAGCATTTCGTGGATACGTCTTACCCTGTATTTCAGCGTACTGATATGGATTCCCAGATGGGAAGCAGTACGGCTCATGACCATAAAGTTGTCAAAGAGAGCCTCCAGGGTCTGATAATAGCTGGTGTGGTGGATATGGTCATGGAGGAGCAGGTCCTTCAGCCCTCCGAATAAAAGGACATTGACCGGCAGGGATTTCCACCCCTCATAGATGATGTAATCCAGCGCAAAATCCCTGAATAGACATGCCTTTTTCGTGTAATCCAGTTTGTTTCCGATCCGTATGGCAGCCAATGCCTGGGTACAGTAATCCGGGTAATCTAAAAAACTGCGGAAAGGCGTGCTGACACCTGCGATCAGCGGGGAATCTTTCAGTATCTTTTCCAGCCGTTTTGCGATCTCATCCACACCGCCGGATATCGGAAGCAGGTTGCAGAGGAAGAAAATCTCAGTCCCTGTCTTTACCATGAGACTGCTTCGCTCAAACAGCTCATCATCGGGTATCTCTCTCTGGCTGACTTTGCTGAAAAAGGCTGATTTCAGCACAATGCACACATAACTGCCCTTTATTTCCCAGCCGAGGGTGGAGAGGGCAAGCTCCAGGCATCTGGGCATCTGCAGAAAGCTGCTGCCCTTTTCCGCCTGTATCGCCAGGGTTTTCTGCATCCGTTCCATACCCTGATAACTGTTTATAAAATTCACACGGAGCAGGCTCCTTAAATACTGCCCTGTATAACAGAGCAGTATCCTGTCCCGTTCCGTCAGCGGCATTGTGACAGAGAGAAGAAAGATCCCGAACAAAAACTTATCCTCCTTACGGACCGGCACTGCCAGAAAGGGAATCCCCTCCTCTGTTTCGGAAACCCCGCCCTCCCCCTTACATGCCCTGCAAAAAGAACGGGCAAAAGACGGCCGCAGAAAATCGGTATCCCCGTCCCTGCACTCACAGGGAATCCTGCAGGCATCCTCATTCTGGGACAGGGCCAGGATCTCCATATGTTCTCCCACCAGGATAATGGGATTGGAGAACACAGACAGAAGCACAGGGGCAAGGGCAGAGAACGGTTTTCCGTCCCTGCACAGCCGGTCCAGCTCTTCCTCAAACATCCTGTATTTTTCAAACAGTTTCATAAGCAGCGACAAGATCATCTGAGGTGTCAGGTAGGGTCTGACCCAGAGAATATCCATGCCCTCTCTTTCCAGGCACTCTTTGGAGGGCTTTCCGATGCTCACTAAAGTAAGGGCAGGATGTTTTTTCGGTATCCGCTCCAGGTCCCCGGCGTACATGACATATACGTGATAGGCTCTCGGCAATATCCCCTCCTGCCAGATCAGGGCGCCGGTCAGACAAAGCTCCGCAGGGTCTGATTTCAGGGAACTTCCCTCCACCCCCTTTAAGTCTTCCGCCAGTATCCATCCATTCAGCTTCATAATACCACCTCCTGCTCCCCTGCAAGCTCAGGATACCGTTTTAAGATTCGGAAGATGAGCATCAGATAAAGCCTCTCCTGAGGGGAATCCAGATCCATATCCAGAAGCTCCCTGATCTTTTTCATCCGGGACTTAAAGGTATTCCTGTGTATGTACAGATCATCAATGGCCTTTGCTGTGTGGGAGTCAAATTCTATGTAATTCAGTAAGGTCTTGTAATAGCTGGTATCGTGGGTCCTGTCATAGCGGATGAGTTCCAGGATGGACGCCGGTATCAGCGTCCGCACCGGCAGGGTGTCGGCACCGCAGTTCAGCACATAGTGCAGGGCATAGTCCTCGAATTTGAACAGCCACTGGGTGCTGCTGCACTCCTTTCCTGAATAAAGGGCTGCCTCTGCCTGCCGGTAGTAGTCAGGAAACTGGAAGAAGTCAGAGAACTCTGTGCTGATTCCTGACTTGAACAGATTATCCCTCACAATATAGGCCAGGCGCCTGCATTCCTCATCCCTGCCCTCCAGCCCAAGGCCCAGATTGCACAGAAGCAGCAGCCTGTCCTCATATTCCAGGGAGAGGTAACCGTGAAGCTGGTGGTCAAAAAGCACGCTCTCATAGGCGGCTGAATGCAGCTCCTGCCCGGTCTCCGTCAGTTCCATGCAGACACAGAAAAAAGGGCCGCTCCGCTTCCATCCTGCCAGCCGCATTGCCATGAGAAGCTTATCCACATCAAATTCCGACGGGCTTCGCAGATACTCCAGGGCATAATTCTTAAATGCCTCCAGAGCATTAAATCTGGAACCGGAATGACGCACAGCAAGCGCCCGCACCGTCTCGGTAAACACAGAGAGCAGTGCCAGATGTCCGTCTGTCAGAGTGATATTCACCCCGTCTATGACAATCCTTCCCCAGTATTCCCCGTTCTCGTCGAATATGTTGCTGTATATACTTATGAACTTTTCCCCCTCGTTGCTCCAATACTGGGGTGTTACAAATTCCAGGGTGGTCAGGTAATCCGAGCGAAAAAACAGCTCATCCGTAATATTCCGGTCCAGATAATTGGTCCCCTCCTGTAAAAGGCTGTAGGAAAAACTGGCATTTCCCGCCTCCGCATACCCCATAAGCTCATATTCCCTGTTGTGCACCATGACAGGGCTGTTGAAAATGGGCAGGCTGAGGCGGCAGAGTGCCTCAATGCTCCGCTCCCCGGAGAGGACAGCGGAAAGCCCCTGCTCCCATCTGTTGTATTTCTCAAAAATTTCTTCCAGCCGGGACAGCAGCGCATCCGCTGTCAGACTGCCGTCCATACAGATCCAGGAGCAGCCATACGGGAAATCTCCCGCCAGTGGTTCTGTCCCCCCTAAAAACAGCAGTGCGGTTCCTGATTCCAGCTCCGGAATATCCAGTGCCTGGTCTGCAGATTCCATCAGATACAGTGTGTCCCTGCGCAGCACACAGCCCGGCTGATACAAGGTGTAGAAGGACAGCTTTCTATCCAGATAATCCTGTTCTCCCCGGTACCCGGACACATGCTCCAGTTCATTCATCAGAATATGTATATTTAATTCCATTCTGTACCTCCCTATACCTTCCGTTTCCTGTTTCGGCTTCTATAGTTCCATTATAAATCCCTTCTCTTTGTTTTACCAGATTATCCTTTCCTCCGTTTTGACGTTTTTTCATCTCCAAATTCACAAAAACGGACGAAAAACAGGATGCCTCTGCGTTTTTTCAAAAGTTTTAGACGGTCAGGTCACGAAAATACAGGAATTTCAAAGGATGGTAAGAGAATTTAAATAAGATATAATGGGTACATAAGATCCGGATCGCAAATATTTTATGGAGGTGTAAGATGGACAAAGAAATGACCAGAGGGCGTGCTCTTCTGTTTTTAATCTCTCTTTTTCTGACAAACGTGGCAGTTATGGCAGATATGGTTATCATTCCGGCCGGAAACGGGCTGTATGAGACCTTCCAAAATGACGCCGCCGTGAATTTTATCCTGTCGGGACCATCCTTTATCATGCTTTTCTCAGCCATGCTGTGCGGAAAACTCATGCAGTATCTGAGCAAAAAGAAAATTTTAATTGGGGCTATGATCCTGTTTGCGGTATCTGCCATTTTAGGCGGAGCTGTAGCAAATGTGTATTACGTACTGGTTATGCGTATACTGGTGGGCATTTCCATGGGCTTTGTAAATGCCGCTGCCATGGCTCTGATCGCTGAGGTCTATGTGGATGAAGACAAGCGCGGAACCATCATGGGTATCTTCAATGCCACTATGGCAGGTACCGGTGCTGTCATCAGTCTGATCGCAGGTGTATTTGCAGTACGTTCCTGGAATGAAGTTTTTAAGGTCTACTGGATAGCCGTGCCGGTGATCGTCATGATGATTTTCTTCCTTCCCACAACGCCGGCGGAGGGCAGTCCCTCAGAGGAAAACCAGGCGAAAGTACAGGGAAGAAATCCATATCTGTCGAGGCAGTTTATGCTGATGGTCTCCTGCTTTGCCTATAATCTGATCTACGCGGTCATCTATTATCAGGTATCTGTCCTGGTGGCAGAACAGGGGTATGGAAATGAAAGCGTTGCCGCACTGCTCTCCACACTGGGTACCGTGGGAAGCTGCATCCTCTGTATCCTGTTCGGAGCCCTGTACTCCAAGCTGAAAAGGGCAACCATCATTTTCGGATATGTGGGACTCTGTCTCTCCTATCTGCTGCTTTACCTGGCATCCGGACCGGTCATGGCCGGAATTGCATGTACGCTGTGCGGTGCTTCCTATGGATACGGTTTCTCTTACTTCTTCCTGAGATGCACGGTCGTCGTACCCAAGGAGCGGGTATCCTCCTCTATCTCCATGACAACAGCCATCGGAGGTTTTGGAATGTTCCTCTCCACCTATGCCTGCACCATGCTGCAGAAGCTTCTGGGCACCACAGGCATTTTAAAACTGCTTCCCGTAGCCATTGCCGCTTCCGGAATCGGTGCTGTACTGTCTATTATCTGCACTGTAATGGATAAGAAAAATCCCAGCGACCTGTCCATGCAGGAAGTCCGGGAAAATGAAAATATGTAATATGTAAAAACGGAACTCATGAAAGGAGATTTTTGATATGCTGACAAAAAGACAGAATTTACTGGAAACCATCAGAGGCGGACATCCCGACCGCTTTGTAAACCAATATGAATTTATGCACATTATTTACGGCAGCCCGTTCTTTGACCTGCACAACGGCCCCATTCTGGAGGAAGGTGTCTTAAATGCAGTCAATGGCTGGGGCATCACATTCTCATGGCCAAAAGGAACCCCCGGCGACTTCCCGGTCCACGATGAGGAGCATCTGGTACTCAAGGATGTTACGGAATGGCGGAAATACGTTCATGCGCCAAGTCTGGATTACCCGGATTCTGAATGGGAACCTTACATCAAAGAGGCGGAATCCGTGGACAGAAATGAATATTTCGTAACTTCTGTCATGTTCCCGGGACTTTTTGAACAGTGCCATCATCTGATGGATATTCCTGAGACTATGATGAACTTTATTGAGGAACCGGAGGCCATGCATGAGCTGATCGACTATCTCACTGACTGGGAGCTGGAATATGCGGATAAGGTCTGCAGATACTTAAAGCCTGATGCCCTTTTCCATCACGACGACTGGGGTACCCAGACCTCCACCTTCATCTCTCCCGCTATGTTTGAGGAATTCTTCCTTCCCGCATACAAGAAGATCTACAAGAGATACCGTGACAACGGCGTGGAGCTCATTGTGCATCACTCGGATTCCTACGCAGCCACACTGGTGCCCTATATGATAGAGATGGGTGTGGATATCTGGCAGGGTGTCATGACCACAAACAACGTACCGGAACTGATCAAAAAATACGGCGGACAGATTTCCTTCATGGGCGGCATCGACAGCGCCAAAGTGGATTATCCGGGCTGGACCAGAGATGTGATCAAAAAAGAAGTGCGCCGCGCCTGTGACGAGAACGGCAAACTCTATTTCATTCCGTGTGCTTCCCAGGGACTTGATATCAGTACCTTCCCGGGGGTGTATGAGACACTGAGCGAAGAGATTGATGCTTACAGCAAAGAAGTCTTTTAATATTCCGTTATTTGAAAATGGCCGGCATTCCAACTCCTCTGGAATGCCGGTCCATTCAATAATCATTTGTAAAGTTTTATATAAAAATAGGTAAAAACACTTGCATGATGGAAAATTATATGGTAATATTATTTTCGGTTCGTGAGAACGAGCCGCTGTGGCGGAATTGGCAGACGCACTTGACTCAAAATCAAGCGGGTAACACCGTGCCGGTTCGAGTCCGGCCAGCGGCAGCAAAACCCTTTTTGGATTTATCCAAAAAGGGTTTTATTTTTTGTACAGAGACAACAACTTTAACTATTTCAACTAACAAATGGATTCACGACATTTATCGGATTGCCCTCTATAAATGCTTTTATATTTGCAACTGTAATATCCATGATTCTCTGACGAGATGCCTGTGCCGCCCATGAAATATGCGGTGTAATAAGACAGTTTTCCACGTGTAACAGTGGATTGTCCTCTTTAATCGGCTCTGTTGAAACAACATCCAGGCCGGCAGCATATACCTTACCACTAATCAAAGCCTCTGCCAGATCCTTTTCAACCACCAGCTGTCCTCTGCTGTTATTTATGATGATAACTCCATCTTTCATCTTTGCAATATTTTCTTTATTGATAATTCCCTCTGTACTTGGAAACAGGGGACAATGTAAAAAAATCACATCTGAATTTGCAAACAGCGTATCAATCGTTACATATTCAGCAACTTCCCTGCCCGCTTCGCTTTCAAATGCATCATAAGCCAGGACTTTCATATCCATCCCCTTCAAAATCTTTGCTGTTGCCTGGCCAATACGTCCCAAACCTATTATACCAGCGGTCTTACCATATAACTCGATCATCGGATAATCCCAATAACACCAATCCGGATTATTCTCCCATCTTCCCGCTTTAACAGTTTGTGCATGATGACCATAATGTGAGCAGATTTCTAAAAGCAGACCCACTGCATACTGTCCTACTATTTGAGTACCATATGTAGGTACATTCACCACCGGAA
Source organism: Blautia sp. NSJ-175 (assembly GCF_022867815.1). Classification (NCBI taxonomy): domain Bacteria; kingdom Bacillati; phylum Bacillota; class Clostridia; order Lachnospirales; family Lachnospiraceae; genus Blautia; species Blautia sp. NSJ-175. The sequence goes on from NZ_JALIFQ010000005.1 coordinate 163,137, forward strand.
TACCTTTCTCCCTTGCATATTCATAATCTGCCACATTATAACCTGTTGCCAAAAACGCAATCAGCTTTAAATTCGGACAGTTATCAATAGTATATCTGCTGATCGGTGTTTTATTTGTAATAACAATCTCAGCATCACCGATTCTTTCTGCAATAATCGGATTTTCTTCATAAGAAGTTCTGTCATATATCGTAACATTGCCAAGCATCTCCAATTCTCCCCAACTTAAATCGCCGGGATTTTCAGTATAACCATCCAATACTACAATCTTCATAATTTTGCTCTCCTATGTCTTTTATCTTAATCCTAACTGTTCCGTTTACTGAAAAGTCACACTTAATCTTCAATTAGAGACCATGCCCTATTTAATACCCTCTTTGTATTAGCCAAAACAATTTCCTCTTCTTCGTCTCCCACAAGCGTAACCTCCATGGATAACACCATAGGATCTTTTGCATTAAAGAAACCTTCCTGTTTCAAAACTGTCAGATATTCCGTAAGCTCTGCAGTATCGTTTACACTGTCAGGAAAACCAAATCTGGGATGTTTGTCTCCATAAGCCGTACACCCCTTTTTAACTACAGCATTACCAAAATGAAGATGTGTAATGTAGGGTCTTAACGTCTGAATTACAAATTTTGGAGACTCATAGGTAGTCGGAATATGAGACAGATCAATCAGTAACCCGAAATTGCTGTTGTCCGTTCTCACATCTGCTGCGAATTTAGCCGCATACGGGGCCGGACCAATCAGAGCTGCTTTATCCATATCGAAATCAAATACTTCCAGTTCTATCATCATATTCTTGGCAGCCGCATATTCACATATATTTCTAGTAGTTTTTAAAAGCTGTGCATATGCCAGATCTTTAGTTTCATGTTCCCATTTTCCTGCCAAAAAGACAACTCCTTTTGCGCCAAGATACTCTGCTTCATCAATTGCATAATATAGGGCAGTTTCCGCCGCCATTCTCCCTTTTTCATCAATATCATTTGGATTCAGCTTTCCACTGAGCAGACTTGGCTGTGCACCATAAAAAACTTTCATATGAGATTGTTCCAGCAGGCGCTTAACGGCTTCTCTTTCTTCACTGCCTTTACAACCGGAAATCTCAACCACATCAAAAAAATCATCTGCAGCAATTTTTCTGACAGATTCCAGAACATCCATTTTAGGAAAAGACATCCATCGAAGCGTGCCAATCTGAAAATATTTATGAATTGATTCTTTCATCGTTATTAACTCCTAATCCATATATTTCACATTTTGTAAGATTACACGGCATATTTTTTATACAGGTAATTTCATAACAATTTTCACATAACTCTGCCGGAATTCTTTATATCTGCACGGCATATGTCCATCCTCAGGAAAAGCCACATAACACATTCCACTATTAATATTTATAAATACCGGCTGTCCTTCCTTGCTTTCAAAAAACTCAATATCATCGTTCTCATTATATGGAACAATCGATTTTAAATGCTGAAGAGGTGAATAAACAACTTCCTCTCCACCCTCAATCATATACTGAACATCAATATATTTTCGATGTGCTTCAAATTTATTTTTTTCATATTCTTTCGTCTCACCTCTCTGCACAAAGAGGAAGCCTCCTTCATAATCATAGCACCCTGAAGGAAATTGACATTTTCGTAATTGTTCTACACATTCCAATGCACTATCCAGACATTTTAATAATGGCATATATTTACCCAAATCTTCATATCTACAAATAATCATTATTCTTCTCCCGTTGATAAGAACCTATAAAACCTGCTCTCGAAGTGTCCTAACCGTCTCTTTCGCACCATTTATAATCATACCAAGCTCGCTTCCCATATTAAACAAATTCATACCCTGCTGTCTGCAATAGGAAAGATATTCGATATTTGTAGATACTGTACCGCAGCTCTTTCCTGCCTTTTTAGCTGCTTCACATATTTTTGCAACAGCTGTTCTCATCTCGGCACAACCAGATTCTCCTGGGTGCCCCAGATCAGAAGAAAGATCAGACGGACCAACTACCAATGCGTCAATACCTTCGACAGCTGCTATCGCCTCTGCATTAGCAACTCCCTGACATGTTTCAATCTGAGCAAGCAAAATAGTCTTTTTATTAGCTGCCTTCATATAATCCTCAAGCCTTGGGGGAACATAGCCCGTATGGGCACGCATAGTAGACAATCCCCTCTGCCCCAATGGAGAATACTTCGCGAGTCTAACTATATTCTCTGCATCATCTTTTGTGTTGACCATGGGTACTAAAAATCCATCTGCCCCCATATCCAGAATCTTGGTAATCCATTCTCTTGTAATTTGGGGAATTCTGACAAGTACTTGCAAATCTATGCTATTGCAAACTGCCACCATAGCTGCAAGCTGAGAAAAATCAAATGGTCCATGTTCGCAATCAATAATAACAAAATCAAAACCGCCTAATTTCAACATTCTCGGAAGATTCACATTACTGATTTCTGAAATCATAGTGCTGAGTACATCTTCCCGATTCTCCATTTTCTGTTTTAACATTTACATCTCCTCCTCTGCATGGGCAGCTATTGTCTTTGACTGTTCCTTCAGACCTTTACACATACCGCAAGCAACCCGGCTTAAACGAAACATGCCCTCTAAAGCTTCGTCTTGCATAGGTGAAAGTCTGATGTTCTTCCCAGTCACTTCAGCTATTGCTTCACATAATTCCGGTGTTTTCCAGCAAACACCACCTATACAAATAACACCATTTATATTTTCCGCATCTGTCCCTAATCGCTGAATATAATACCAATAAGTCTGTGCCATATCCTTAAATGCAGCTGCAAATATATTACTAATATTCAGATTATTCTGAGTGATACCAACAATCGAACCCCCATCAGAAAAATAAGGATTATTATAAAAACTTGTCTGCACTCTCAGCCCATCCCGTACTTGTCCTGCATGCTGGTGAATATATCTCCAGATTTCCTGCTTTTCTACAGACATTCCAGTCAAAGTATTAACACTTTCCTGAAAAAATGACACAAGTACATCCAGATTTCTACCGGCCGGCATATTAGAAATCGTATTTAAATAGCCGCCTTCAAAATATGGCCGTATTTCGTACTCACCCGGTTCAAATTTCTGGGCATAACGTATAACCTGCGAAGCCGTTGCAACATTAACTGCAACCTCGCCTTCCTGTATTCTGCTTCCTAATACTGCTACCTGCATATCCCCGTAATCTGGATAGATCTTCAGATTACATGAATTGCTTCTGTAAATACCACAGACCTCGAAGTCATGCTCTGCAATCTTAGGTAATTGGATTTTTCCCAGTCCAAGCCTCTGAAGCAGTTCATTGTTCCAACAATGATGTCTGACATCAGCCATACCCATTGGAGCAGCATTACTTATATGGCAAATATTGTTTCCTGTCAATTGAGCAATCACATAAGACCCCAATGTATACAAAGTCCCATTTTTGGGAATATCACTCCCGTGTATCAACGTATACAAATTACATAAACCAAGTGATGGTTTTATATAGACACCACAATTTTTCATATCACATGGCGGCAACTCTCTCTTCAAATACTCAAGATATGTCTTTCCACTATTCGGCATATTTTCTATACACCGCATATCCTGCCAGGATATATATGTATCGTCTCTTCCAGCCACACTATAAACAAAGCCATGCATTTGTGTAGAGAGAATCACTCCCTCAATATCGTTAAACTGTGATGTATATCCATCAACTAGTTTTCTGATCTTATTACAAATCTGCAGCGCCGGTATCTCAAACAAAAACGGATTTTGTTTTGGGATTTTTTTCGGAGTTGGGAAACTTCTGTTATCAATCATACAATCCTTCTCTAAATCCAAAAGAACTGCCTTTAGAAAACTGCTTCCCACATCAATTCCAATGTATTTCATAGATATCGCCTTATTTTCTCTTTCATTGTTTATTGGTTACGCAACGTATTCAGAGCTATCAATGCATCTTTCATCGTTGCAACTGCTGTATGATAGCGAATATATTCGATAACACTTTCATCTTTTGCCATCAAAAGTTCTGTTATCCTATGGTGTGAGTCATAATAATCATGTTCATTCATGTTCAGATCCAAGGTTGCATTAATCCCCATAATACTGGATACCATGGGCTTCAATGTATAATGACATTGAGATAAGGCACAATTACCTGCCATTTCAAAAAGTCTGTCATGAAAATCATCATTTAACTGTACGACTCTGTTCCTCTGCTCTTCTTTATCATCAATCTGTTTTACAGAATAAAACTGTCCAACAATATGCAAAAGCTGTGAAAAATCATTTTTTTCTTGTTGAAGAATCAGCTGCACAGCCTCGCATTCCAGAATACTTCTCGTTTTACATAAATCTTTAATATATTTCTGATCGATTTTCTTCAAGACCTTTCTTCCATTGGGCTGTGCCTCCAAAAGTCCATCGCGTTCGAGAATCTGGAATGCAGAACGAACAGAACTGCGTGACACCTGATATTTCTGCGCTACTTCCAATTCACTGATTTGTTTCATATTCTCGTATTTACCCAACAGAATATCATGGCGCATGCCTGTAAGCACGGTAGCCACAGTTGCTTGTCTGCTGACACTAATATCCAACATATCTTTCACTCCTACCTTATATATTGTTGAAAACGGCATAGGGCAACCCGCCGCGGGTGCAGTCTGCCCTATATAATGCCTTCTCAAAAGTTATTGTACTATAACTTTCGAGAAATGTATATTTTTTCCATATGGCTTATTGCCCTATTTATTTTTTTCAATAGCAGCCTCCAATGCTTTATATAGGGCTGGATTTACTGTATTTTGGATATCATCCCAAGTAGCCTTTGTAGCTTCACGGCATTTTCCCAAATCATCTTCCGTAAATTCATAAACCTCATAACCATAATCAGATTTCAGAGTTTCCAAACTCTTCTGATCATCTTTTTCACGGTCCGCCTCATTCTCCTGGGCGTATTTACATGCTGCAATCAATTCTTCCTGCTGCTGTTCCGTAAGTCCATTATAAAATTCCAGATTAATCAAAAACGGATGGACTGTTGGCTCATGCTTACTAAGCGTTGCATAATTGGTGACTTCCTGCAGGTTATAATTAGCCAGTGTTGATGTTACCGTATTTTCCTGTGCTTCTACTACACCTTGCTGCAGTGCGGTATATAACTCTGTAAACGCAACCGTTGTAGTATTCGCCCCCAGAGAATTCCATAAGCTTATATGATATTTATTATCCATAACCCGCAGCTGCAGTCCTTTGATATCTTCGTAACAGGTAACTGGTTTTTTTGTAAATAAAGTACGGAACCCTTCTGCTCTCAGGCATCCCAGCTTCAGGTTTTTCTCCTCCAAGACTTTATCCATCGCAGCTTCTAGTTCTTCATCTGCGCAGACTTTTCTCATCTGCCAGTAACTGTCATATGCAAAGGGCAAGTCAAAGAGACAGAAATCACCCACTACATTCACATAACTTCCAGTCGAACCGGCAATCATTTGTACACTGTTGTCAACAATACTTTCTGCCAGCTCTGTATCACTTCCCAACTGTCCTGCAGGATAGACTTCCATTTTCAAATCATCTGTATTTTTTTCCAGATAATCCTGTATGGATAAAAAAAACTGACCCAATGTAGACTCTTCTGTACTGGCATGTGCTGCAATAAAAGTTGTAGCTTTTGAAGATGCATTTGTTTTACTTTCTTCTGAAGCTGATTTACTGCCTGTCGTTGTATCAGATGTAGAATTGCCGCATGATGCAAGGGAAAATACCATAGCTGCACTTATTACTAAAACCATTGATTTTTTTAAATAATTCATTATTATCCTCCTCTTTATAAAGCTTCGTTTAAGCTTCCCCCTGTTCCTCACAGCAGACAAAGGCTGATGGCTGGAACAAATGTAATAACTAACAATGCAACTGCAAATGCCAGAATAAAAGGCAATGCATGTTTACTCAATTTCATAACCGGAACTCCCGTGATACCTGAAGTAACGAACAGGTTAATACCGACAGGCGGTGTCACGAATCCTATTGCCAAATTGCATACCATGATTATTCCGAAATGAATCGTACTCATACCCATCGCTTCACAAATCGGCCATAAAATAGGAGCAAAGATCAATATTGCAGGTGTAGTATCCATAACACATCCAATAAACAAAAGAAGTAAATTTATAAATAAAAGTACTGCAACCTTACCAGGGAATGTAGTTAAAATAAATCCCGAAATCGCATCTGTTACCTGAAGCAATGCCAACGCACGTCCAAAGACTGAACTGACCCCTACTATAATTAATACAGGTGCAATCGAGCCCAGTGATTCCTTTATGATCATCGGTAACTCTGTAATTTTTAAAGTTCGATATACAAACAAACTTATGACCAGTGCATAAACAACCGAGATTGTTGCCGCTTCTGTCGGCGTGAAAATACCGCTGTAAATCCCACCCAATATAATAACAGGAGCCAATAGCGCCAGAAAACTTTTAAAAAACAGATTTCCAAAGCTCTTACTATGTAATTCCTCGTAATTATCTTCCAGCTTTTTCATATCCGGCGGATTTTTTCTGCAATAAAATATACTGTATATAATCATGCAAAGAGCAATCAGTATGCCGGGAACAACGCCTGCAATAAACAAGTCACCTACAGAAGCGCCTGTTGCTGAACCATACATGATCATCGGAATACTAGGTGGTATAATTACCCCCAATCCCCCTGCCACAGCCACAATGGCGGCGGCGAAAGACAGGCTGTACCCCATACCAGTCAGTACAGGAATCGTCATTGCACCAACAGCTGCAGCCGTTGCCGGACCGGACCCTGAGATAGCACCATAAAAAAGGCAGGTTACGATAACAGTTATGGGAAGTCCTGCACGGAACTTACCAATAAAATAAGAAAAGAAATTAAACAGTTTTGCTGCAATTCCTCCCTTTGCCATAATCTGACCGGATAGAATGAACAAAGGAACTGCAACTAAGACAAATGAATCCAAAGATGCAGTCATAGCCTGAAATGTATAGGCCGGAGTTGTCACAATGGATGGATCCTGAAGCCAAATCATAATACAGGATACTCCAATAGATACTACAATCGGCACACCGAGAAACAGAAGAATAAAAAATACGGCCAAAGAAATTAATACAATACTCATGCAGTTTCACCCCCTTTTTTCGCCGCATATAAACGCTTTACATACTTCTCAACCATTCTCAGTGCAGCAAACACCAGCCCCAGTTCCATCATCAGATAAATATAAAACATAGGAATCTCCAAAACCGCTGTGGTTGCCTGAGAAATTAAAGCTGATTTTAATTTTGTCAATCCATTACATGACATAAATATACAGAACACAAAAACAACTATGTCACCAAATACTGCCAATGGCTTTTTAGTTTTCGGCCAGAATGTCTGTATCAGATCCACCCGGATATGCTTGTCAGTCTGTACTCCATAAGAGATTCCCATTGCCGCAATAATAATTTCACAAGTTCTGGAAAGCTCTTGTGCACAGGTGATCCCGGTACCAAAAAACGAACGTCCTACTACATCAGCAAACACAATAACTGTAATCGTGACTATGGCCGCCCCCATGATGATCAGTTCAAAATTTCGATCCAGCCATTTTAAAAAATTCATAAGTGTTCCCCCTTTATATAGTAATCTGCTTAATTAACAGAAAGTCTGCCTGCACAATCAATTATTCTTTGCATTCACTGCATCGTAGTTCAGACACCAGGCAGGTTTCCTGCCTGTCAAAATTTCAACAATACCACGCGCTCCATCATAACTCATTCTTGCAAGGGATTCATCTGTCAACGCAGAGCAATGTGGAGAGAGAAGTACATTATCCATTTTCAACAGGGGATTCCCCGCCTCTACAGGCTCTGTTGCAAATACATCTAATACTGCTCCAGCGATATTACCAGTTTGTAATGCATCTGTCAGATCTTCTTCAATCATCAGGGTACCACGAGCCAGGTTCATAAAAATTGCTGTCTTTTTCATCATGTCAAACTGTTTTCTTCCAACCATGCCTATGGTAGATGGAGTTGCACCCAGATGCAATGTTACGAAATCAGCATTCATATATATATCTTCTATATTTTCTTTATATTCAATGTAATCCGGAAGATTTTTCTTGTCTGTATATGGATCGTATCCAAGGACTTTCATATCAAATCCGTTTGCTGCAATTTTTGCAACCCGGCGTCCTATATTCCCTAGTCCAATAATCCCTACAGTTTTACCTCCGATTTCATGCATTCCTCCACAGTCCTGTGCCGCAAAATCCGCCTTCTGAGTAGCCAGATGCATTTTTACTGTCTTTTGAGAAATAGCAAGCATACCAGCAATCGTATGTTCTGCCACAGAGTCTGAGTTTGCCTGTGGAGTATTTACAACATAAAGACCTAACCTTGTTGCAGTTTCAAGATCCACTACATTATCAATGCCAACACCATGTTTTGCCACAACCTTCAATTTTGTACCTGCTTTTAGAATTTCCTCATTCAAAAAATAAGTCTTTGAAAAAACCGCTTCACAATCAGTAATTAAGCTTTTCATCACTTCTTCCTCTTCAACAGGAGCCATGACCAATTCAAACCCATTCTCTACTAACAGATTTTTTCCCGCCGGATCCATATCTTGTGCCATTAATACCTTTCTACTCATTTTACTTTTCCTCCAATCGTTCTTCATTTTGTCTACTATTAATTATAATTGTCGACATTTATTGTGTTTTAAGAATACAATAATAAATCAAAATAATCAATAGTTTTTTATATATATTATAATCTTTGTGGAATTCATCCAATTCCATCGCATTTCCCTTGTAGACTTTTCACATATATTGTCGACAATTATTTTTACAGAAGAAATTGAAAAGATGTGGAAACCTAAACATTAGATAATTCAGTAACTATGATAGTACCAACCCATCTACACTGACTTAGTAAAGACACATTTGAAATTTCCAATAAAAGCATGTCATTCTTGCTCCAGCCATTTCCTCCTCTGACATTCTCAGCTTCCAATATTCTTTTCCGTGTACTATACGCCTGTACCAAAATATTTTTAAGGATTTAATCCAAATCACTACAAGGGGAATTTATCATGTAAGTTCGCTTCTGTTCCTCTTATTCGCATTCTGACATATTCCCTCCTTAACTTTTCCGGTTGTATCTGTAATTAACAATATGTTATAGTGACAACATAAGAAACTTTGTACTATTCACGCTGTAAGACATTCCTGCTGTTACAGCTTACAGCTCAACCAGGAGGTAACTATGATCCGTATTGCTGTGTGCGACGATGACACAGATTCAATTATCAATAACCAGACGATATTAAAAAACTGCCTCAGCCTGCAAAAAGCGGTAGCTGAAATACAGACCTATAATAATGGCCGGATGCTGTTAAGTGACATTTTGGAAGATCACAGCTATTTTGACCTTCTCCTTCTGGATATTGAAATGCCGGGTATCAGCGGTATGGAAATTGTTCAGGCCATAAAACCGGAGCTGCCCAACGTAAAAGTCATTTTCATTACATCCCATGTAAAATATGCCATTGACAGTTTTGAATTAGCCATATTCCGGTATGTGCCCAAGAATGACCTGGAAAAGAGACTGACCTATGCGGTTACGGATGCGTTAAAGCTCATCATGCTGGAAGATGACAAGAATTATACTGTGCTGACGGCAAACCGGATGGAAAAGGTGGGCTTCCGTGATATCCTTTATATTCTTCGCGACGGTAAGAACGCCGCGCTCCATACCTGTCACGGGATTATCAAAGTCAGGAAAAGCCTGCTGACGGTTTACGAAGAATTGGGGGCAGAAGAATTTATATTCATTGAACGGGGATGCATCATCAACCTGATACAGATCACCCAAATAAAAAACAGCAGTGTCTGCTTAAAAGACGGCACGGTCCTGCCAATCAGCCGCTCCCATCTCCAGAGTGTAAAAATGGCAGTCAATACTTATTGGGGGAAACATATATGATGATTTATGTACTTGAGTTTTTGCTTTTATTTTCCGGGATATGCTGCGGCGTTCTCAGTATCGGCAGACTGCAGGATGAAAGCAGTGAAAAATTTGCGGCCTGGGCTGCTGCTGCCGGGTTTGCAGGACTGCTCTGCTTTTTTAACAACAGCGGCAAAAGTGCGGCTGTCACTGCGGCTGCTCTTCTGGCTGTGATCCTTGTGATTTCTAAGTTTCTGTATCATTTGGACTGGAAACTGCTTTTATGCTGTGGCTGTTCTTATCTGAGCGTACTCCTGTTAACGGATGTTCTTTCTTATCTGATACTATGCAGATATTTTTCCGTACCTTTGGTTTATTGGCTTGTATTTTTGCTTCTCTGCCGGGTACCATTTTATTTCGCTCTGTTCGCATCACACCGCTTTCAGGAATGCATCAGTAATTTCAGTAATTACTATACATCCATATACGGAACTCCTGCAGTGGCATTTTGCGGAATATCCATTTTGCTGCATATGGCTTTTGCCGGACGGCCTTTAGACATATTGACCATAGTCACTATAGTTATGCTCTCTGCTCTTTTTCTCCGAATCGTTCTTGCATACAGCCACATAAAATACCAGCGTGAGAAAGAACTGCTGGACACGATTGAAATGCAAAAAGAACTGCTGGAACAGAATTACGCTGCAGTCAACAAGGCCTACTCTCAAAATGCCAAACTGTTTCATGACTTCCATCGGCATTTAGAGGTCATACACCAAATGGCAGACAGATATCATGCTCCGGAGCTCTCTCAATATATTGATTCCATTATAAGTCCTGTACAGAACATTTCTTCCATGGTATGGACCGGCAGCCAGACAGTTGATTATATCATCAACAGCAGATACGAAAAAGCAAAAAATGCCGGTATCCGTATGGAAATGAACATAGAATATCCTTATAATACCAATATTAAATCCAATGATCTGTGTACGATTCTCTCAAACCTTCTGGACAATGCGCTGGAAGCCGCAGCTATACAAAGCAGGAAAACCTCCCCTGACACATGCAGCATAAACCTTACGATTCGGCGCATTCAGAATATTCTTGTCATCAAACTGGAAAACAGCAGCCCGGAACCGAAGTATACATCTGACGGAGAACTCGTCACCGTAAAAAAGGAAAATGAACCGATGCTGCACGGCTGGGGTATGAAAAATATTGAAGCAGCCGTACAAAAATATGATGGTATTCTCCAGACTGCCTATGCTGACCATATCTTTCAGACTACCATTACTATGTGCTTTGAAGGCATAGAAATGGACTCTCCCGAATCCTGAATTTCCGGAGGGCTGTGATGCCCTCCCGTACTGTCCGGAGCCTCACGGAATCCTTGCGGGCTCCTTTCCCCATCCGACTTATAAGGCGTCTTCCCGTGTACGGCTTCTGGCGCTGGTATCCATAGTTCATAACTCATTTCTCACAATCCCACTATAACTTACATATAATAGTAAAGACTGACTTTTGTGCCGGAAAAGAGGCGATAATCGTATGCATTCAAACTGCCATGATGACTCAGTTCAAAGGAATTCATCTGAGTCAGAACATGATATACAGAAAGAATCCATGGAATACATACCTCCCTGCTGCAGAAAAAACACCTGCTGCTGTCCGAATTGCTGCTGCAAACGCGGTCCTACCGGGCCTGCCGGTCCTCCGGGACCCACGGGGCCAATGGGACCTGATGGTCCTGCCGGCATGACCGGCTCGATTGGACCGACCGGTCCCACTGGCATAACCGGCTCTACTGGACCGACCGGTCCCACCGGTATGACTGGCTCTACTGGTGCTACCGGTCCCACTGGTATGACTGGCATAACTGGCTCTACCGGGCCTACTGGCATGACTGGCTCCATTGGACCTACCGGTCCCACCGGTATGACTGGACCTATGGGCCCCATCGGTATAACTGGCTCAATCGGGCCTACCGGCCCCACCGGTATGACTGGACCTATGGGCCCCACCGGACCTGCTGGTATAACTGGCTCCATTGGACCTACCGGTCCTACTGGCTTAACCGGTTCTACTGGAGCCACTGGACCTACTGGTTTATCTGGCCCCATCGGGCCTACGGGCTTAACGGGTTCCACTGGTCCTACCGGGCCAACTGGCTTAACCGGTTCCACTGGACCTGCCAGGCCTACTGGTTTATCTGGCCCCATCGGGCCTACGGGCTTAACCGGTTCCACTGGTCCTACCGGGCCAACTGGCTTAACCGGTTCCACTGGTCCTACCGGGCCAACTGGCTTAACCGGTTCCACTGGACCTGCCGGGCCTACTGGCTTAATCGGCCCCATCGGGCCTACGGGCTTAACCGGTTCCACTGGTCCTACTGGCCCAACGGGTTCCATTGGACCTACTGGTTCTATTGGTCCAATCGGGCCCACCGGAAGTACAGGTGCCACCGGACCTACCGGGCCCGACGGACCCATCGGAAACACAGGCGCCACCGGACCTACGGGGCCCGACGGACCCATTGGAAACACAGGTGCCACCGGACCTACCGGGCCCGATGGACCCATCGGAAACACAGGCGCCACCGGACCTACCGGGCCCGACGGACCCATTGGAAACACAGGTGCCACCGGACCTACGGGGCCCGACGGCCCCACCGGAAGCACAGGTGCCACCGGACCTACCGGACCCACCGGTATAATCCCGGATGATACGTTTGCCTCCTTTTCCAACTATGCACTGCAGCTTATTGACAGCACGCTGATTCCCCTCCTCCCTCAGATTTCCGATTCCACCGGTCAAATTTCCTATGAAAGCCCGGCCACTGTTATCCTAGGACCAGGTTATTACTTAATATCTTACGGTGTTTCAGCAATCCTGCGGACCGAAGGATATATGCAGATTACACCTTTTTACAACAGCGCTGCGCACCTTGATCAAGGAATTTATTTCAAAACTGGTTCTGACTCTTCAAGCGCTACAGGTTCAACTTATTTCATTCTTTACGCCCCTGCGCAGACAAGATTAAATTTCACTTTTAACAGCCCTGTATCTGTCATTGAAGGAGAAATATCCCTGACTATTGTAAAATTAAGGCGGAATTCCTGAATGCAGATTCATACTTTCATTTTTTTCTCAATTTAAAAAACAACTTCAAATCCCCGTTGTCCGTTATATCATTTCACTTATAATACCGTTTCGCATCACTATATCGGATTTTCACACTCATCATGCATTTTCTGTATTCATTTAAAATCAGGGTCTTTAAACCCTCAACGAGTTAAAGGAGATATTATGATTTTTTCTAATTTTCGTAGTAAACGCAGTCACGATGACTGTATGGAATACGATCAAAATTTACAGGAAACGTCTACGGAGGCCAATAAGAATTATTGCAGTATAGCCGACTCAACCAGACCGGCCGGCTTAACCGGCCCTGCCGGACCCACTGGACCAACCGGCTTAACCGGTCCTGCCGGACCCACTGGACCAACCGGCTTAACCGGCCCTGCCGGACCCACTGGACCAACCGGCTTAATCGGTCCTACCGGACCCACTGGACCAACCGGCTTAATCGGTCCTATCGGCCCCACTGGACCAACCGGCTTAACCGGTCCTGCCGGACCCACTGGACCAACCGGCTTAACTGGCCCTGCCGGACCCACTGGACCAACTGGCTTAATCGGCCCTGCCGGACCCACTGGACCAACCGGCTTAACCGGCCCTACCGGACCAACCGGTTTAAACGGCCCTGCCGGTCCCGCTGGTCCTGCCGGAAAACCTGCCCCCAGACCGGCTTATGCTGCCTTTCACAGCACCCAGTCCCAAACGATTCCTGCGGCCGCGCCTAACGCCGCCCCCGTTTCCATAACCTCCGACATTTTAAACGATATACGCCTCGAGGAAGACGGAATCACCATCACATTTCTGCGCACCGGTTTATACCACATCAGCTACGGTATTATCGCCACATCCGCTGCAGGACCTGATGCCTCAATAGGCATATATGAATCCAAACACGGTACACCGGTTCCTGCTGCCGCTGCCTCCATACGCCCTCTGCTGACCGGCAACCGGGAAGTGAACGGCACGTTCATGAGCACTTATTCATCCGGAGATACCATTTTTCTGGGAATCAGCAGCTCCAATCCGGTCACATTGTTTACCAATACGACCGAAAGTGCGGTAAATGCCCATATCACCATCAACTCACTGGATCTGTACGACTAACAACAGCCACTTCCCTCGAAACGATCCAACCATTTCACTGTACCAATAAAAAGACGGGGCTGACACATGCAAAACAACATGTCAGCCCCTGCAGCTATATATTCTGTTTATCTATATATTTATCTCTGTCCTCTCTTCTTTTCCTGTACCTCCTCCGACTGGAAATTGCCGCAAATAGGATAAATGCCCCAATCAAAATAAAGGTTCCTATCCTATCAGCCTACCATTCTTTATTCTTTGAAATCCGTACAGATATACCAATCGAAATACATACCACAGCCGCAAGATAAAGCACAAGCAGACACGGCCCCAGATATCTGTTTTCACTGAGCATCCGGAACAGAACACCGGTACGGATATCCGCTTTTTCCACCACAAACATGGTCAGCAAGATCCCCACCACCGGCACATACATAAAAACCCTCCCTTTGATCGGCCCAAATTTATAATACGCCGGAATCTGAAAGCAGACATATGTAATATAAAGTACCATACCAGCCAATACTGCCGTCATAACTTCCTTACCTGAAACATTGACCCCAAGCATCCCCAGAATCAAGGGCTGCAAAATACCAGACACTGACACAGCCAAAATTCCCATCAAAAACGCATGCAGATATTTCCCGCAGACCAGTGCCTTCACTGAAACAGGCAGAATGCGGTAAAGCCTCTGCATATCATTTTTATCTGCCACTGAAAATGTATAGATAGACGACATTGCCATCATAAACATTGCAAAGGAAATTCCCACTGCAAGCGTACGGTAAAGCAGAATAAAAGCCAGGGGAATAAGAAGCGTAAAACAAATGGACTTATAATAATACTTCAAAAGATTAAAATCCAGCTTGGCAGCCTTCCATATTTTCATAACAAAACATCTCCTTTACTGACAAATACAATAATATCATCCATAACCGCCGGCCTGGTCTGCAGACCGGCAAGACCGGACAGCTCCTCCCTGCGGACCAGCGCCTCAAAAGAATCCGGATATATCTTAATATTAGGCATTGCCGCCTTACGTTCCGGTGTCAATTGTCTGCTGCTTCCGGAAACGATACAATAACTCTCTGTAAGCTTCTCCTTTTCCCCGGAATAAAGCAGCTTTCCGCGATTGATAAAGGTGATGCTGTCGGCAATTTTATTCAGATCCGGTGTAATATGTGTAGAAAAAAGGACACTATGCCTCTTGTCCTTCGTATATTCTAAAAGAATATCCAGCAGCTCATCCCTGGATACAGGGTCCAATCCGCTGGTAGGCTCATCAAGAATCAACAGTTCTGCTCTGTGTGAAAAAGAACAGGCCAGCATCAGCTTCATCTGCATGCCCTTTGAAAGCTCCTTGACACGTTTCTCTCTGTTTATCCGAAACTTCTCCAGATACCTGTAATAAACTTCTGTGTCCCAATTTTCATAAAACATGCCCATAGCCTTCTCCACGTCCGGCATTTTCCATTCATCCACAAAAAAATGTGAGTCAAACACTACCCCGATTCTTTCTTTAAATATCTGCTCTTCCTTTATATGGTCAAATCCCAATACCGTGATCGAACCGGACTGCTTCTTCAGCAGATTCAGTATCAGCTTGATCGTAGTTGTTTTTCCGGAACCATTCGGCCCGATCAGCCCCATTATGGAACCTGTCGGAACGGAAAAGCTGATATTCTCTAAAGTAAAATCCGGAAATCTTTTGGTCAGCCCTTCCACATGCAAAGCGTCTGTCATAATCCATTCCTCCGTTTCTTTCTGATAACAGAAGTTTACCGCAGAAATATGCATAGTACACAAAATGTCCGCAATCTGCACCTCAATGTCCATCATCCGTCCTTCATTTCTGCTCATCCCCGGCACTTCCCCATAACGTTTCACTGTCGATGAAACAAACACTTCAGATGATATTTGCACCGTAATACTCCGCCAAACCGCCGCAGAAGAATTACCGTTATTTCATTGCTAATGCCCGAAAATAACGGTATAATATCATCATCAATTGAAAAAGGAGCAGGCAAATGAAAAAATATGAATATGTAAATGTAGAATACAAAATGAAAGATATGGTAATGGCATCTGTTTCCGAACACCGGGAAATCATTGATTGCTACGCCAATCAGGGATATACCTATGTCGGCATGATACCAACAGAAATCAGTGCAAACGGCTGCATCAGAAAAATGGACCTGATTTTTGGGAAAGATGAATCATTATGAAACTGTTCTTTGAAATTTGTATCGGATTGACAACCGGCCTTATCGCAGGCTTTGTATGTGCCGGATTGAAACAGATATTCAGAAAAAATTATACAGAAGAAGAAAAAGCTCATGCCCGGAGGATGATCAACAGGTTTTCCGCCGTATTAAAATATTTTACATTTTTGCTTCTTATCATTGGACTTGTCTGGTGTGTGTATTTCCTGGTTCTGGGCGCAATGATCCCGGAGCAGACCGATTACGCCAACAATATGGCAGAATTGATCGTATCTGTTCTTACTGTTATTTCTATCATTTTCGCGTTTGTTGAGTTCTTAAGAAGAAAAAGTGACTGATAAAAAAACAGAGCATTCAGGCGATCCGTCTGGACACCTATGAGGAAAATCTTCCGGCTGCCCGGTTATATAAAAAATAGTAAATATGAGCTGTTTGACATTTCCATGCGGTCATATTAAAAAAAGGTTGTTATGGGTTTGTAAGCATTAGGCGGATAAGGCGTACTTAACAAATAATAATTAGGTGATGAGATAAAATGACTGAAATTAGATATGTACAATTAGAGGACAAAGAATTTTGGTATGGACTTGATAAGCATTTATCAAATAAAGAATTTGAAAAAAAAGTGCGTGACAAGCAAGGATATATTTTATTGGAAGATAACAAGCCAATAGGACTATTAAGATTTAATCTTTTTTGGGATAACACACCATTTTGCACAATGTTATTCGTTGATTGGAATTATCAAGGAAAAGGTTATGGAAAAAAACTTATGGAATATTGGGAGTCTGATATGAAATCTCAAGGATATGGTATGCTATTGACTTCTACACAGGTTGATGAAGAAGCACAACATTTTTATAGAAAATTGGGCTACAAAGATTGTGGTGGCTTTGTTGTAGATATTCCAAAATATGAGCAGCCAATGGAGATGTTTTTAATCAAAGCAATTTGACAACTTCCGGTTTGTCGGGCTGATTAAATGCGCCTTCTTGATATAAGATGTGCAAGTAACGTACCTGTACCCTCAAAAAACAGGTTTCTAACATTCCGCATATGTGTCCTTTTACCAGCTGGAAAGAAAGGCTTGTGGTGCCCAAATGGTGCCCGACAGTACAAAACCATCTGTTGAAAAGTAGTGCTATGAAAAACCGACATATGAGGAAATAAAAATGCGGCTATCAATATATAGGGCTGGCCAATCTGGGACTTGAGGAAATATATGCCCACTTAATCCGACAAAATAATGGCCGCAGGCACATAACCTGCGGCCATCCTTCCGAAATCCCTTCGGCCCCCTCTCCTGCATCAATGCACATTCAGCATTTCGTATAACTTTCACCAAAATCTTTCAATATAAAATTCTCTACCAAACGGCTTAATATCTGGGCCTGGGAAGACAGTTCTTCACTGGCTGCAGCGCTTTCTTCCGCTGTGGCTGAATTCGTCTGCACTACGCCGGATATCATGGTAAGGCTGTCTGTGATATGGCGGATCGCATCGGACTGTTTTACGGATGCTTCCGTAATATGGTTCAGAGCCTCCGCCACACTGTCAACCCCCTCTACCACTTCCCTGAGCACCTGGTCAGTCTCATTAGCTGTCCTTTTTCCATGTTCAACGGTGCGGAGGGACTTTTCTATCAGCGCGGCTGTACTTTTGGACGCGGATGCCGATTTATTTGCCAGGTTGCGCACCTCTTTGGCCACCACGGAAAAGCCTTTTCCATGTTCCCCTGCGCGCGCTGCTTCCACGGCCGCATTCAGAGCAAGGATATTGGTCTGAAAGGCAATATCCTCAATGGTTTTCATGATCGTGCCAATCTCATGGGAACCCTTGCTGATCTCTGACATTGCCCCCAGCATCTCCTGCATACAACGGCTGCTTTTCTTTGCCTGGCCCATGACTTTTTCAGCTCTGGCACTGGCCTCCTGTGCACTTTCCGCATTTTGGCTGACCTGATCAGATATCTCACCGATCGTGCCTGTCAGTTCCTCTATGGAGGATGCCTGCTCTGTGGCTCCCCGTGCCAGAACCTGTGCACCGGAGGATACCTGTTCCGAACCGGAGGCAACTTCGTCTGCCGACTGACTGATCTGAAGCAGGGTATCACTCAGACTGGTATTGATATCCTTCATGGACTCCAGAAGCTGCCGAAATTCCCCTACATAGCACTCCTCATTCTCACACTGCACATTAAAGTTACCCTCTGCCATCTGGTTTAAAAGCTTTGTTTCATCCTGAATGACACAGACTAAATTTGCAGTCATTGTGCGTATATTTTCTGCAAGGTTCCCCATCTCATCCCTGGACTTATAGCGGATCTTCACATCCGAGAGTTCTCCTTTTGCCATGCTGCGGGCTGCCTTCTCCAGCTCGTCTACCGGCCTGGTGATCCCGCGGGTGATATAGACCCCAAAAACAATGCTGATGACCACACTGATACTGCCCAGCATCAGCAGCGTCACGATTGCCTTCTCCTGTTTCTCTTTCAGCCCCGCAACCAGTTCTTCGCCTTTCCTGTTTCCGTTCTCCACAAGACTGTCCAGTTCTTCCTGTGCTTCCTGAATCACAAATATATTGTTGTTCTCCATATACGCAGCAGCTTCGGCATTCTTATTTTCTCCGGCAAGCTGGAGGACCTTTTCTCTCATGGGTGCCAGCCTGGTAAGTGCATCCTCCAATCGTTCAATGATCTGCGGGTCTCCCAGAAAATGTTCCCGAATCACAGGAAGCTGTTCCTGGATAATCGCGGCGGATTCCCCCGCATCGGCAATAGCATCCTTTATGATCACCGGATCGGAATTGGATATGGACCTGTAAACAGCCTTCTGCATCCTCTCAAAATTGGAATTGATAATATTGGCACTTCCATTGACCATAAACGGACCTTCATAGAAAGTCTCTGTCTGTTCTCCCATATTTAGTAAATCCACCACACTCACGGCGCATCCCAAAATGAGCATTGTGAGTATCAAAGCGTAGGAGATAAATAGTTTTCGTGATAACTTTAAATTTTTCATTTTCCGCTGCCTCCGCTACATTCTTTTCCTTTTGTCTTAAAACACACATGAGCAGTGTTGACTTATTGGAAATTATAGCATAAAACCGGTAATAAAGATATGGAAACTGAAAGATTTTACAGATTTCAACCGCAAAACCGGCAGGAAATGAATCGGGCCTGCCGCTTCACAGCCATTATACGACTACAGGCCGCCCAACACATGAGCGGCCTGCAATGACAGGATTGATTCTTATAGCTGTTTTACAAATTCTACGGGATACATGATCCGTTCCGCGGTCTCCTCCACGGAAAGTCCCTGTGCCAGAAAACGTTTTGCCACACTCTCCATACTCTCCGAAACTTCTACAATATACTTATCGGGATCATAAAAACGCATGACACGCTGTCCCCAGGGATATTCCTTGCTTCCATGGATAAATTCTATCCCCTCCGTGGATTTCAGCTTCTTCTCCCAGTGTTCCAAATCCTCCACCTCAAAATAAAGCTGGAAATTATTCGGCCTCTCCCGTGCCTCCAGTTTTACGCCCACAAGCGCCTCATAATCGGACTGCAGGGAAATGCCGCCTTCAAAAGACACATGGGTGCCCAGGTCCATTTCCACCTTCTGCTCCATTACCCTTTCATAAAAATCCTTCGCCCGTTCCATATCAGATACAGAAATCAAAGTACCGCCATATTTCATATTTACAGTCTCCTTATTGGTATGATTTTCTCTATTGTATCTTAAAATTTCGCAATTTCATTGTAAAAATCGGACATCCTCATCCGGTACTCCCCGGGCGTAAGTCCGCACACGGATTTGAAATCATGTATGAAATGGGGAAGATCGTAAAAGCCCGATAAAGTACAGACATCAATCACATGATTTCCGGGGTTCTGCAGCAGCCGAACCGCTCTGTTGATACGGACCAGGCGGGAAAATGTTTTAACGCCCATGCCCAGATACCGGTCAAACACCCGGTTCAAATGCCGTTCACTGTAAAATACAGAAGCAGACAGTTCCTTTAAAGTAATATTCCCCGCATTTTCAATAATGGACCGCACAGCCGCGTGGAGCTGGGGCGGACACACATGTATCAGCTTTGACAAAAACAGTCTGTCAGCGCGGTCAGCCAATTCCTGTATGCTGACAGAACTTTCCAATATTTCCGTCATGGATTTGTTTAACCCCTGATCCATCAGTGCAAAGGAAAAGGTCTTATCCAAAAGCTCCTTCTGTCCTCCCCCTGTAAGCGCAGACAAACCGGCCGGCTGAAATTCAATAATGAACAGCATACCAAACCGGTTTGCCTGCTCTCCCACCCTACAGGACAGGGATGCCGGGCCGAACAGATTACTGCAGATGCCCTTTTCATCCGCACAAAAGGTAAGGGTGGCACTCCCGTGAGGTATCACGGTATAATGATCCGGCATTGCATTCTCACCCGGAAACGTGATCGTATAATTGGAGATCCACGCACGCAGCGCCGGATGCGGCAGAAGATAAATAAAATCCTCACCGGAAAGCAGAATGCGGCCTGACCCGTGGTATAACAGTATCTCATCTTTCGTTATCATAGTCTGTTTTCCACTTTCTTTTTCGCACAGCCTCCGCCGTCCCGTTTGCAGGGTGTGCAAATGGTTTTTCTTTTATTCTAAGGTCTGCCTGCAGAAATGTCAAACCTCATGCGCCCTGTCCTTGTGATAACCGGCTTTCAAAATACTGCAGATGATACTCATCACCCCCAGCCCCCAGCTCCACATACTGTAAGGCGCATAGACCGCGGCCTGGACGCCCACCACACCGGACATGTAAAGAGCCACATCTGTCCAGGGGATGATACTGAGCATGGGACTTGCCGCAGTGTTCGCTACCACTGCGCAGTCCAGGGAGGAGTATCCGAATTCCCTGTATTTCTCTTCCAGCATTTCCACAGGCATGAGAATGGAAAGCGCGGAGCTGTTGGTGATTCCCCCCGTTATGGTGCCGATACACCAACTGCTGACAGCCAGGCCGAAGACAGAGCGTATTCTCCCAAACAGTGTCTCCACAATGACTTCAACAACTTTTATCCTGATCATAATACCGGCAGCCCCCACCGCTGCAAAAAGGATCACAAAAAGAGAAGACATGGAGAGCATTCCGCCCCGGTTGCACAGAGTGACAATCTCCGGCAGAACTGCATCTGCGGAGATTCCTGTCACTGCAGTAAGGTCAAAACCATGATACCCGGCAGCCAGCCCTTTCCAGATGGAGAATCCATTCAGCAGTGTGCCGATCAGGATTCCAATCAAACCTCCTCCGAATAAAGAGACCACAGAGGGCAGGTGTAAGAAACTGCCTGCAACCACCACGATTATGGGGATCAGGGCAATAGGACTGATATGAAAAACGGAAGCCAGCCCCTCTGAAAGCATACTGTGATCAAAGGCAGAATTAGCTGACCCGGAGAGAACCCCCAGAACACTATAAAAAATAATACAGGCAGCAAAAGTGGGAATGCCAATATAAGCCGCCCGTTTCATTACAGTTAAAGAATCTGTTTTTGTAACTGATACCACCAGATTAAAATTATCTGCCATGGGAGAAAAAAACAGACCCACATGGGACCCGGACACCACAGCACCGGCCATTGCCGCAAGATTCACATCCATGACAATGGCAAGGCCCATCATGGCAACCCCAATGGTACCGCAGGTACCGAAGCTGGTTCCGATGAAAAAGGCAGTCACCGCCGTAAACAGAAATCCAAACAATATACACAGACCCGGCGTCACAAATGCAAGCAGATACGTGATCAGCGCAGGTATAGTGCCTGCAAATATGAATGAGGCGGTCAAAAAACCGATCCCGCACAGCAGGAAAAACAAATCTGTAAGCTCTCCCGCCTTCTGATACATTGCCTCCAGAAGCTCATGGAGCGTAAACCCGCAGCGAAGCCCGATCACTCCCACATACGCAGCTGTGATAAAAAGAGAGATAGATATATCAAAGCCCTTCACTGTGCCGGTGAGCATCACTGCAATCATCACGGCAAGACAGGAAAGGGCTTCTGTTTTGGTTGGCCTGCGTGGATTTTTCCCGTTGTTTTTCATACTGCACCTCATTTTTACTTTAAGGTATAGTATCCAACGTTCCATGCAGCTTTATTCACTTATTCCGACACAGTTTCCACGGAATCTCTCTCAATCAAAAGAGGGTTTGCTTCATAAACCCTGACCATTTTTTCTTCCTTTCGCTCCCGGATTTCATTTATGAGAATCTGACAGGCTTTCATTCCCAGCTCCCGCAGAGGCATTCTGATGCTTGTCAGAGCAGGATAAAGATAAGAGGCAAATTCTCTGTCATCGTATCCCACTATGGAAATATCTTTTCCCGGACAGATATCATGGCTGTGGAAATAATCATAGACACCCCCTGCAATGACATCACTCATGCAGAAGATCGCTGTCACGCCCTGTCCGCAAAGGATTTCCGCACAGCGGCACCCTGCCTCTCTGGACCAGCTGCCGTAAACAATATATTCCTCACGGACAGAAATTGCCGCATCCTCCAGCGCTTCACGGTATCCTTCCAGGCGGAGCCTGGTGTGGATGCTGTCCTTCTCTCCTGTGATAACACCAATCTTCCTGTGCCCTTTTTTGATGGCAGCCGTCACTGCATCACAGGCCCCTTTTCTGTCATTGATCACAAAGGAGGGATATCTGCTGGAATGCGTGTAGCCGTAAACCATCACCGCCGGAATCCCCAAATCCTCCGGAATGCATTTCAGAACCCGCTCATGGGAAGTGATATAGAGCAGGCCGTCCACCTGTTTAGCGGCAAGTTCTGAAATCGCATTCTGTACGGACTGTGCAAACTCCTTCTTGCGGAAATAATCGTTTCCCAGTTTACTGCACAGCCTCAAATCCACATGCGTCTGGCCGTATCCTGTATTTTCACAGTATTCTGTTATTCCGTCGACCACATACGGCACATGAAAAACAGTCATATCCTCTATCAGGATCCCCAATGTTTTGGTCCGTTGGAGTCTTAGATTCTTGGCAACCAGATTGGGAGTGTAGTTTAATTCCCTGGCCTTTTCCAGAACCAGCTTCTGTGTCCTCTCACTGGCTTTCCGCTTTCCGTTTCCATTTAAAATATTGGAGACTGTGGCTATGGATACATTACAGGCTGCTGCGATCTCACGAATTGTTGTCATGTCTCATCACTGTTTCCTTTTCTTTTTCCTCAATGACACGGCTCCTGATATGACAACCGCCAGAGAAATCCCTGCTGCTGCCAGTGCTTCTTCCATCTTCAGTGTGTCACCTGTCTTGACTTTTCCCGATTTTGACGTGCTGCCGGCCGCGGAATTCTTCCCGGCTGTGGTTTTGCCGGTCTTTTTTGGTGTATCGTCAGTGTTATCAGCCGCTTTACCTATAAAGACCGTGCCGTTTTTACACTCTGCCGTCTCTGTCAGCTCCTCTGATTCTGCGGCAAGTTCCTCAACTGCAACTTTGATCTCTGTTTTTTCTCCTGACTTCAGTCCCGCATTGTCGAATTTCATCTGCAGAAGAGTCCCGTCTATAGACACCGGGCGGGCAGAAGCGAAGACAAATACGATCTCACCCTCATTTTTATTTCCCGTAATCGGGTCATTGATCTCCACCATGGTATCTGCCAGACTGTCCCCCTGGCCGGATTCCTTTAATTTCAGTTTTTCCCGGTCATAAGTAATACGGATTTTTCCGTTGGTCACTTCACCTGCACCGCTTATTTTACATTCTGCTGTTATCTCTTTATCCTCTGTCTCTATTTCCGGCACCTCAATGTCTACGATCCCTTTGGATGCGGCCCTGACTGACACACACAGAAACATGGATAGCATCAATGACAAAAAACTCCATTTCATTATTCTCTTCATAGGCTTCTGTATCCTTTCTCAGGGAGGGACCTGAAGCCCCTCCCTGCATTCTTTAAAATGACGTGATCAGTTCTGCCGCATATTTTTCGATCAGTGCGGCATCTGCCGTATTAACGGCCTGGTCTTTATTGACATCTGCTGCTTTTAAGTCTTCCTCTGCTATCTCTGTCAGTTCCGCACTTGCTCTCAGTACAGAGGCTGCATCACTGGTATTGATCTTGCCATCATGGTTCACATCACCCAACAGCCGCACCTTTGTCAGACTTTCCGTGAGCATAGCCGCAGCGTCATTGATCTCCTGCTGCAGTGCATCCCCATTATCAAGCACCTGCCTTGCGCTGTCCAGTGCCTCCTGCAGGCCTGCAAGGGAAGTATCTGTATAGCTGCCTGCGTTTTTCAGGATATCTTCTGCCATCTGGACAGCCGATTCCAGTGCTGCTTTGTTTCCGCGCACCTGCATGTTTCCGATAGCCTCTGCCACAGCCTCATAAGCCTGGGAGACCTGAGCCTTGGTACGGTCTTCATTTTCCAGCACTGCCGCTGCTGTGTCAATAGCTGTCTGAAGTGCTGTCTGTGAAGCTTCTGTATATTTGTCTGCCTCCTGCATCAGTTCCCTGGCAAGGTCCGTTATATTCTGAAGCCTTGAGGCATCCACCATGTCTTTCAGTTCTGTGAGGGCTGTGATCAGGGTCTCTGTGGCCCGGTTCACATCCTCCTGGGTGGATGTCTCATCAGACAGCACCCCATTTAAAAGCCTGAGTGCTTCTTTCAGTTTCTTTATCCCTGCCGGGCGGTAGACAGATACATCCTGGTCCAAAATAGCCTGTGCTTCTCTGGCAGCTACCTTCGCAGCAGCCGTGTTCACACCATGCACCAGTTTTCCCCACGCTTTTACAAGCGCTTCGTAGGACTGATCCACTTCCTCCTGGGAAGCGTCGGCTTTTTCCAGGACATCCGCTGCCGCTTTTCTTGCTTCGGAGAATGTTTTAAAGCTCTCTTTGGTGTAATCCTCCTCTGACAGATTCTCCATCCTAGTTACACAATTTCTCAGAATCTCAACATTTACCAGGGCATCCATGGCTGCTGCCAGTTTCTGGGCTGCCTGGTCCACTTCCTTTTGATCGGCACTGTCTGCACCGAGTACAGCCTCTGCCTCCCGGATCGCGTTGTTAAGATCAGCCAGACTCTTCTCTGTATACTTTTCTGTCTGGGCAGCCGTCTCTTTTGCAAGATTCACTGCTGTCTCCAGGTTTGTCTTATCGGCAGGTTCTGCGGACTGTTTTGTCTGAATGAGGATATCCTGCTCTTTATCCGCTGACAGCTCCAGTGTAAATACGGCTTCTGTGCCATCACTGGAAAAACTCTGTATCACTTTTTTATCTGCCACAACCTCATACTCTCCGGCCGGCAGCCTGCTGATGGTTATCTCAGGGGCATATTCCTTCTCTGTTACATTCTCAAGTGTGAGCGCAATACTGCTCAGATCATCTGCAATACCGGCTTTTGTATATCTTGCCTTATCAAGCTGTACAGCGAACTTGTCTTTGTTATACAGAGTCAGGCGTGTGCGTACACCGTCCTTTGGAACAATGGAATATATTCCGTCCGCGTAATCCAGGTCACAGCCATATCCGTACAGTCCTACAATGTCATCATCCACAATATTGGCAGATGCTGTCTTCAAACCGCCCCAGAATCCCAGGGATGCCTCGCCTGACCATGCCCACCAGCCGTCAAGACTCGGGATATAATTGTATCCGTTAGTTCCTTTTTCACTCTGATACTGCCAGGACGCTGCACCATAGTTTACATCACTGTCACTGATCTGACCCGAGTTGATGTTGGCCCACCCTGCCAGATAAGCGCCATAGGTGCCCCTCATAATATCGTCAAATTCCTGATCCGATGTATCCGCATAGGTATACAGATAGTCCTGCTGCTGCCATGCCCCAAGCTGAGTCTCATATCCCAGATTCCACCAGGATTCCCCCATATGCCTGTTGTCGGATCCGTAATAATACCAGAGCGGCTGCATGCCGCGGCATGCCAGAGAGGCAAGTGTGACTTTGTCTGTCAGCGCCCCATTGCCGTACATCTTCGCAAGCGTATAGCATGCCTCGAATCCTGTGGTGTCAATGCTCATCTCCGAAGCAAAGGGATATGCCTCAGCAAATAAGATATCTGCTTTTTCCTCCACTTTGCCGGCCAGCCACGCCTGCTCCTCACTATGTCCGTTCTGTTCCAGGGCCTTCAGGATGTTCGGCAGGTTCATCTCTCCCATATTTCCGAAAATATAGGCACCTCTTCCTCCGTTTTCGTAATTATGTCCGTCAAACATTCCATAAGTAAAATATGCCTTCAGTGTGTTATAGCATCTCAGCAGATAATCATCTGCACTGAGATAATGAGTCATATCAGGGTAGCGCTGTGCGATCTGGTACATATTGTAATAGGTATTGGCCACATGCACATAATTATAGGATCTCCAGGTGCCCTGGTCCTTTGGCGTGCCATCCTTGCCGTCATACCAGCGGTAGACCTTATAGGTATCATGCTGCTGCATATATCCCCAGATAAAGTTTTCCATATAATACTCCAGGGAATCAATCTGGTCCTGCTGGGGGGCAGTGATATTCTTTTCAGAAAGATAGACTGCCGGGGATAATCCAAGGTCATCAGAACCCCCTGCCATCCATTCTTTCCATCCTCCTCCCGGATAATCATCCCAGGATATCTGTTTTCCGGTGGACATATCCCACTGCAGGTATGCTCCGTTGTACCCTTTTTCCGTCTTTGCCTGCTGCTTGTCCACAAGAAAATCCGTGTTGCTCTGGATCAAAGTCTCTATGGGTTCCGTAGCATAATACTGCAGCACACTTTTCTTATCTTCCCCATAATTTACTGTCACATAGTTCTCTCCCAGGTCAGAGAAAGCGATCTCATAGATCTCATAGCCATTTCTGTCTTCCTTTTTTGTTATCTCTGCGCTGTCTGAATCAGCAGTCACACTGTTGATCTGTTCCTTGCATCTCACTGCCAGCGTTGCCTTCATATCCTGGGGGATCACCATTCCCGGAAGGGAGACCGCATCCACGATTCCGGCTTCATAGAGGATGTCCCGGAGATCCGAATAGTCTGATGCCCAGTAAAATGTAAATCCATACGTCTGTTCCGCTTCCGGCTCAAGGCTCAGGGATGTTGCCGGCAGATAGCCTCCCGGACGGTCTTTGGATATCTCTTTGGAATGGATATAATACTCAACCAGACCTTCCCAGCTCGGATCCTTTTCCGCAAACGGCCCTTCCTTAAATCTGGCCTTATCTTTAAACTCCAGCGAAGTCCCGTCATCAGGCACCATAACTAAAAAGGAACCATCCCCGTTTGGCCGCTGCCAGTAAATGTAAGAACCATCCTCTGCCACATAAGAATGACGGGCCACATTCTGTTCATAGATTCCCTCCTGGCTGGTATTCCACCAGGAATTCATAAGAAGAGGCAGGCCCAGATCCGCAATCTCAATCGTTTCATCTGCTGTATTCTGTATATTGATAGACCAGTTGAGCTGGTTCCCCTCCTCATTTAACCGGTAAGTCTCACGCAGCGCAAAATCCTTGATGCCGTATTTCCCGGCAGATGGCGATTCATAGGAAACTGTGACCGCGTCATCTCTTCTGGACACCTTTCTGGTATCATCAGACCAAGAGGTAAGCGCCGGATAATAATCAGAATCACCTTTTTTTACAGTTAATTTCACATCGCCTGTCCAGCGGGAATCATCCACGTCAAACTCCGGCTTTATGGTGGGGTTCATCACATAATTGGTCCCGTACTCATCCCCCGGATTTGAAAGCTTAAAAATACCGCCGGTCTCCTCGTCAATATCTACGGTAAAGTAATCTGACTGCAGCTTCAGATTCACCTCTTCATTATACGCAAAATCCACTTCGTCAAAAACGATACTGGTCTCTCCCTGGGCATCCCAGTCATCCGCGATCAGTTCTGCTGTGTGGATACCCGTAAAATCACTCACCGGCATACCGCTGCCCGGTGCCAGCACATACATGTCCTCATCATTTACTTTATAGTAGGCATCTATGGTCTGTGCCTGGCTGTCATAGTCAATACGGAACCAGCCCTGTGACTCTTCATAGGGGATGATCTTCTCCGTTGTCTCCCCCTGATTTACCACAGTAAAACGGAGTGTCCCGTATCCCATGCGCATCATCTGGGCAAAATTCTCCTCAGATGAATCCAGAGATGTCCGCAGTATGGCCCCTCCTGTCTCATCTGATGAAAAACCGCTCCATTTGGCTTCTATGGAATAATCCTGGTCGCCTGCATTCCTCTTTACCGTACTGATTCCGTCCCCTGCATTTACAAGAGCCAGATGTCCGTCTTCATATCTCACATCACCGTCCTGCCCATACCAGTCATCTGTCAGAACAGGCCCGGTAAAATCTGTGTTTTCTGCTGTGCTATACTGGGCCTCCTTCACAAAAGTGCTGTTGAACTGTAAGAAGTCAACAGATACAGGAGCTGAACCGCCCCATTTCTGTGCTCTGAGTTCAGCTACATGCTTTCCTCCGAAATTGGACATGGCCTCACCATTTCCCTCCAGGGGAATGTACTCATCCTCATCCCCTGTCCTGTACACAGCAATCACTGTCCCGTCATCACTGTTATATCCAATCTGGAACCAGCCTTCTGTGTCTGCGAAATCTGTTTTCGTGGTAAAAGAGGTCTGCACCTTATCGTTGATCAAAAGCAGCTTCAGCTCCCCGTTGCTGAAACGCTGGATCTCCACCAGATTATTCTCTGTTCCATCGGAGACACGGAAGATGACTACGGAATTGTTTCCCTGGGTATCGGCAGAATAGCTGCTCCATTTAGTCTCAACGGTAAAATCGCCGTTTCCCACATTTCTTTTTATAGAAGACACAGGTCCGCCGTCGTTATTCAGGGTCAGTGCCCCCTCCGTATACTCCACGTTTCCTGCCATATCAAACCAGGCAGGATCAAGATCCCCTGTAAAATCATCCCGGATCACAGCCTCTGTTGTCTTCACGATTCCGTTCTCCTCACCGGCTGCGGCCCCCTCCTCTTCAGCGGCTCTTACCTTGATGGTTCCTGCCGGCAGACAGGTGGCAGCCATTGCTGTACTCAGCACCAAAGAACATAACTTCCATCCTCTTTTCTTCATATAGTCTTTAACCTTTTCCTTTCCCGTTCATTCTTTCACCCTGAGATCAGTTCCTTCACCCACACAGCCATCTCTCCCATACCTCTGTTGTTCCAATAGGCGTAGGGGATCGCTTTCAATGTTACATCTGATAACTTCACCGGATGTTCTCCATACAGCACTTTTTCATCCCAGGCACTTTCTTCCATCCTTTTACCCTGCAGCACCAGCTCCGTGATACCCCCGAACAGCTCAGACGGTACCTCCTGTATTTCCTTCTCTGTATCCACATACAGCTCTGCCAGATTTTTCCCGTTGTCAATTTCCTCCAGACAATATACAAGGGGGCCTTTTACCACTGCCGTTTTGCCGCAGTCAGCACGTACCTTGGGATTGGCACGGACAAATTTTGCCGGCGCTTCAAAAGAAATACTGATATCTGCATCTTGCGCAAGTGCAAGATATGCATATCCTTTTTCTTCTTTATATTCCAGAAGCTGTCCTTTTGCGGTCATTTGGTACATTCCGGCGTATTCCGGAATCCTTACTGCCAGTGTCATTCCTCCGTCCGGCACATGGCTGACTTTTATCCTCACCAGATTCTCAAAAGGAAATTTCGTCTCCAGGGAAACCTTGACTTCCCCTGTCTCCATTTCTATGCATACCTCATTTGAAATAAAGAGATGGACATACAGAGCGGTCTCACCAACAGAATATATGTACTGCCCCATGGAAGCCAGGGTTCTGGCTATATTAGGTGGACAGCAGGCAACACCGAACCATTTCTGACGGGTGGGCTTTACATGTTCTTTTGAGGTGCGTTCCATACAATTATCAGGCCACACCTCCAGAGGATTTACATAGAAGAAGCTTTTTCCATCCAGAGCGATCCCCGCCAGAACCGTATTATACAGAGCCCGCTCCACAGTATCTATGTAGGAAGCGTCTTTTGTTATATTCGCCATCCTGATGCCGAACATAGCCAGTCCGATGGAGGCGCAGGACTCCGCATAGTTACAGTCATTGGGCAAATCATAATCCACTGTGAAACGCTCCAGAATTCCGGATGCGCCAATACCTCCCGTGATATACATCTGTCTCTGTACTATGTTATTCCAGAGTCTTTTACAGGCTGCCATCAGCTCCTCGTCCTTATATTCATATGCCAGGTCCGCCATAGCGCTGTACATATAGACTGCCCTTACAGCGTGCCCCTCTGCTGCTTCCTGCTCCCGTACCGGTCTGTCAGACTGGGAATACTCGGGACGGTAATCGGAAAGCTCCGGAAAGATATTTCCGCTGTCGCCTCTGCTGATCTCCTGAAGAAAATAGTTCTCTCCTGTTCCACGCGCATCAATAAAATACTTTGCCAGATCCAGATATTTCCGTTTTCCGGTCACCTGGAATAGTTTGATCAAACCGATTTCCACTTCCTGATGTCCCGGATACCCATGGATTTTCCCATCCTCACTGCCGAATGTATCACAGAGCAGATCCGCCAGTTTCTCCACCACGCCCAGGAATTTTTTCTTTCCAGTTCCCTGGTAATAGGCTGTGGCTGCCTCCATCATATGCCCTGCAGTATATAGTTCATGGCCTTCCCGCAGGTTCTTCCACCTTTTATCCGGCTCTTTTATAATAAAATAGGTATCCAGATACCCATCCTCCTGCTGCGCCTCCGCAATGAGATCTATGACCTCATCTGCGGTCTTCTCCAGCTCAGGATTTTTCTCTGCTGCCAGAGAGAATCCCACTGCCTCCAGCCATTTG
Organism: Blautia sp. NSJ-175; assembly: GCF_022867815.1. NCBI lineage: Bacteria > Bacillati > Bacillota > Clostridia > Lachnospirales > Lachnospiraceae > Blautia > Blautia sp. NSJ-175. Next base: position 194,441 of record NZ_JALIFQ010000005.1, read on the forward strand.
GCTATATCGGTATCCTGGAATACCGCGCCGTAAAATTCTCCTTTTTTTCTGCCTGCCGCAACGGCGAAATTCTCCAGGCAGTGGGACGGCTCCGCATCCGGGATACGGTCATTCATGGCATCCCACTGGTAGGGGATGATTGCTTCTCCCACCAGCTTCACGTGCTTTGTCCAAAAAGGATCCCGTATTTTTATTTTTTGAAGATCAATAGGTTGTAATCTCATTTTATTCCTCCTGATTTGCCTTATATCCGGCCTATGCCTTGACTGCACCGTTGGTCAGACCGCTGACAATATATTTCTGCATGAAAATGAAGATAAGAACCACCGGCAGAATCGCTATGATACCAAAAGCCATGGTGGCGTTCCACAATGTCTGATACTGCTGCACATAGTTGTAAATGCTGGAGGTAATGGGCCTTCTCATAGGGTCTGTCATAAAAGTGATTCCATAGATCAGATCGCCCCATGCATATACAAAAGAGAATACGGCAGCTACAATAACGCCCGGTTTTGCTATGGGGAGCATAATCTTCGTAAAGGATGTGATGCTGTTGCAGCCGTCGATTTTTGCCGCCTCATCAAGTTCCTTCGGTATGGAGAGGAAATAGGTCCTCAGGATAATAATACTGAACGGGATTCCAAGGGTAGCGTCTGCCAGGATGGGAGCCAGATAAGAATTCAGCAGGCCCATCTTGGAGAACATAATATACAGGGATGTCAGGATCAGGGTTGACGGAAGCATCTGTGTCATAAGGAAATATAAGATCAGGACTTTTCTGCCGCTGAATTTAAACCTGGCCAGCCCGTATGCGGCGGGAATGGACAAGATAGTGGAGATCACTGTGGCGCCCGCTGCAATGATCATACTGTTTTTAAAGCCCCTCAAAGTATCACTGGATGCAGAGAGCTGATCCGCGAATGCGTCCAGAGTCAGATTCTTCGGCCAGAGAGGCGTGGGAATCTGAAAAATCTCTACCTGTGTTTTCAGCGCTGTGACCACCATCCAGTATAACGGGAAAATGAAGATCACAAATACTATGGCTCCGATGATAAAAAATTTCAGGTTTCCTTTCTCGTTCTTCATCTCACATCACCTCGTCTTCATCATTGATCAGTTTAATATAGAAAATACCAACCACGAACAGTATCAGGAACAGAATATTGGCTGCCGCCGCGCCCTTACTGAACTGGAACTGGTCAAAGGACAGCTTGTAAGCATAAGTTGAAACCAGCTCTGTGGCATTGACCGGCCCGCCCTTTGTCATGACCCATACCAGGTCGAACACTTTGAATGTATATACAAATCCCAGCGTCAGCACAGACATGATAGCCGGCTTTATCATGGGGATCGTGATCTGGAACAGTGTCTGGAATTTATTTGCCCCGTCCAGACGTGAGCTTTCATAGATTTCCTCCGGAATGGTGGTGAGTCCTGTGATCAGAAGCATCATGTTAAAGGGAATACCAATCCAGATATTTGCCACTACAATGGCTATCATAGCCAGTTTGGGGTCCAGCAGCCATTCCAGCGGTGCGTTGATCAGATGCAGGGACATGAAAAGCTGGTTGATGATACCGCCTTTGCTGGCAAACATGAATTTGAACAGCAGACCCGCAACCGTGACCGGAAGCAGCCAGGAGATCATGGTCACACCTCGGAAGAAGGAGCTTCCCTTGAATTTTTTGCTGAACAGAAGTGCCAGGCCGAATCCGATAAAAAACTGGAAGAAAATTGATGCCACCGTAAAGATCAGTGTATTTTTAATAGCTGTGGTCAGTATCGCCTCACCGCCTGAAAACAGTTCCTTATAGTTCTCAAATCCTACAAACGCCTGCTTGGATGCATCTGCAAAGGAATATACATCCACATTCTTGAAACTGAGGATAAAGTTCTGTATCATGGGGTATCCCACAAATATCAGCATGTAGATGGCGGCTGGAAGTGCAAACAAAAAACCAACCTTTGGTCCGAGAGTTTTCCCTTTTTTCATTATCTTTCATCCTTTCCTATGAGCAGTTATGGGGTTAAAAAGGGACAGGAGGGTCCTGTCCCTTTCCGGCTGTTTATTTTTCTGATGCCTTCACCTTATCCACGGCTGCCTGTGTATCTTCTGCTGCTTTTTCAGGAGTCTTTGCTGAGGTCATAACCTCCTGGAATCCTGTCTGCAGTGCATCGGAATATTCCGGCCAGGAAGCACTTGGGCCTCTTGGGATGGATGTCTGAAGCTGTGTGATAAATTCTTTCTGGATCGGGTCATCTGTCCAGTAGGAGTCCTGAGCCGCCTCTGTTTTCGGCGGGAAGGAACCGTACTGTTTCATAGCGTCTACCATCACCTCTGTCTTGTCATAGTATTCCATGAATGCAGTGGCTCCGCCCATGTCATCCTGTTTTACAGCTCCCATATTCTCACCGCCCAGAATGGAGGTTGCCTGGTCAGAATCCGCGTCTTTTTTGGGGAGTACCGTCACACCGTAGTTCAGATCAGGAGCGTCCTTCTCGATTCCCGGGATCTGCCATGGTCCGTTCTGCTGCATAGCCAGGTTACCTGCCACGAAGTTGTTATTTACGTCTGACTGTGTCCAGTTCACGCAGTCCTTTGACCAGGAACCGTCAGCTACCATCTCCTGCATAAGGTTGTAGGCATCCGTACCGCCTTTCACATTCTGGTAGTCCCCGCCTGCTGTGTATAACCACTGTAGACACTGGAAGGTTCCCTCATCTGTTCCTGTAGCAGCATTGCCGAAGCCAACCACACCGTCTTTCGTCAGCGCTTTTGCCATCTCATGGAAATCTTCCCATGTGGTGTTTTCATTGGGATACTCCATACCTGCCGCATCGAAGATATCCTTGTTGTAGAACAATGCCGTACAGTTGGTGGCAAAGGGAATGCCGTAATGTTTTCCGTCTGCCATAGTGGATTCCATAGGGCCTTCCAGGTATTCATCCCATTTGATATCCGCATCTGATACATCCCCGAACAGGTCCATCTGAATGAAGGATGCCATGCTGCAGCCGTCCAGGATGACCAGGTCCGGGAGTTCCCCGGATGCCATGCCCAGTGTCAGCTGTTTTTCATAGTCTGCAAAGGGTACATACACATGGGATGCCTCGTATTCCTCCTGTGATTCATTGAAGCCGTCAATGATGTCCTGCATCATGTTTTTCTGAGCATCCGTCTCAAAGTAATCCCAGATGACCACCTCTTCCTTTCCTCCGGCAGTCTTCTTGCTGCTGTCCGTTCCCGCGGAAGCTGTTCCTGCGTTTCCTCCGCATCCTGCCAACATTGTAGCTGCCATAGCCATACAGAGCATAGCGCTCACTACTTTTTTCCTCATTTTGTTTCCTCCCTTTCGTTCGTTTCTGGTGATTTATTTGATATCTAAAGTATAAGAGAATACCGACCTGTCTTATAGTCTAAAAAATTAAACAGGGTGGAAATTCTTCAACTGAATTTCCACCCTGTTTAATTTCTATCCGCATCAATACCTTCGGAACATCTGTTCATACCAGATCATACTTCTTGCACAAGTCTATTTTTATGAACTGTATTACGGTGCCTGTTATCCGTATCTGTGATTTTTTCTCTCCTGTTAGCCAATTCTTCCAAAACAACGCTCTCGTTTTTCTCGAATCTGTAATAAAATATCATAATGACCGCACCTATGATGAAAAATGCAGCCGGCAGGTAAGAGAAACCGGTCTTCATCGCTGCCAGTGCAGTCGCCGACTGCTTCTGATTTGCAACATACCCAAAATGCTGCATCAGCTTCAGCGGTACAAAATCTCCCAATCCGGTACCTACCTGAAGTCCCACTGCACTTCCCACTGCGGTCAAAAAGCCGCTGGCTCTCACTCCGTTTTTATATTCACCGTAATCCACGGTGTCAGACAGCATGGCAAAGGGCATGGACACCGCGATCCCGGTTCCGATACTTGTGATCACCCAGGCAATCACGATCACTGTAAAATTTCTTCCTGCAATACCTAAGGATATCTGACCTACAGCAGCGATAAAGAATCCAAGAATCATAATACAGGTTTTTGATAATCTTCGTGCCAGAAATGGAATGGCCGCAACTCCGATCATCTGTGTCAACACCAATGCGTTCAGAATAGAAACATAATTCTCATTTTCCAGATAATAACGGGAATAATAGATCAGGGAAGAGGTTCTGGTTGAATTGCCCAGCCAATAAAAAGCACTTCCCAACACCACGATAACCCACGGCCAGTTTGACCTGAGCGCCTTGAAGCTGTCTCTGATCGGAAGACTTTTAGCAGTCTTTGCATTTACCTCTCTCGTATTCCTGAATGCATAGAAAAACATACATACCGAAATAGCTGTGTATAGCAGCACGGTCAGTGAGAATCCCTGCTGTCTGTTGCCTCTGCCCAGCACGGATACCAGTGTCAGGGTAAATGTCGCCGTTACAAAATATCCTATGTTTCCTCCAATCATTCTAAAAGAATTCAGCTTTGTCCTCTCATAGGACTCATTACTTAAATTGGGCAGAATGGCCGTTATAGGTGTAGAAATACCGGTATAGAGGATGCTTGCGGTCAGATAAGTGAATGCCGCGTAAGCAACTCTGGAGTTTCCCGACAAATGCGGTGTAAAGAAAGTAAGACACATAAACACCCCAAAAGGTATTGCCAGCCTTGCAAACCATGGACGGCTCTTGCCGTATACTGATCTTGTTTTATCAATTGCCAGCCCCCACAGCGGAACAGTAGCGGTATTGAGAATCCGGACAAACAGAGCGATTATGGCTGCTGTTCCGATAGAAAGCCCGAATACATCTGTGTGGTAAAAATTAATAAAGCTGGTCAGAGTACAGTACAATAGGTTTCCTGCCGCATCTGTACCCGCGTACGCGATTCTGTTTTTTAAAGACAGGCCGTTGCTGTTTGTTTTTGTATTACTCATTTTAAATGTGCTCCTCATACTTTTTTCTGTAATTCTGCGGAGAAATACCCATACGTTTCTTGAAACAGTTGGAAAAATATATCTCTGAATTGAAACCAACCATCTTGGCGATTGTCCCTATCCCATATTCGGAACGAAGCAGATATTGTTTCGCATATTCCATCCGCATTTCCATCAAAACCTCCATTGGTGTTTTCCCATAAGCCGCCTTCATCACTTTTGCCAGGTAATTACTGTGCAGATGGAAGACCTCTGATAAAAGTTGATTTGATACAGGCTGTCCTAAATTATTCTCTAAATACATATAGATCTGTTCTGCCAGCACCGTACTTCTATCCTTATACATACCCAGACTTTCAATGAATTTCAAAAATCTCAAAAACAGCTCTTCCGTCTTCCATATATATTCTTTACCGGAAGTTGTACTGTCCAGCAGGTTATGAAACAGTCCAAACAGCATGGCCGGCTCTTTGATCAACGCATGCTTCGGCAGATGAAGCGTGTAAGAACATTGATGGTAATGTAATTCCGGTATAGGCAGATTGGAAATAAACCGGCTCGCTCTTCTGCTCTGCCTCCACTGCGCCGTTGTATAAAAATGCAGCCAATAGAATTCCGTATCCTCCTGACACGGTCTCCATGAAAAATGATGTCTGTCAGGTAATAAGATAAACAGTTCATTTTCCTTTACCACATATTGAGAGTCATCTTCAGAGAGAAATAACTTCCCCTTCTTCACCGCAATCAGGTCAAAGTATCCTAGATTCCTTCTGTTTATATGATTCTGGCCTTTTTTCATCATCCGATAGTTTCCCTCTATAAAATCGGGAAATGGCGGAACCGAAATAGAGATAATATCATCTGACATATAGTTACCTTCTTATCTGTAATACAACACTTCTCCCGTCTCCCTGGCACTCTAACAAAGTCATACCATCTTCTGATATATAATAAAAGTCCCTGCTATATGGTGCGAAGCTGGTAATTTTATATCCTGTCTCTGTCTCTTCATAACTGCCATTTATCACACGTAAGGTTCCTTTGTTATTTATGATGAATGTCTTCTGTCCAAAGCTGTCAAGATATGCTGTCATCTCTTCGCCCATATCCCAGTCAGGTGTCTGGTCATCACTGTCGAATAACCTGGCAAAAATACCGCCGTCCCTATAGAAAGCAGCCTGTCCAAAACGGTCTCTGGATAAGTCCGGACGATTGATGTGCGGCCCGGCAACAGCATAGGTGGAAACAGCCATCCCCTTTTTTAAGGGGGTTACAGCCGTTGCATGCGTATCATAACAGTATAGTACACCTGCAGTGGCCCGGTAGCTTCCTTCCAGGAATTCTGTATTTTGTAAATAGGAGAAGACTTTATATGCTGCGGCTGCCGTCAGGCCACCCCACAGGGAGTGGGTCATATAAGACAGGGCTTCCCACCAGCGATCCGGATTCTGTGCCCGAAAATCATTGGAGTATCCTATATTTGCCAGCAGAAGCTCACCGTATTTTTCCGCACTCTCCCGCTTTTTACTTACGCTCAGAGCGCCGGCAGCAGGTCCGAATCCCGCGTTATCATAAAAATGCTCTGTAATTGCCGCTGCATAAGAATCTGCCCCCCGGTGGACCCTGTCCATCATCTTATCCCACAGGGATTGTATTGTCTGCAGTTTTTCTGTCAGCTCTTTTTCTTTGAGTTTTATGAGCAGATCCTCAAAATACAGGAAATAGACACCCAGCATCTGTGATTCCTCTTTTCCCCGTTCATCTTCATGCAAATCCGGATTCACCCTTAACTCAAAGACATCCGCTGCCCACTCCAGATACGTGTCTGCTGCATACAGCTCCAGGATCTGATCATCAAATTCTGACAGCAGATAGAACAAATGTCCTATGTATTCAAAATCCATGCACCGATAGAAGTCTCCGTATAATTTACGGGGTTTTTTAAAATCTCCGTCCTTAAACCATTTTGGCCGCACATATTCCACTGCGCTTTTTTCTACCTCCCTGACCTGATCCACATCCAGGGAACCTAAAAGATTTTTCTTCAGTACGAGATTCAGTTTTCCAAGAGATTCCCCTTGGTTGGATACCGGCTTAAAAGCAAAGGGCGGATTCCCCTCTTTTCCCTCATAAAGTTCATCACAAATATATGCCACGCGTTCGTCTATGACCCTATCCAGCTTATCCATGACATTCATTACCACAAAATCTTTTGTGCCATCTGAAAACTTAATGACTGCTTTATGCTCTCCCAATGCTGTTGGTTTGTATGAGAGATGATACATTTCTCCTTCATACTTTACTTCAATGGACAAACTCTTTACTGTGTCATTTTCTTTAAAAAGTGCCTCGGCTGAGAGGATTTTCAGAGATTCCGAAACTTCAACGGTCAATCTTGCAGTCTCACCGATTATATTAAGCGGCGTATAATCCACTTTAGGATGATTCAGTTTCAGGCCCTTTTCCAGAAACTCTTCCTGATTTCTGTTGATACTTACGACATATTTCCACGTCCTGTCTTCTTCTGCTTTCAGCATAAAGCCATCTTTTTTATATATCCAATCCTTGTTTTGGAAACCTTCCGGATATCCGCCTGCGAAATATAGTTTATGGAACAACATTCCATCCAGAGAAGGGGAAACGTTTTCAAAAAACAAATTTTCATAATCACAGTAAGTACCGATGGATAAGGCTTCGCCTTCAACCTGATAGAATCCCAGATTTCCTCCCCGGTTGTCCCGGCGCACTGCATTTAATTTCGTATAATTGTCAGATATGGAGGAGAATACCGCTGCGGAATTATGTATATTCCTGAGTACCTCTTTGTCCCTGAACATCACATAGGCAAATGAGATCCACACCCCAAAATCTGAGATCCAGATATCTTTTTTCTCCTGGTTTACTAAATGGATGGTCCAGTGAAGCTCCCCGTCATTCTTTCCCATGTCGTAAATCATTATGATCTTCATATTTCCAAAATCATATGTAACTGTGATCTCTGCACCTTCCTTTTCAATCACAGGAGAGAACTCACGGCTGTTACGCTGTTTACCATCTGCCGTAATATCAAAATATCCAAATAACTTATCTGCATCCTGATATCCGGCCTGCGATAAATATGCTTCTTCAATGACCCAGTTCATTTTATACGGGTCATCTTTCATGGATAATTTTGAAATGTATCCCTTTTCTGATATCATCATTTCCAAACTTTTATTTTCTATTTTTATATCATGTTTCATGGAACGCCTCCTTTTCTTAATGTAAATTTATCACCTTCTTTTTCCATAAACAATATGGATATCCAGCCAAAACTTAAGAAATTTCACACGGATCACTACGCATAAAACCTCTCTGAGGAATCCTTTCCCCCGAGAGGTCTCATAATTGATCTTCTGTCACGATGCGATATATCCCCTAATACTTTCTTCCAATGTCTTTGTATCATCTGAATAAACAGATAACCTTACCTTCTTTCCAACGCCTATTCCCAGAACGCCAAGTATAGATTTTGCGTCAACTGAATAATGACCATAGCTTAAGTCTACATGTTCCGGAAATGCAGTTATTTTTGAAACAAAGTCAACTGCATCTTTTTCTGAGTTTAACATAACCTCTAAAATCATTTGTATTTTCTCCTTTAACTATCTGCATGTTTTCTGTTCTTGTTTTTTCATTCTTTTGTATCTGCAACTTTATTTGTTATCTAAAATATAACTAAAAACCTTTCTGACTTACAGTATAAAAGATTAAACAGGGTGGAAATTCTTCAACTGAATTTCCACCCTGTCCATGTTCTGCATCTATTTCTTTATTGTTTCAGCGCTTCCTGTATTCTGCTGCACACATCCTCCGGTGTGCTCACTCCCGTAATGATCTCATACTGTCCTTCTGATAACTGCTCTGACAGAACTGACCAGTTTTCAAAACTGGTCCTTGAGATGCAGTTTTCCATCTGCTCCAGTATGATCCCGTATTCCGGCTTAGCTTTTAAAAACAATTTTGCCACATCTTTTCTGGGAGGCAGAGAGTTCGCTCTCAGATTTGCATTCAGCATTGTGTCAATCTGGCTGTAATATTTTAAAAACGCAACGCTTCCCTCTTTGTTTTTCCCTTTCAGCACTGCTATGTTCTCTCCTCCACGGACACCCATATATCGTTGGTCCCCGGGAAATGCTGCAACGCCGTAGTTGATGCCAGCATCATCCAGAGCAGGAAATACCCATGGCCCGTTTTCCATCATGGCGCATTCTCCTGCAATAAAGGTCCTTGCCACGTCATTCTGTGACCAGTTTACACATTCCCTGGACATCATGCCCTGTTCCACCATATTCTGTATGAACTGAAATGCTCTTTTTGTCCCTTCCCCGCCTGCCTGGTCCAGCTCATCACCGGCTGACAGCATAAAAGAAGCAAACTGGAAAGCACTCTGCTCCCCGCTGACAGCAGACATGGCAAACCCGTACCTGCCCTCCTCTGTAAGACTTCCGGCAGCCGTCTCAAGCTGTTCCCAATTCTCTGGAACAGCAATCTTCTTCTGTTCCAGAATGTCTTTGTTATAGATCAAAGCCACATTGTTGCAGCAAAAAGGAAGTCCGTAATAGCGTCCCTCATACTCCACAGATTCCATGGCATTTGGAAAATACTGATCTAAATCCTCTATCTCCTTTACTGCCTCTGTAATATCCTCCAGCTTATCCATACTGACATAGGAGGGCATATCAGGATTGTCGATGATCACCATATCAGGAAGCTGGTTCTGGGTGATTCCGATTGCCAGTCTTTTGCTGAATTCCGTCACTGGCCCGTGATATTCCCATGTGAGGTGATACTGCTCCTGAGAGGCATTAAATCCATCTGCCAGTTCATCCATGGATGTCCTCTGTTTCTCAGTCTCGTAATAACTCCAGAGTACCAGTTCTTCCCGCTCTTTTTTCTCACCGTCTTCCACCCTGATGCCCTCCGCGGAACATCCAGCCAGGCAGAGGGCACAAAAGACAAGAACCATACTTCGTATACCTTTCATGCATCTTACCTCCTAATTCATCTGCCTGTATTCACCGGGCGATACGCCTGTCTCTTCTTTAAATACCCTCTGGAAATATTTAGGATCATTGTACCCGGTGGCTTTTGCGATCTCGTAAATTTTCATATCCGTTCCTTTTAACAGACGCTTGGCATGGCTCATGCGGAACTGCTTCAGAAAACTGGAGAATGTGATTCCCATCTCCCTGTTAAAAAGGGTACTCAGATATTCGGGTGTGATCTCCAGGACCCGGGAAACTTCCTCCTGCGTAAGGCCCTCCTGATAGTGCTCCCTTATATAATTGATAGCTTTTTTGATCACGTAATTGCTGATATCCTCCCGCTTTACCCTGGTGCTGGTGATGAGCTGGATGACATCCCTGTACGCATTCTCCAATTCATGCCAGGTGACCGCTGCCTCTATATTCCGGAGCAGATTCGCACTTTTCAGATGCTCAAAAAGTGCTCTGTCTATATCCTCCAGGGTATCTCCGATCATATAGTAATTCTTTACAAAAGCCCTGCGGATATCATCCGCATCAAAATGCCCATCCTTCATATAGCGCAGAAATTCCTCTGCCCCTTCCTTTTCTTTTTCCGGATTTCCCTGACAGACAGCATTGCGAATGCGTGTATAAATCTCAGCGGGGGGCAGAAAGGGGGCGGGGTGGTATGCATTCACATCTTCCCTGGTAAGCCATCCCTTTTGGTTCCAAATGAGGGAGAAAGAAATAAGATCATTCAGGTTCTGTGCTGTTTTCTTCAAATCTCTCAGACTTTGGAACGCCTGTCTGGTCCAGATTGGCCGCTCCTCCTTATCCTGGCAGTGGAAGATCAGTCTGTTATAAAAAGATTTTTCCAGGTCCGAAATCCTTTCAAATCCCCATTCTGCGCAGGCCAGAATATAGAACTCCTGCAGGTTTTCCATATAAAAAGCGTACCATTTTATCTCCCGGTACTTCTCTTTCAGCTCTTCCAGGGCTTTCTCTGCCTGTTCTCTGTAGGAAGCCGGTGCGGAACCTATGTACCCGGCAAAGAGAATGTATTGGGCCTGTTCTGCCAGACCACATACCTTCTCCAATATGTCATACTGTTTTTCCTCCTCCTGTTCTTCCCCGAAGATCAGATTTCTCAGATGCACCTCAGGACTGCCCTTGGTAAGCTGTTCCTTTTTTATTTTCTCTTCAATTTTTTCCAGCATATCCTGCACGTCATCCACTGCCAGAGGTTTCAGCAGATAATCATCCACCCCATACTGTATAGCTTTTTTAGCATACTCAAATTCGGAATATCCGCTCAGAATAACTGCATGTACCGGTATTTTCTGTTCATAAAGACGTCGGATCATCTCCAGGCCGTCCATTTTCGGCATACGGATATCTGTGATCACAAGATCCGGTTTAAAACGGAGAACCAGGTCAAGTCCTTCCTCCCCATCGGAAGCCTCCCCCAGAACAATATGGTCTGTCAGTGATTCTATCAGTTTTCCCATACCTTCCCGAATTTTTATCTCATCCTCCACGATTATGATCCTCATTGTCTCCACTCCTTATCCCGTACCGGTATTTTCAGTGTAATAATAGTTCCTATATCCTGTATACTCTTTACATCCCATGAAACATCTTCACCGTAATACATACGCATTCGGGCAAATGCATTGTTCAGGCCGATGCTCCTGCCGTCATCCCGGACTGCCTTCTCAGGATCATTAAAGGTATCTGCCATACCGGGCGGCATTCCCTTTCCGTTATCTTCTATGATGATATCCAGCTCTTTCTTGTCCTCTGACACGATAATATCAACCCGCAGGATTCCTCCGCCCTCAATGCCCTTGAACCCGTGCAGGATCGCATTTTCCACAAAAGGCTGAATGAGAAGCTTGTGAATCCTGATATTTTTTGCCTCTTCACTTACATATATCTCACAGATAAAAGCATTGTTGAACCGCATTTTCTGAAGGCTGACATATTTTTCCAGCCAGTCTGCCATCTCCGAGATGGTCACCATCTGGTTGCTTTTATTTATGCTGTACCGGAGAATGATTCCCAGGTTGCGCAGCATTTTGCTAATCTCATATTCTTGCTTTTCAATCGCCATCCAGTTGATGGAATCCAGCGTATTGTACAGAAAATGCGGATTGATCTGAGCCTCCAGCGCCCGTATCTCCGCGTCTTTCTGCTTCTGTGTGATCTCAGTTACTTCTGTGATCAGATTCTTGACTTTTCCTGTCATGGTATTGAAATTGTCCGCGATCTGTCCCATCTCATCCTCAGTATCCACATGCACCTGAACATCCAGATTACCGCTCTGCACCTGCTGGATTCCCCCTACAATACTCCTTGTGGACCGCTCTATAAGACTTACCGTATAACGTATGAGCAAAATAGAGGCGGCAAACAACAGCGCACCGATAAAAATGGTCAGAAACTGGATCCTTGTCACATCACGCAGCATATAATCCCTGTCATATGCATTATAAAAGATCCATCCCAGCTGCTTGTCCTCGTAACGGTTCACAGCAATATTTTTTCCTTTCAGCTCCCCTGTGTTCTTCACAAAATCCTTGATGGTCTTATTGGTGCTGATGGCTATGCCGGAGTAAAAGGAGTTGGGATAAGTGAGCACATTACCCTTGCGGTCTGTGATAAAATTAACCGCATAAATCTCCGATTCTTTTTCTGTCTGCCCCGTGCTGCACACTGCATTTAAGACAGATTCATTGACACTGGTCACCACTGAGGCAATGGGACCCTTCTGGATATCTTTAAAGTCATACATCTGCTTTGCTATGTGGAAGATCCGTTCCTCCTGATTTCCCCGAACAAAACGCTGGGTAGGTGATATGATCATATTTGTGGCATCCTGTGCCTGACGGTATGGCTCTATGGATGTCATATCCTCATAACTTTCCCAGAGATTATCCACAGCGGATGCCATACCGAAATCATATGTAATATCCTGTCCGTCCGGCAGGATAATACTGATACACTCAATCCCATTGACGGAAGTTCCGTACTGCTGCAGTTTATCACAGATTTCCCGGTAGATACGCGCCTTAACCTCTGAATCTTCTGCCTCATAAACCTTGATTCCATCAATGATCTGGTTATCCGCATAGATCTGGTAGACAAGATTCGTGTAAATATCCAGGGTTAAATTCGTCCTCTCTGATATCTGGGCAAGCTGGTTCACCATAAGGGTGTCTACCTTTTCTTTTATGTTGTTTACAATGACATAGAGCATTAAAATCTGTGCCACCAGAAGCGGTATGACGGATGCAAGTATGAAGGTATATAAAATCTTCCGGCCTAATTTTTGGTTTTTGAACCATTTTAGAAATCCATTTCTACGTTTCATGATTACTTTTAGTTACCTCTTCCTTTTTGCTGAGATTGAGATTCTAATATATTATACTTAATATGCGCCCATTAGACAAGAAGAGATATTTTTGAGAATCGTACTTCCCTCAGCATTGCCGGAACCGGCCGCTGCAAAAAAAAGCCTGCAAAGCAGTTCGCTTTACAGACCTATTTTTATTTTTCACTATCTGTTGTTTTCAAAAAACGTTCCTCATATTCCTTCATAGGCATAGGTTTACTGAATAGGAATCCCTGGACCGAATCCACGCCGCAGGAGCGCAGTGTCATAAACTGTTCCTCTGTCTCAATGCCCTCCGCAACCATATGGACACCAAGGTCATGGCAGACACCGGAAATGAGGCCCACAATGGTTTTGGTTTTCGGATTGACGGCTATATTGTCGATCATACTCTTATCCAGCTTGAGCACGTCAAAGTCAATCTCAGACAAAAGGGCAAGGTTGGCATACTCTGTGCCGAAATCATCAATGGCAACCGCAAATCCCGCATTGTGCAGATTTATGATCAAAGACTTAATATCAAGCCCCTCCACATCATGTATCTTCTCGGTAACTTCTATCTCCAGATACTCCGGTGAGATGTCATATTTTGTACAGATGCCTGTCAGATGCTCCACAAAGGAAGACTGTATCAGGGATGAGATGGAAAAGTTTACAGACACCGGAAATGCCTGTTTTCCCTGATTGATCCAGTCTTTCAGTTTTACACAGACAAATTCAAACACATAGAAATCGATCAGGCTGATAGACTCATTTTCCTCCAGCAGCGGCAGAAAATTCCCGGGAAGCATCAGGGTATCGGATTTGGAGCGGTATCGGATCAAAGCCTCCGCGCCCACGGCCATACGGTCTGATGAGGAAACCTTTGGCTGGAGATATACCTCGAACCGGTTTTGCTGTATCTCCTCCATCAGAATACCGGGATCTGCAAGATGAAGGACTTCATCGCTGTGATGCCGGTAACGCTGTGAGACAGGATTCTGCCGGTAAAATTCCTTCTTATCCTCATACATTCTGGCATCCGCTTCCGCAATGATCTCTTTTAAGCTGCTGACCGTTTCTGTCCACCGGGAACCAATGGCCGCCCGGTAATGCGGTTCTTTCTGGAACTGTGCCCTCAGTTCACGAAGCTTGCTGTGGAAGACATCCTTCTCTATCCCCGGGCAGATGATCACAAACTCATCACCGCCGATGCGGTAAAAATCAGCGCCTTCAAATACCTGCTTCATCCGTCTGGCACACTCGACCAGTACCGTATCCCCAAACTCATGCCCGTACTGGTCATTGATGTCCTTTAATCCGTTCACATCCAGGTACACGATCCCTGCCGGGCTGTCCGTGTGTGTCATGGCATTGGTATCCTCAATGTAACGGTTTCTGTTGTAAAAAGAAGTGAGCGTATCAAAATAACTCAGCCGCGAAAGCTCCTTCTGGCTCTGCGCATTACTGCGCGCAAGCAGCAGAAAATAGCACAGGGTCTGCAGCTGTGATGCAATACTGACAATCTGCCCTGCCGGCGGATTGTCAACGACCAGACAGCCAAGCAGTGTCCCGCCCTTTTCAAGGGGCGCTGCCACCAAACTGGTGATCGCATGTTCCCGCAAAAGCCTGTATTCTGCCGTATTCGTATCCCCAAGCTGATTCACGTTTTGGATAATGACACATTCCTTCCTGTTAAAATAAGGGATCCAGCGTTCAATCAGGGAAACCGGAATCCCCTGCAGCCGCTCCCTATGGGAAATGATTCCATCCGCACACCATTCCAAACGGGCATACATCCTATCCTCTTTGATATCTATAATATAGACACGGTCCGCATGCAGAAAACTTCCGAACTTCTCCAGAACCTGTGCTGAAGTTTTAATGATATCCTTCTGCTGATACAGCATGCTCACGCAGTCTGTCACCAGTTTCTCCGCCTCCAGGGTAAATTTCAAAAACAGCTTTTCCTGTTCCGCCTTGGTGGTATCAAAGGCGATCTCCATTCTGGCAGGCCGCCCGTTCCATTCCAGCAGACGGTCCTTCAGAATATAGTGGCGCCCGGTTATGGGGTTGTCATGCTCCCATGTATAATTTTCACCTTCCCTCAGGATCGGTGTGGTGCAGAATTCACAGGGTGCGTCCTTTCCCTGGAGGACACGGTAACATTTCTTCCCTTCCAGGGAATCCACATGAAAGATTTCCATGCCGGCCTGGTTTAAAAACAACAGATCATAATTTTCAATGTCTGTAATGTACATGAGCTCAGAAATGTCATTCATGGGTGCCTGCAGATTCTCCTCCTGCCTGGAGAGCTGTTCTTTCTTTTTCCGGTTTTCATCCTCTGCTTTCTCAAGCTCCCTCTGGCGCTCTGCCTGCCTTGCGTTATATATATAGATCAAAATGACAAGAATGATAAATGCAAAGTTCAGGATCAGCAGGCTCACTGCAGCGGATCGGACTCTTTTTTCGGAATACTGTTCAGCCGCCGCCACAGTCCTGTCCGCCAGTGCAAAGAATGTCTCGCTGTCATCAAAGAGAATTTCAGCACCCTCTCCGGCCCGGACAAGGTAAATCTCTTCTTTCAGGTCTTTCCACTCTCTCTGCATTTCAACGATCAGCTCCTGAAATGCATCACTGTTCAGGCGTGTGAGTCCCACATCCCCCTCCCCTGTCTGCAGTTCTTTTAAGATACCATCAATTTTTTCCACCAGGGAATCATTTTGCTGACCGTTCAGTTCCTGCTTAACCAGGCGCTGGGTAGCCCCCCGCACAACACCTGCATAGTTGATCACTTTCGCATTTCCCTGAAGATTGTAAATGTAAAAGAAAGAAACCAAACTGGATATCAGCAGCGCTATTGTTAAAATGATAGGAAATATTTTCTTTTGCATAGAACTCCCCCTTATATCCCGTATCTGTTTCGATTCCGGTCCTGTGCCAGACAATTCTGCATGCAAAGCTGCAGGGATATAAAAACCACTTTCATTCCTCCCGGAAAGAAAATTTAGAATAAAAGAATTTCATTCTGTTCTCTATAAATATCTGCCACTGTTCCGCAAACGCATCAAAGTCATCCGTCCGCAGATCTTTTTCCTGGCGGTCGATAAACCCGGTATAATCCGCGTCAAGCTGTCCGGTTCCCATCAGTACCGCGGATAAAATATAGCCCCATGTGTTCAGCTCCCTGAGTTTATCATAGCATTCCCGGATGATCGCAGAGGGACATTCCGCGGAGATAAAGCTCAGAAGCACATCAATGAAAAGAATACTGCTGGTTTTTCCGCGCAGTTTTGTGATTGACTGCAGGAATTCCTCCCTCTTTCTTTTCGTGACGGATTCCATGGTAAAGAGTGTCACGCTGCGGACTGTCATAGCCAAAATCTGCATGCCTTCTCCGTGAAGCCGCATATTTTCACGGATCTCCGATATCTTCATAACCTCCATACCCACAGGTTCCAGGCAGACCTTTGTCCCGATTCCCATATAGGTTCTGGTCACACCCAGAGAATGGAGTACATCCAGTGTTCGCCGGACTGTGCTTAAAGATACCTGGTACTGCTCCGCCATTTTGGGCAGGGAGGGCAGATAGCTGCCGACTGGATAACGCTCCCATAAAATTTCACGGATGATCACAGACGCCAGCGTATACCGCACCTGGGGCCGCCGACGGTAAATCGTCCACGAAAATGGAATCTGCCTGAGGTTTTCCAAATGATATGCTTCACCGGCATGTGCGATGAAATCCAGCACTTCATTCTGTATACTGTCAAAATAGTCATCAAACTCTGACTTCAGCCCCTGCATATTTGTCTCCGGCAAAGTTTCGCCTGCGGCTAAAACCGGTATATCCGTATCTCTTTTCGGATATAGAAAATTGAGATAGCGCAGGCACTGCCAGTAAAGATTTAAAAGCAGATCATTGTGAAAAGTGCGCAGAACCTCAAAATACAGCTTTACAGGTATGGGAACTGTTTGGTCCATAACTGTATCATGGTTCTCATTTAAATTTCCCCGGATATCCGTTTCCAGATTATGCACCCCAATCTTCCACATCGGGAAAAACAAAAGTTCACCTGCATATTCAAAATCCAGGATTCCCTCTTTGCGGGGCACAAAATATTTTGCGGCATTCTCCCTGAAGGTTTCTTCGGTTCCCTGATATACCACCCTTGCCACTTTCCGCTCTTCGGTTTCTATATAACCGTTTTTTTCCAGTTTATCCAGTGCCATCTGAATCGTATTACGCCCCAGCCGAAAAGAGGCACAGATTTTCGGCACTGACAACAACTGTTCCCCATATCTGTATACGCCAAAGAGGATACGGGATTCATAATATTCATAGATCAGTTCGTTAAGTCCGCTGTTTTTTTTCATTCCTGTCCTCCCTGTAAACATTAACCCTGTTCATGTTAGGTAATACCCTGATTGTAACACTATTTACATTGCCACGCAATAAATTGCATACATTTCTTCGTTAAAATTCATAATTACAGAAAAAAAAGACAACCACCCGTAAACGAGGATTGTCTTAAGTCCAAAAGCCTTACAGGACCGCCAGCATAACCGTCCCCGCAGTGATCAGCACCACACCTGCCCCTGCCTTTTTTGAAAGTTTTTCATGGAACACGATCCGGGAAAAAGCGATCGTCACAAGGATACTCAGCTTGTCAATGGGAACCACCACACTTGCCGCCCCATCCTGCAAAGCCCGGTAATAGCACAGCCAGGACGCCCCTGTAGCAAGCCCGGACAACACAATAAAGAAAAGTTCATTCCTCCGTATCTTCCTAATCTCATGCTGTCTTCCTGTGACAAAGACCATGATCCAGGCCATAAAAAGGACAACTGTTGTCCTGATCGCCGTTCCCAGGTTGGAGTCCACGCCTGTGATCCCTATTTTTCCCAGAATGGCTGTCAGACTTGCAAACACAGCCGACAGAGAAGCAAATACGATCCAGCTTCCGCCACCCCGTCCGCTGCCGTCCGCTGCCTCTTTTTTTGAGATCATCAGCATGGTCCCTGCGCCGATCAAAAAAACAGCAGCTATTTTTGCAGGCGTCACCCCCTCATGAAGGAAAATGAATGCCAGCAGTATGGTAAGGACTGTGCTGGACTTATCAATGGGGACCACTTTATTGATATCCCCTGTCTGCAGGGCGCGGAAATAGCAGAGCCAGGATGCCCCTGTAGCAAGCCCGGACAGTATAAGAAACAGCATGGTCTTCCCGGTGATCTGTCCGATTCCCGCCCATGCGTCTGTCAAAAATACCATAAGCCAGGAGAATATCAGTACCACAACGGTTCTTATAGCTGTCGCCACATTAGAATCCGTCTCCCGGATACCGCATTTTGCCAGAATCGATGTGATTCCCGCAAAAAATGAAGACCCTACTGCATATACTATCCACATGATCTCTGCACCTCTCTGTCCGTATCAAATATTTCAACCATTTCATTCGATTCCGTTGATTTTATTCCTAATTATTACCATAACAGGTGTACAGCGCTCTGTAAAGGCATAGATATAATATATTTTTATATAGAGGAAGGGACCCGGCTGTCAGCCAGCCAGGCCCCGTTATGATGAAGTTTTTGTTCTTCACAAGTATCATTTTAGTACAGTTTTTCATGAAAAACTATCCGATTCCTGCCTTAATTTAGCAATATCCTGCCATCTGCGGCGATACTCCGTGGGGGTACATCCGGTATAACCGCGGAAGACTTTTCCGAAATAGCTGCTGCTTCCCAGACCGCAGGCATGGCTGACTGCTGTGATGGTATCCCTGCCTTTTGCCAGCATCTTACAGGCCATCTGCAGACGAAAGTTCTGCAGATACTCCACAGGCGACATATGAAGGCAGTCCCGGAAGACACGGTAGCACTCCCGTTCACTGGAAAAGGCAGCCGCCGCCAGCTCTGCCACCGTAATCTTTTCCGGGTAGTGCTCATGGATATAGATCATCATCATTTTAATCTTGTCATCCGAGCTTCCGGCCTCTCTTTCTTCCTGCAGAAGCGGGGCAGATACTGACAGGAGCCTGACCCATATGTCTGAGAGCACTTCGCGCAGTTTGATCTCATATGCCCACTCCTGTTCCGAGAGGGAAAACGAGCGGCGAAGCAGCGCGAGAACCTCTTCCTGCGCCGGGTCTCCGGGATAGAATGCCATGATCTCCAACTGGGAGGCCGCCACAACAGGAAGGACAAATTTCTTCTCTATCCTGCTCCCCGGTTCCCCGGCGATGAAAGAAGGGTCGAAAATATGGATGAGCTGTACATTCCGCTCTCCTTCTGACCCGGCTCTCGTCATGTGCAGCACATTGGAGTTCACCATTCCTCCGGAACCGGCAGGAAACACGGTCTTCCCTTTGGGTGTATTGTATTCCAGCACACCGCTTTCCACGTAAAACAATTCCACGGTCTTGTGCCAATGCCAGGGCACAAAACGTCCTATGTATTTGTCCAGCTCCGCCCGGGAGGCAATGTAAGGAAAATCAGGAGCAAACCCCGGAAGTCTCTCTTCCTTGCTCCCTGAACGAAATTCTATGTTCGTTATATCCTTCACCTCTGCATCACCTCCTCGTTCGCAAAACGGTCCGCAGGAATCTTCCTGCGAACCGTGTCACTGATTTATTTACCATTTGGGTGCTGTAATTCAGCCTTACATGCTGCCGCCTACGGATCCCTCCCAGGTATCCACCTCTTTTGCCTTTTTCTCTTCCTCGTCGAACCAGTGGGTGGTGACTGCTTTTATCTCGGTAAAGAAGCGAACACCGTCCTTGCCCAGACAGTGCAGGTCGCCGAAAAAGCTGTCCTTATGGCCGCTGAAGGAGAAGATGCCCGCCGGAACCGGGATTCCCACATTGATTCCCACCATTCCGCCGTCTGTGCGGCGCGCAAACTCCCTGCTGTAATAACCGCTCTGGGTATAAATAACACTTCCGTTGGCAAACGGATTGCGGTTCATCATTTCCAGGCCCTCTTCAAAATCTTTGCAGCGCTTCACAGCCAGAACCGGTCCGAAGATTTCCTGCCGGCCGATCGCCATATCCTCTGTCACATGGTCAAATATGGTGGGGCCTAAGTAGAATCCGTTCTCATAGCCGGGCACTTTGATGCCGCGTCCGTCCAGGACCAGTTCTGCACCCTCTTCCACACCTTTTTCAATCCATTTCTCTACCTTTGCTTTATGGGCAGCGTCCACCACCGGACCCAAATCCGTTGTCTTATCATAGGCAGGGCCTACTTTCAGTTCACCTGCGAATTTTATAAGCAGCTCTACCAGCTTGTCCGCTATGCTTTCCTGGGCAACCACCACGGGAAGGGCCATACAGCGCTCTCCGGCACAGCCAAAAGCGGAATTGATGATTCCTCTTGCGGTGCGCTCAAGAGCCGCGTCTTCCAGCACCAGGGCATGGTTCTTTGCCTCTGTCTGGGCCTGGACGCGTTTGCCATTGGCAGCCGCAATGCCGTAGATATGTTTTCCCACACCTGTGGTTCCTACAAAGCAGATTCCCTTCACATCAGGATGGGTCAAAAACTGCTCGGATTCCTGTCTGGTACAGGTGACAATATTAAGCACACCATCCGGAAGTCCTGCCTCCTGCCAAAGCTCTGCGCAGCGCAGCGCGGTCAGCGGTGTTTTGGAAGCCGCTTTGATGACAATGGTATTGCCGGTAGCGATACAGATCGGCGTCATCCAGCCCATGGGAATCATACCCGGGAAATTAAAGGGAGCGATTCCCGCAAATACGCCCAGAGGCTCCCGGTAGCTGACGGTGTCATATCCCTTGGAGGTATCCATCATGGATTCTCCCATCATGAGCGTCGGCGTTCCGCAGGCCAGTTCCACAGGTTCCTTCACCTTGGCAATATCACCGGCAGACTCCTTCCAGTTCTTTCCGTGCTCTCTCGCACAGCACTCTGTCAGCTCATCCCAGTGCTGATCCAGCAGATCCCGGAATTTGTAGAGTACCTGTACTCTTTTCATCACCGGGGTATCACGCCAGGCCGGAAATGCCTTTTTCGCGCATTCTATGGCATATGCCACTTCCTCTGTGGTACAGCTTGGTATTTCTGCCTGCACCTCACCGGTACTTGGATTATACACTGGCGTGTATTTGCCTGATTTCGTATCCAGCCACTGTCCCCCTGCCAGGTATTTCATTCTTTTCACTTCGCCCATTTCTTACCTCCTTGTTCTGGTTTATCTGTCAGCATAGTTCTCTTTCAGGATAGTTCTATTATAAAAGATTGCCTTCGTCAGTTCAACTCATTTCTCTTGTGATCAGGCATTTTTTTTGTGCAGAACTCACAGGCCCTGCTGTATCTGCCCGCAATTTACGTCAGCGGTAAAAGGTACTGTCTGTCACGGAATATATCCCTCTGGGCGTGATCCGAATCTCCGGAATGACCGGAAGCGCCATAAAGGACAGGGCAATAAAGGGATCCATTCCCCCCGGCACACCCATTTCATGGGCTTTCCGGATCATCCTCTCCAGCTTTTCATTGGCCTTTACAAATCCCATGTCCGTCATCAGCCCCATGATGGGAAGCTCCAGTGTCTCATAGACCTGATGCTTCTCTATAAGGGTATACCCGCCCTGCGTCCGGATCAGTTCCCTGACAGCCAGCTCCATATCTTCATCATTATCCCCGATCACGATGATGTTATGGGAATCATGGGAGACACTGGATGCTGCGGCTCCGCATCTGAGCCCGAAGCCCTTTACAAAGCCCACACCTGTCATTCCCGTTCCTCTGTGTCTTTCAACCACAGCGATTTTCTGCAGGATGCCGTTTCCCTCCAGATCATCCTGGCAGATATCTGTTACTGTGACGTCTCTTGTGGTGATCTGCCCTTCCTCCATCCGGATGACATGGCAGGGGAAGGAACCGGTGTATTTCAGTTTTTCTTTTATAAAGCCTTTTACATGCACAGTGTTTTTCAGCTCTTTTGAGCAGGAGTGGACCGGACAGGCATTTTCTGCTTCCACCTTTTGTCCTTTAAAATAGACTTCCAGGACATTGACCCCCTTAAGGTCCTCCAACACCAGAAGGTCTGCCTGAAAGCCCGGGGCCACTGCTCCCAGACGCTGCAGTCCGTAGCACCTGGCTGGCTGGATCGTGGCCATCCGGATGGCGCGGATAGGAGAGATGCCGAGGGCAATGGCCTTTCTCACATTGTAATTGATATGTCCTTCCCTCCTGATATCCTCTATATGCTTATCATCCGTACAGAAACAGAAGCCTTCTGTGCTCATATGGTTCTCCACAATCCCCTGAACAATGTCCTGCAGATTTCTGGCGGCACTGCCCTCACGGATGTGAACCGTCATTCCGTTTCTTTGCTCTCTCACCGCATAGGCGTATGCGGAGCACTCGTGATCTGTGGAAATGCCCGCCATAACGTATGCCTGCAGGTCCGGCTCTTCAAGAAACGGCGCGTGTCCGTCCCGCACTTTCCCGTCAAACAGACACAGTTTTTCGTGCATATGGGGGCTTCCCTCCACCACGGAGATGTAGTCCATGACCTCCCCCAGTCCCAGGATCCGTTTGTTCTTGAGATAGGGCTTCATCATTTCCGCTGTGATCGTACACGCATTGTCATCAATCCCCGTAGCCGGTACGCAGGACGGCATCATGACAAAGACATTGGCGGATACCTCCTCTGTCTCCCTTAATATATAGTCGATTCCGGCCAGACCGGCCACATTGGCAGACTCATGAGGGTCCACAATAAAGGAAGTCGTTCCGCACAGGGCGGCCTGGGAGATCAGTTCCTTCGGCGTCACCAGCGTAGATTCCAGATGCAGGTGGCTGTCAATGAACCCTGGGCATACATATTTTCCCTCCAGATCCGTCTCACGGATTCCTTCGTATGTGCCGATCCCGGCGATCATACCGTCCGCCACAGCGATATCCCCCTCAAGGATCTCCTCTGTAAAAACATTGACAATCTTTGCATTCTTCAGGACAAAATCTGCTTTTTTCAGTCCGCGGGCAATATCAGAACACTTTTGATATCTTTCTAATTTCACACTATCATCTCCTATATTCCACTCATCAGAAACGGGAAAAACCAAATTGGATGCCTTTTTGTCGGCATGGTCAGAATTATCCGCGTTGGATATGATCTGCTGTGAGATCTCGTGGATGCCGGAAGCAACCGTTGATATTTTCCTTTGCTTGTTCCGAAATCTTCTGCATAAATCAAACCCCGTAATCTTTATTTATTCCCCGGCAGTCTGCCCTGCCAGCAGTCCTGTCAGCGTATCCCGCAGTATCTTCACATCAATAGGCTTTGCCACATGGGCATTCATTCCCGCTTCCAAAGCCTCCTGCACATCCTCCGCAAAGGCATTGGCTGTCATAGCTATGATCGGAATGGTTCCCGCGTCCTCTTTCGCCATTCTGCGGATGGCACGGGCCGCGTCGTATCCATTCATCCGCGGCATACGGATATCCATCAGGACAGCGTCATAGGTCCCCGGCTCTGCCCGCTGAAATTCTTCGACTGCCTGTATGCCGTCTGTCATCACCACGGATCTTGCCCCGTACATTTTCAGCAGCTCACACAGAATTTCTGAATTGATGGCGTTGTCCTCCGCCACCAGGAAACAGCGGCCTGTTAATATCTGAGCGTCATCCTGTCTCTCAGGCTCCCCGTCCCCATCCTGTTTTACTGCCGCCTCGCCCTGCATGGTCTCACAGATGATCTCCACACAGAATACACTGCCCTCATTTTGTCTGCTCTTTACCCATATCTTACCGTCCATGAGATCCACAAGACCTTTCGTGATACTAAGACCCAGCCCGGTGCCCTCAATCCCCACTGTATTGGTATTTCTGGAAAATGGCTCAAAGATATGCTCCACAAACTCCTCCGTCATGCCGATGCCGGTATCGCTGATGGTAAACCGGTAGCATACCTGACCATCCTTACAGCCCCGGTCCGTCTCCTCCGCCAGGAATTCCACTCTGCCTCCCTTAGGCGTAAACTTAATGGCATTGCTCAGAATATTGATCAGAATCTGGTTTATGCGCAGCTTATCCCCATAGAAATTCTGGTGGCGGATTTCCCTGGCTTCCATGGAAAAGGCAAGGCCGTTTACCTCCGCCTGAGGTTCCATCATAGCCGACAATTCCTTCAGCATTTCCGGCATAGAGATCTGCATCCGGTTGAGCATGATCTTGGAGCGCTCTATTTTGCTCATATCCAGTATATCATTGATGAGACTGAGCAGGTATTTGGAGGAGGAGGAAATCTTCTGCAGGCAGTCCTTCACCCGTTCTTTTTCATCCAGATTGGCCAAGGCCAGGGAGGTCATGCCGATCACAGCGTTCATAGGTGTCCTGATATCATGGCTCATGGAGGAAAGAAATTCGCTTTTTGCCCGGTTCGCCTTCTCCGCAAGGGCCAGTGCTTCCTGCAGGGCATCCTTTGCCTCACGCTCCGCAGCCAGCATATCTGTCACATCCGCGCGCACCATGCAGACCCTCCGGTGTCCCCTGTCTCCCCACAGCACATTCACCTGCTTGTACCGCAGCCCGTTCTCTGACTGGTACGGAAGTACAAAATCATACCCCGAAGGTTTTTCTTCCAGCCGCTTCATCATATTGCCCAGATCAAAGTACTGTTCATTCTCCTCCTCAATATGACTGGTGATATAAAAGTCCGTAATATTCTTCACCAGCTCCCTGTATCCCTCCAAAATATAGGGTGACAGGTTCTCCAGCACGGTCTGCCGGGTGTACATGGTCACACGGCCGTCGTTTACGTCAATAAAAGCCATAAGCTCAAAGGTATAAGCCACCACATTCAGCATACTCTGCTGCTCCCGCACAGAATCCGTGATGTCTGTTCTTGCCAGACACACACGCCCAAGTCTCAGATCAACAGCCGATACCGTCATGTTTTTTGTGAGCACATCCCCCTTCTCGTCTGTGATGGAATAATGGAAGGAATAGCTGTTCTCCCTTTTCAGATGCTCCATCATATATGCGCCGGCAAGCATTTTGGTGACATGTTCTTTATCCCTGGGCACTATGCCCATACAATACTTCTCCATGATCCACTGGGAATAACATCCCCGGTGGTTTACATCCTCTCCCGCGGTCCCGCTGCCGGTCAGGACAGTATAGCTGTCCTTCAGCACATCCACATCAACGACCAAGTCATAGCTGGTAACAGACAACTGCCTCAGTATCCGTTCGGATATGGCCTGCTCCGTAATATCCGTCACGGTCAGGATTCCTGTTACGCCGCCTGTATCCGGTGTTTCCACCAGGTTCACCTTGAACTGTACATACCGCCCGTTCTTTTCTTTCGGCAGTTTCACATAGCACTCCCGGATCTGCTCTGTATCTCCCTTTTTGAACGCGGCAAGTGTGGGTGCATTGAGATAGGTATCCAGAAAGAGCTGCTTTTCATCCGGGTCTGTCACCAGTTCCGCAATTCCGGCAAAGAACTCCTCCCGCACACTTCCAAATGTTTTTAAAAGGTCTGAATCCGTATAATCGAGAATCTCCAATATCCTGTTCTGTGTTATATTGCAGTGTCCCACGATCAGAGCGTTTGGCCCCGGTGTACGGTAATGCTGCAGGATCAGGTCATTATACTGCTTCCGTATCTGTGCCTTCTCCTCCCGCTCTTTTGTCATATCATGAAATCCGGCATAGATGCGTTTTTCTCCGTTGGCGCTCTTGACCAGGGACAGGGTATTCTTCACCCATACATAATTCCCGCCGCCTGTTTTTAAACGGTACACGATCTCACAGGGACCATCCCCTGCAGCCATATACTCCTCCATCCGCCGATTCACAAATGCCCTGTCATCAGGGTGCACACCGGCCATGGCATCCTTTTTGTAGATCGCCCAGGCCTCCTCCTTGGTCATCTTTGTCATCTCAGCAAAGCCTTCCGACAGAAATTCCGGTATCATTCTGCCGTCCGGCTCATACCTTACCACTGCTACGCCTCCGGGCAGGTATTTCAGCACATTCTGGAAATACTGCTCCAGCCTCTCTTTCTCACTCTGGGTCCTCATTTCCTCTGTAACATCTCTCACGTACTTGATATACGCCGGGATGCCGTTCCAGTCTGTCTCCCGGAAACGGATACTGTAACAGCGGTCATTCTCCGGGTCCATCATGCGGTGTTCTTCCCCGTCCGGCCGATGCTCTTTCTGGGTACAGAACTCACAGGGCCTGTCTTTTCCGTACATGGCTTTGTAGCATTTCTGTCCCAGACATTTTTTTCCTTTCTGAAACAGAAGCTTGGACTCATTGGCATAGAGCAAGTCATAATTGTCCTTTCCAATCACATAGATTCCGTCTGCCGTATCATTGGCAATGCTCTGGAACAGTCTCGCCTCCGCAGACATGCCGGTGAACACGGCGTAGAACCGCATAGATTCTGAGCAGGCGTCCATTCTCCTGCCTCTTAAATGGACCCAGACAAGTCCCCCGTCTCTGTGCCTGATCCGGTAAGACACATCCAGCACCTTGCCGGTTTCCAGGGAAACCCGCATGACTGACAGCACACGATCCCTGTCCGGCTCATGGATCAGCCGGAACGCGTCATACTGTTCCAGCTCCCCTCTGGTATGGCCTGAGAGTGTCATAACACCGTCTGATATAAAAATCGGAGTGATACGTTCCCCCTCGATACGATAGCTGGCGATTCCTCCCGGAATGGAGTTCACCAGATGGTCCATCTCAAGCTGTGTCTCCTTCAGATCAGATATGTTGTGGAACACACAGTGGAGGAGCGGACAGCCCTTATCTTCCCCGATCCATTTTACATGAGCACGCACCCAGACAATATGTCCGTCTCTGTGCTGCTTGCGGAACTCAAATACCAGCACTTTATGGGTGCGAATGACCTCCTGTACCTTCTCGATGACCATCTCTGTATCTTCCCAGTATGTCATCTCCACAGCGTCCCGCTTAACAAGCTCGCGGTATTCCTCTACCGTATACCCGGAAAGCTCCGGAACACCGTCTGAAAAATAGATTGTCTCGAAGATATCAGATATTCTGTAAATGGCTACGCCGCCGGAAATGGCATTGACAATATCCTGTACCTTATCCTTTTCCGCTATCAGCTCCTTTTCCATCTGCACCTGTCCGCTCACATCTCTGTAGACTGCATAGAGCAGCTTTGTCCTGTCCGTCTGGGATTTTACAGATGCCTGCAGATGGATCCAGCCGTATTCCGCCTTCCTGTCGTTCCAGACCCGGTAAGTGTGCTCCATGGTACCGCTGTCCTTGATCGTTTTCTGGATCTTTTCCCGGAGGGCACCGCAGTCGTCAGGGTGCACTCCCATGTATTCCGTCTTTTCCTCCACATTTCTGATGTGTTCTTCCGAATACCCCATGATCTCATAGAAAGCAGGGTTGTGGAAGACAGACCGAATCCCGGTTCCGTCATAGCGGTATACACAAAGCCCGCAGGGGATACTGCTGAATGTGTCCTGAAGCTCTTTTTTCAGGATAGCTGACTGCTCTTCTTCCCGTTTTCTGTCCGTGATGTCCTGTATATATTCAATATGCGCGGCATTCCCGTTCCAGTCTATGATCTTGCCGCTGAGCTGATAGATTCTGCCATTGGCAGGATGGCGGTATTCGCGGAACAGCAGTTCAGGTCCGCTGATCTCCTCCCTGCGGCAAAACGCGCACGGCCTGTCAAAACCGGCCACCTGATAACAATACTTTTCCTCCGGATCCGCACCCGGCATAAACGTCTCCCATGCCAGCCGGTTGGCGTACAGTATCTCGTATGTATCCGCTGAACTGACACAGACCGCTATCGGTGCATTGTCCATCAGTGCTTTCACCTGATCCGCCAAAAGAGAAACTTCCCGTATCATGACTTACCCTCCCTTACACAATTCTCCATAAAAACACTTTCCGTAATTTTGATTAAGGTGTAAGGGAAAAACAACATTAGAGATTTAAAACAAGATATGTCGACAAAAGCAGGAAAATAAATGCGGACCAGCAAAAAACATCGGGTGTTTTTTGACTGATCCTCTGCCAGGGCCGACCCTGCGCTTCATAATGTACTGCCCCGAGAGCAGCCCGCTGTACAGCCTTTCGGATTAACAGCAGCTATTTTCCACACCTGTTGTTCACGCGTTGTGCGCCCCGTAACAGCCGCACTGCTTTACAGAAATGGTTTGATCCTTTGATGTTCAAACTTCTTACTTTTTAACAATATTTTTGAATTGGTCAGAATATTATATTTTTTTCTACTTATTTCTTTTAATTTTAACACAGGGAGGATAAATGTGCAATCGTTTTGAGAAAACCATTGACATATACGGATGAAAAAACAAACAGAAAATACCCCACGGGACTCTATATCTGTCAGATACAGTTTCCCGCGGGGTGTCTGATCAAAGCTCTCTCTCCAATCGTTCCCTGGCTTCCGGTGCCTGCCTCTCCATTTTTTCCGGAAATCCGAACATGGAGACACAGGCTATATTATCTCCGCCTGCTTTCGGGGCATCCGGGAGAAGCTGTTTTTCTGCGAAATTCATCTCCCGAAGTGTCCGGAAGATTCCGTCAAAGTCTACATCGCCCTCGCCCATAGCAAGGTGCTGATGGATGGTCACATCCGCCTTTCCCCTTCCATTCAGCCACGGTGGATTGGCAATATAACGGCAGTCAAGAGTCTGGTTGAACGTATCTGCAAACAACACATGCGTCAGTTCATCTCCGGCATACTTAAGCATGGAGCACACATCTCCCTTTCCCTCATCGTAAAAGAACCCATGAGGCGCAGAGTATACATATCCCAGATTCCTGGAGCGGAAGGACTTCACCATGTCACAGGTCTCATTGTTCCGCTCACAAAAATCATAAGGATGAGACTGGATTTCCACCCGGATACCCTCCCGCTCTATGATGGGAAGCAGTTCCTCCATGGATCTAAACCACATGCCATTGCAGATTTCCTGATGGTTGGGATCTCCTGAGAGCTCCGTGTTGATGACCTGTACCCCCATGTCAGCTGCAATCTCTATCATTCGTTTCCAGTTCGATACCGCAAACCTGCGCTCCTCCTCTGTGGGACCTGACCAGCGGTATACCACAATAAAGGATGAGATTTCCACACCTGTTTCTCTGAGTGCTTTTCTGTACTCCTGTTCGCACTCTCTTGAAAAAAGAGGGTACTTATAAAAGGGATTTATCCTCGGATGGGGTGACTGTTCAATATACCGGTATCCCCAGTCCGCCACCTGATGGACCATACGGTTAATATCCATCTGTTTTGCCAGAACATCCACATCAAATGCTATCTTCATATCACTGCCTCCTGCCCTGTTTTCTATCAGCCTTTATAAAAATCCGGGCGGTCAGTCAGCGGAACGTCCTCAATTCCTCCGCTTATCTGGGATTTCAGGCAGGCATCTGTGGTAACTGCTGCACAGTAACCATCCCACGCTGACGCTGCTGCCGCACAGTAAGTATCTTCATTGCAGGCATCTACCCATGCCTGGAATTCCCTATTATAGGATTCTTCAAAAAAGCCAAGACCGTCAGAGGTCATGCCCACTGAGGAACTGTTCTTAGTACAGACATTAACGCGGGCATGGCGCGGCAGGGTCGCAGTGCCGTCCTCACACAGAACCTCGCAGCGGATATCATAAGCATACTGGCAGTTCACCCAGATTTCTGCCGTGATCACCATACCGGAAGATGTGGTAAGCAGTACGATCTGCGGATCATGCAGATTAGGGTTCTTAGAATATTTTGTAGTCTTCGGAAAAATTACCTGGGCTTTTGTGAAATAATCCCCAACCAGCCAGCTCATGGTATCAATCTCGTGTATCGCAGTGCCTGTCACAGCGACAACATCATCAAATGCTTCCGGGTAATCCGCATTTCTGTGAGCGCAGTGCGCAACCAGGGGCTCACCCAGTCTGCCGGATACCACCAGTTCTTTCAGCTCCTGGTACGCCTCGTCAAACCGGCGGTTAAAGCCAAGCTGGATCAGGCGTTTGCCGCCGGCCATCTCCGCATCCACCACTTTCCTTGCCCCCTCTGAGGATGCTGACAGCGGTTTTTCACAGAAAATAAATTTTTTAAGCCGCAGTGCCTCCAGACAGAACTCCTCATGTGTCTTGTCAGCGCTGACGATCACAATAGCATCCACTTCCGGGTCCCGGATCAAGGCGATGGGGTCGGCCATAAAACGAACGCTCTCATAAGGGGCAGTCACTTCCCTTGCACGTGCCTCATTGACATCCGATACTGCTGTCACCGTAGCGTTGTTGATTCTTGTCATCAGACGAAGAAAATGCTGGGTTCCCATAGCTCCTACACCAATAATTCCTACTCTAAGCATAATAAAATTCCTCCTGAATTTATATAAATTTTATAATCGGGTTTTAATAACCCGTTGTTATACATTTTCCATAATCGCTTTCACTGCATCCTGTGTACCGTTTGCCGGGAACAGTTCATATCCTATCCTTCCGGTATAGCCGCAGTCTTCCAAATGACGGATGACCTTTTTATATTGGATCTCCCCTGTGCCGGGTTCGTGGCGCCCCGGTGCATCGGCGATATGGATATGCCCGAACTGGTCATAGTATCTGCTGATGTTGTCGCAGAGACTTCCTTCGTTTAACTGCATGTGATATACGTCATAAAGTATTTTCAAACGCGGTGAACCGATCAGCCTGCATATCTCCGCCCCCATCTGTGTGGTCGTAAGAAAATTTCCCACATGATCTGTTGTTATATTGAGTGCTTCCAGGTTGAGATTTATTTCTTCCTCCTCCGCGATCGCTGCGCATTCCAGAAGCGTATCATACATGGAACACAGTTTGACCGTGTGAGACAGATTCTCATAGTGGTTTACAACGACGCCCCCTTCCCCCAGTGCGTTGGAGTGGATCGTCACACTTACGGCCCCCACTTTTTTTGCAGCCTCGATGGACTGTCTGAGGTAATCCAGATAAGCAGTCTTATGTGTGGGGTCTATCAGAGAATAATCCGCATCTCCATTGAAACCCGAGATCACAATTCCGGCCTTTTGGGCTGCTTCCCGTGTTTCCTCAAGATTCCTGATACGCCAGTCCCAGAACTCCACAGCCTCAAATCCGTCATTCTTTGCCGCCTGGAAACGTTCCAGCCAAGGCAGTTCGGTATACAGCGTGTCAATACATGCACATTTTGCTAAACTCATACTATAAATATCTCCCTTCTTTTTATGTATCTATAATCTTTGATCAGACAGTGCTTACCGCCTGACCCAGTTCCCGTTCCACAGATTCTGATGATTCCCTGTCAGCTTCCATTCTCTCATTTTCCATTTCCCGCTCCAGAAGCTCTTTCATTATGACAGGATATTCTTTATCCAAATGGTAAAACAGCAGGATCACAATGACAAATACCGCTGTGCCTATCATACCGTAGACGAAAAGGTTATATACCGTGTCCAGGGCCTTCTGGGACTGCTGTCCGGCCGCGGCGACACCATTATATCCTGACCAGCTCATGACAGCCCCAATGGCAGCCGAGCAGATACCCTGGCCAAACTTCTGCCCTGATGTCACTGCACTTTGAATGGCTGAAGGGGTTCGTATTCCCGTTTTCCACTGTCCGTATTCCACCACATCCGCAACCATAGTGTACATCATGGCGTATTCACAGGCCAAACCTGCACCGCGAAGCAGAGTTCCCGCAAAGACCACCGGTACGCTCGTGGGGCCGAGAGGCACTACCAGCGCACCTGCGATAATACACACAGCACCGAAAATACACCAGTTGCGCTTTGTCATCTTGTGAATCAGCAGTCCCACAAGAGGTGTCACAGCGATCATCATGATCTGACACGCGAAGTTAATGACACCCATCAGATTCTCTGTTCCCAGAAAATTCTTACAGTAATAGGTCAGCATGGTACCGGAAACTGTCTGGTAAAACGCAAGGGCAAAGAAGAAAAGGAATGCCAATATAAAATACTTATTTTTGAACAGCACCGTCACCGCTGTCTTCAGCGGCACTTTTTCCCCGTTGGAGTCATCCACTACCTGTACTCTCTCTTTTGTAAAAAAGAAACACCACAGAAGCAGCAGGCTGCATGCAATTCCATAGATGGAAGTAGCCTTGACCCAGGCTGCCTGTCCGCCACCCAGCAGGTCAACCAGGGGAAGAAACCCCAAGGTCATAGCCATGTTAGCCATGGGAGAAATTGTCATACGGATAATATTGGTCCGCGCTCTTTCATCCTGGTTACGTGTAAGGTAAGTCACCAGCGTGGCATAGGGAAGCTGAGTCATGGTATACACAACAGTCAGCATTAAATTATAGGTAAAGAATATGTAAACCGCCTGGGCAAATGCTCCAATCTGCGGCACTGTCATCAGCAGCACAGAGGCAATAGTATAAGGAACTGCCATTCGCAGCAGCCAAACACGGACCCGTCCGTATTTTGATCTTGTCCTGTCCACAAGAAACCCTGCCGCCATATCGGATGCGCCATTAAATACCTGCGATATTGCAATGATCATTCCCACTGTCGCCGGAGATACCCCAACCACATCTGTGTAGAAAAACACCAGCAGTGTGGTGAACAGCGCGAACATTGCACATGTTGCGACCTCACCCATGCTGTAAGAAAGCTTCTCTCCCAAACTTAAACGTCCGTCCTGGACTTTTGTCTTATTCATCTCTTACCACCCCAATCGGCAATCAGCCGTATTTTTTTAGATTTACTTAAATTCCCGCATGGATTTGTATGTATTCCCTTGCGCTTTTCGCACAGGCAAAGGGATTTGCTTTTGCCGGGTCCTGCTCCGCCTCCACAATAAACCAGCCCTCGTAATGAGCCTTCTGCAGTTCTCCGAATACGCCGGGAAAGTCTACGCATCCATCACCCGGTATGGTGAAACACCCTTCCAGCACTGCCTTTCGGAACGGAAAACCTTCCTTGTATGCCTGCGCCATTTTATCAGGTCTTATGTCCTTTAAATGTACATGACCGATCCGCGGCCCGAATTCCCTTGCTGCTCTGACCGGGTCCTCTTTTGAAAAGGTAAAGTGGCCCGTATCAAAACATAGGTAAACATAACGCGGATCTGTATCTTCCATAAGACGTTTTGTCTCCTCAAAGGTCTGCACCACTGTTGCCATGTGATGATGGTAGCAGAGTTTAAATCCACGCTCTGTTGCAATTTTTCCGAGTCTGTTCAGGCCGGTACATAGCTTCTCCCACTCTTTCTCATCCGCCGACGGTTTACTGCTGCCAAACATGGAACAATTCTCTGCAAACAGACAGCGTGTCAGTTCACAGACATTGATGCGGGCCGCCCCTGCAGCTTCCAAAAAATCAAGCTGTTTGATGAATGCTGCTTCGTTTTCTTCATAAGGTGTCGAACAGAGAAAACTTGAAAACCACTGGGACGCTGTTTTTATCCCCCGCAGATCAAGGGCTCTGTTCAGTTCTGTGGGATCAGTCGGAAACTTTCCCCCCACCTCTGTGCCCTGAAAACCGGCAAGTGCAGCTTCTGAAATCATCTGTTCAAACGTCAGTTCTCCTCCAAGCTGCGGCATATCATCATTTGTCCAGCCTATAGGGGCAATGCCCAGTTTCACATTGTTAAACATATCCTTCCTCCTGCTCTGTATTTGTTGCGCTGTTATTTTTGTGCTTTTATTGTGCCAATTTTGTTATTGTGCCGCTATGCACAATTTATTTATACCATTTTCTGCCGTCAGAGTCAACAGTTTTTGCTGTATCTCTGTACAAAACGGCAGTTTTCATATTTTCCATACTGCATAATCATATAATAGTTCCAAAAAGCAGACTGTTTTTGATGCAAAAATGCACATTTCACAAAAATCGCACAACACTAGTGTACATATCTCCTTTGTGCGCAGCCCATTCTGCCGATTGCATAACAAAAAAAGGAACAGGCTGTCAGCCTGCTCCCATTTTCCTTTATTATGAAGCACAATATTTCTCAGACGCAATATTTCTGCGTATGTGATTATGGTCTACCCTTCAAATTTTCCGCACAGATAATCTCAATAGCCGGCTGGTCTTTATCTGGTCTCGGTTCCATGTTCTGCTGTATATATTCACGCAGTACAAAAAGGGGCCGATACCCCTGACGGTATATATCCTGTGCTATTGTAAAGTCGATTTCTCCTTTTTGCAGCAGCCGTTTAGTCTCGTCTGTCAGATCATGGCTGATGACCCGAATTTCTCCCTGGCGCCCAAC
The DNA here is from genome assembly GCF_022867815.1 of Blautia sp. NSJ-175. Taxonomy (NCBI): domain Bacteria; kingdom Bacillati; phylum Bacillota; class Clostridia; order Lachnospirales; family Lachnospiraceae; genus Blautia; species Blautia sp. NSJ-175. The sequence continues at coordinate 228,998 of NZ_JALIFQ010000005.1, forward strand.
GGCACGAATCGCCTCCACACAACCTGAAACACTGTGGTTCGCCATATATATCCCTTTGATTTTTGGAATCCTTTCCAGTACAGCCTTTACCTTCTGGTAAGTCAGTGCATAGTCATTATAGGTCTCTATAATTTCAATGTGGCTGCTGGCAAAACGACTCTCATGTATGCGCTGACAAAAGCCCTGCATTCTCATACGGTGCGCATTAAACTCTGAATTTCCCACGCAGATCAGCAGATAGTCTTCCGGCCGCAGATATTTTACCATCAATTCCCCTGCAACACGGCCTCCCTGCAGCAGGTCCTGACCGATGAAACAGAGCCGCCTGCTGTTCGATATATCAGAATTAAAAGTGACCACAGGAATGCCCTGCCGGTACAGCTCATCTATTTTCTCCACTATGGAAATGTGGTCTTTGGCACACATGGCGATTCCCTGCACCTGCTGCCTCAACAGGCTGTCCATACGCTCAATGCTCTCATCCGGTATATCGGTTTCACATTCCTCCACGATAACCTCCACAGAATACGCATCCAACAGCGCCTGTGCATCCTGTATGCCCCGCATGATCTCCCTCTTAAAATATCCCTGCCAGTTGGGAAGCACAACGCCAAGCCTGCAGGGGCCCGGAGACGGCGGTGTCAGTCCCAGAACCGCTGCCTGTTCTTCACTGGGCGGAATATAGTTAAGCGCCCTCATAGCCAGAACCACTCTCTCATATACATCAGGTTTTACATGGGGCCGGCCGTTGAGTACACGGTCCACAGTTCCCCTGGAGACACCTGCCCGTTCAGCCACCATGCTGATCGTCACTTTTTTTGCCACGTAAATTCCGCCTTTCCATACTAAATTTCATTTTAGTACAGTATAGCACATAGATGCACAATTGCACAATACCCAAAACAAAGGACAATTCTTCTTATCAATCCCATTCAGATGCGAACCTGTCATGCACGGCTCTCATTGCCGTCTCCGCCTCGGATTCCTTTATCACCGCTGTTATACGGATCTCAGAAGTGGTCACCATATCGGTATTGATCCCCGCGTTTGAAAGTGCCTCGAACATTTTTGCGGCCACTCCGGGGTTGGAGCTGACGCCTGCGCCTACCACGGAGACCTTTGCCACATCCTCCTCACAGCTCACATTGGCATTTCCGATCACGTCGCTGTATTTCTTGAGAAGGTCCAGAGTCATCATCATATCCGGCCTTGCCACGGTAAAGGTCAGGGTCTTGGTGCCGTCCTTTTCCAGGGACTGGATCATGACATCAATGTTCACCCCGTTTTTTGCCATCAGGTTCAGAAGCTTAAATGTGCTCTCCGGGTTGTCCTTCATACCTGAAACTGCAATCTTCGCTATATTCTTGTCGACGGCTACGCCGCTTATCAGCATTTTCTCCATCTTTGTGGTCTCCTTTACAACTGTTCCTTCCTCTTCGCTCATACTGGATCTCACCACCAGGTTTACATCGTACCGCCTTGCCATCTCCACACAGCGGCTGTGCAGCACTTTGGCTCCCAGAGACGCAAATTCCAGCATTTCCTCATACGTCACCTCCGGCATCTTTCTGGCCTTTGGCACAATGCGTGGGTCAGCCGTATATACGCCGTCCACGTCCGTATAGATCTCACACAAATCCGCATTCAGCGCTGCCGCAAGAGCCACGGCTGTGGTATCCGAACCGCCTCTTCCCAGGGTGGTCACATCGTCGTATTTGTTGATGCCCTGGAACCCGGTCACCACAACGATCTTGTTTGAATCCAGCTCTTTTGTGATCCTCTCGGAGTCGATTCTTTTCAGCTTCGCGTTCTGATACGCAGAGGTGGTATGCATGGGTACCTGCCACGCGTTCAGGGAAATGGCTGTCACTCCCATCTGAATCATTGTCATAGCCATGAGAGATACAGACACCTGCTCCCCTGTGGCAAGAAGCATATCCATCTCCCGTCTGGAGGGCATACTGCTGATCTCTCCTGCCTGGGCAAGCAGGCGGTCCGTGGTCTTTCCCATTGCAGAGAGGACCACTACCACCTGGTTTCCCTCTTTCCATTTCTTTATACAGCGCTCTGCCACATTTCTGATTTTATCCAGATCCGCCACTGAGCTGCCGCCGAATTTCATTACTACAAGCATGCTGTTCTCCTATTCCTTCCGTACTTTAAATAACGCCGGACGGACACTTCCCCATCCGCCGGACGAAAACCATGTATTATTATACCACTAACCCTGCGTGTTTGCGACATTTTATATGTAAATATCCCAAAAATTGGTGCAGCACAATACGGTTCATTCATGATTCGGAAAGCTCCGAAGTCTCAGATACGCCGTAAAGCAAGGGTTCACTTTCTGCTCATCCGTAAAATGAGCAGAAAATATGAGCTGCCTATTCTTGTTTACCTGCAAAACCGAAAGAACTCTTTCTAATTATCTGTAAATCAAGCAGAAATCTTGGCCTGATTCTGCTGATTTACCTACAAAATCCAGTCAGCCCTCTTTACTTGTCTGTAAATCATTCAAAAACCTTGGCCTGATTCTGCTGTTTTACCTACAAAATCCAGTCAGCCCTCTCTTATTGTCTGTAAATCATTCAAAAACCTTGGCCTGATTCTGCTGTTTTACCTACAAAATCCAGTCAGCCCTCTCTTATTGTCTGTAAATCATGCAAAAATCTTGGCCTGATTCTGCTGATTTACCTACAAAATCCAGTCAGCCCTCTCTTATTGTCTGTAAATCATGCAAAAATCTTGGCCTGATTCTGCTGATTTACCTACAAAATCCAGTAAACTCCCTCTAATCATCTGTAAATCAAGCAAAAATCTTGGCCCGAATCTTCCGGATTACCTACGAATGCCAAGGTTCTCCTCAAACTAATCTGTAAAACAGTAAAAATCGACGAGGGCCCTTTGTAACTATCTGAAAAACAAAGGAAATCCACAGTGATCATATGCGTCTGTCTTGTCGTCCATCAAACTGAAATATTGAACAGCAAAATTGCCTGGCACCATTGGTCCTGCTTCTGTCCTTATCATCAAAGTCGCCTGTCATAATATAAAAGTGCAGACAATTCCAGAATATTGCGGAAAGCCACATACAGTACAGCGATAGTCATGACCCGGTTCAGCGTAAAGGTCATCTGCACATGGGAATGGAGCGTCACCATATCCACGACCGCCAATAATAAGAGCAGAATATAGTGGGAACAATTGGCAGTGCGGTTCGCTTTGTTCTGTACTGCCTCCCAGCGCTCATCGCCTCTGTACTCCATATATTTCTTCGCCTTCCAGATATAGAGAAACAGTGTCGCCGCTGTGCCGATCAAAAGAAAAAGCAGGATAATTATCTGGTCATTCATTGTATCACTCCCCCTTATACTCAAAAACTTCATTGATGGAAACCTGAAAAACCTCTGCGATTTTGAAAGCCAGTTCTAGGGACGGCGTATATTTATACTTCTCTATGGATATGACCGCCTGCCGCGAGATTCCCACTCTGTCAGCCAAATCAGCCTGGGTCCAGTCGCGCTCTGCTCTCAAAACCTTGATCCGATTCTTTATCAAGGTATTACCTCCTTACAAAATGTAACCTGTTGATTACATTTATAATGTAACGTATTCATTACATTTTGTCAAGCTAAATACGAAAATAGGGAGCCGGGCGATATAGCCGCCCGGCTCCATAAACTTTCTCATCCGTATTCGGTTCTCCCAATCGTCGTTATCCGTCAGGACTATGCCTCTATCCGCAGATTCTGCACATATATACACCCACTTCATCCCCGGCAGATTTAGAAGTCCGGATGCCGGAAACCTGCTTTTTCTTTTGTCAGATGTCCGTAAAAAACTGTCTTTATTTTACACTGTTGAGCATTGCATGTATATTCTCTTTCGGCGTATCCCCTCCCAGCGCGCATCCCGGCCCCAGTATAAACCCGGTGGCGTTCTTTCCTCCGGTGATCCCAAGAATCCGCTCCGCCGCTGCTTTCACTTCCTGCTGCGTACCGCCTGAAAGCAGTACGGGATTTATCTGACCAAGCAGTGCACACTTTCCTTCTGCCGCTCTGACTGCTGCCTCCAGGTCTGTTTTCTGGTCTATCTCCAGCACATCCGCCCCCAGACTGCACATCTTATCTATGATCTTTGTGGCGTTGCCGCAGATGTGAAGGGAAATCAGGCCGCCTTTTCTGTGGACCGCTTCTATCACCTGTTTTTCATAAGGCATGGCAAAAGTTTCATACATGGCGGGTGAGATCACATCCGGCCCTGCGGTGCTGTCACCCATGGAAGTCATGGGAACCCCCAGCAGGAGCAGTCTCTCATGGTAGGCAATACACGCCCGGGTACAAAAATCCAGCAGTCTGCGGATGTCCTCCTCCGCGTCCTCATCCATCAGATCCTCCAGCAGCCGGTCCATGCCGTAGAGCTGGGAAGCCAGGCTGAAGGGGCCCTGGTCCCCGCGCCCGATCAGAAACACCTCCCTGCCGAAATGCTGCACCAGCCGCTCCACAGTCAGAAGCTGAGCTTTCAGAAGCGGACTTTCCCAGAAATTATCCGGCATCTCCAGATTCCTCACATCTTCCAAACGCTTTATTGCTGTGGTATGCGCCACCGGTGCCCCTTTTTTCCTGTAAATCACGCCGCAGCCAAGGGCCTGCGCAAGCGCTGCTGTCCCATTTTCAACCAGAAGCATATCGTGTCCGAACTCTTCCCACATACTTATCTGCATTCGGGCCATTATACTGTCATCCAGCACAAACTCTCCAAAATCCATGCCTGACTCTTCTGCGCACATCAGAAAATTATGCAGATCTGTGGGCATTCTATCCACGTCCTGAAACTGAATGGCAGCCAGACACCTTTCATATGAATTCATATATTCTTTCATATGGATTATTCCTGTCCTTTCCGTATCTCTTCTATTTTCAGCACCAGAAGTCCGCCCCTACTGGTTTTGTCTCTCCTGATGAGCCATTTATGTTCAGACAGATTTATCCCGTTTTCCACAAATTCTGCCTCATCCCCCTGCGCTTCTCCGAACAGAATCGATACCCGGCAGCGGCTTTCCGGCTGCAGTATCTGTGACAGATCCAGCCTGATCCATACATCTTTCTCCTCGTCAGGGTTGGCGGCGATCAAAAGCACTTCATTTTCCTCCCTGTAACAATAAGGAATGGGCAGTATCTCCTCCGCGTCGTAATCCACAGGGCAGAAACGGTCTGTTTTCTCCCCCATTTTCCCGGGCCGTATGAGATGGGGATGTGCTCTGCGGATCTGTATGATACGCTTCATATCTTCCAGCATTGCTGCTTTTTCCGGATTCTTCAACTGTTCCCAGTCTATCCAGCTTCCGTACAGCCAGCGGCCTTTTCCCGGTTCTCCCTCACCATATAAGCCGGGAGCGAGCTGCGGCAGGGGACGGTAGTCTGCATTAAACTCCTCCCCGGACATGAACACCGGAATCGCCGGGGCCAGAAGTGTTGTGTATCCGGCCAGATAGCGGCTTCCCTTTGCCGCATACGGGCTCTCCTCCTCCGGAAAACCGACCCATCCGTCATCGTGACAGCTAAGCTGAACAGATAAAAATTGTCCGTCCTGAATCCTGTATGGAAAATATACCGTCAGTTTATTTTTGGCTTTTGTATACTCCACTGTGTAGTCCACTTCCAGAACACCTTCCCGACTGCTGTTCCAGACCTGACCGGCCTTATTTATCACCTGAATGTTTTGAATACGCTTTTCATCGTGGATGTTCTCCACACGCAGCCTGCCCTTCTGGATACGATAGGATGCACAGCCGTCTGCGCACACAATTTTCTCTGTGACATCCCCCTCAAAGATCACTTCCGGCACTTTGCTCTTTCCGAACCAGGAGCTGTCCCTGCTGTCCTGTATGGTTCCGTCTTCATAAAAAATCTTCACTTCCCAGCGCTCATTGGCCCTTATCTGCCTGTCCCTGCAGTAGCCTGCTGCGTCGTGCAGCATTCTGAAAGAATGGTTCAGGCCATGATTGTGGCTTACGGCTTCCCCGTGTTGCAGGATGTCTGTCACACCGGGAATTGCAGGCCCTGTCTCTGCAATGATCACTATTTTCTTTCCCATATCAGCCGCTTTTCTGCGGATCAAAGCCCAGAGATCATTCCGATAATGGGCAACATCCAGCCGGTATCCGTCAATCCCGAATTCCTTTATGTACCACAGCCATGTATCCACCCACCATGCATCCAAATCTGCGTGTCCGCCGTACCAGTCAAAATCACGCATCCCCCAGGAACCTCCCAGAAACCAGTCAGGGTGTTCTTTTACAAGCGGGCTGTCCTCCATGACGCCATGGGTTATTACATCCAGAAAAATTTTGATTCCGCGGCTATGGGCACTCTCTACGAAATGCCTGAACTCCGCCTCTGTCCCCAGACTCGGGTCGATGCAGTCCGGACGGATACACGCATATTCTGTCCAGATATTATAAAAATGGCTTTTGTCGCAGAGCTGATGGCCGGTAAGCCAGACAGCATTAATCCCCAGCTCCTCCAGATACGGCAGCTTCTCTTCCATGGAAGCAAAGGTGCCCGACTCCGGACCATTCGGTGAAGTAAAGCTTTTTGTTGCAATTTCATAGATAATAAGCCATTCCAGATACTCCGGCGCGTCTATGATCTCATAATCCATAAGAATTTCCCTCTCTTTCACAATAACAGTTACCGTTCACTCCGTCCCCGGCTGTACGCTTCGACATGCTCTCATCCCTTGACAGAACCTGCCACCATACTCTCTGCAATCTGCTCCTGCAGAATCACATAGACAATCACTGTGGGCAGGATACACATCACGAGCGCCGCAAACATTGAGGAATAATTGAAGCTGAACGTAGATGTAAAATACTTGATCGTCAGCGGCAGTGTCCTGTTCTTTTCACTGGAAGTAAGCAGCATGGCATACATAAATTCATTCCATGAAAAAATAAAGGTAAGGATCGCGGAGCTTGCCATGGCAGATTTACTAAGGGGCAGCATAATCTTGGTAAATGTTTTTAAGAATCCCGCCCCATCCATATAAGCCGCCTCCTCCAGTTCCTTGGGAACTGACATGAAAAAGTTCTTCATCAGGAACAGGCTGAGCGCCATGCCAAATCCGGTATAAATAAGGATAAGTCCTGCCTTCGTATCGTACAGCCCAAGCTTATTGATAACAAAATAAACCGGCTGCACCATGGCATTGGAGGGAATCAGCATGGAAGAGATCAGCAGCATAAAGATTATCTTCTTCCCTTTAAAATCGGTTCTCGCCAGCACATATCCTGCCATGGAGTAAAGCACCACTGCCAGCACCGTACTGATCCCGGCCACAAACAGGGAGGTGAAAAACCGTGAGATAATGTCCACCTTCTCCAATGCGATCCTGTATCCGTCTGTATAAAATGAAGTCGGCAGAGAAAAGCTGGAGGAAAGGATCTGACTGTTTGTCTTAAAGGAAGACAGCAGCACCCATAAAAAAGGAAACAGGGAAATGATGATCACGATCCCCATAATAAAGTAATCAAATACCCGCTGTCCTGTCTGTTTTTTTACTTTCATACCTCTCCACCTCTCAATCTACACTGTCCATACGAAACAGTTTGTTGCAGAACAACATAACAAGGATACCCAGGACCAGAAGGAGTATTCCAAGTGTATTGGCATAGCCGTACTGATTACTCTGAATAATCTTGTTCACCATCATGACAGATATGGTCATACTGGAATCTCCGGGACCTCCGTTTGTAGTCATATAGATGGACTCAAATTCCTTGAACACCGATGTGACTGCCACAATGGCTCCTGTTCCGATCGCTCTTCTGAGCAGCGGAAGGTATATAAACCAGTCCACCTGCCTTGCTGTTGCCCCGTCAATCCTGGCGGCGTCCTCTATTTCCGAAGAAATAGAGCTGAGTTCCGCCAGGACGATCAGGGTGATGACAGCCGCATACCAGAGCCAGATATTGGTAACACTTAAAAATGCTGTTTGGGAATCCACCAGCCAGTTTCTGGTCAGATGTTCCAGCCCTACACTTTTTAACAGCATATTCAGGATTCCCATATCCGGCTTATAGATAAATACAAACATCAGCGCCAGAGCGGACCTGGAGATTATGTTGGGAAGCATGAATACGGATCTGGTAAATCTCCAGCCTTTTCTCTTTCTTTTCAGCACCAGCGCCACTAACACACCGAAGGGAACATGCACCGCCACAGCCAGCAATGCCCATAAGAGAGTATGCCAAAGGGCAGCGTGAAATACGGAATCCCTGAAAATCTTGATATAGTTCTCCAGACCGATGAAACGCATACTCTGCATCCCGTCCCATTTGGTAAAGCTGGACACCAGAGCCAGAACCATAGGCCCGAGATAAACCAAAGCAAACATCACCAGTGTAGGAGCCAAAAAAATAACGATCCAGACTTTGTTTTTCTGTTTCATCCCCATCACCCTCTGCCTATTCTATATCCTGTTTATACTGTGCGGCTCCTTCATTCATCATCTGGATAAATTCATCCACCGTGATGCTTCCTGACACCAGATTGGGAATTTCCCTTCCGAATACATCGTTCTGGGAAACAGGGTCCCATTTCGTCTGGTAACTCGGCAGCACAATGCTCACATCGGAGGAGGCATCCACACAATCTTTCATAGGAGGAATCATCTTGTCATATTCATCCTGCGGGAAATCCACTACAGAGGACAGTTCCCCTGCCTCAACCGCTCTCTTGGTGCTGTACACAGGTTTTGTATAGAATTTCATAAATTCAACAGCGCCGTCTATGACATCCTGTCCGTGATCTGTGGTAATACACCAGCTTGACTGCTCCATAGAACCGATCATCACATCCCCGGGGTACTTTGCATAGCCTACTTTATCCGCGAATCCCTCGGAGGCATAATCCGGGTCCGTAAGGCTTGACATCATCCAGGGACCATTGGCTATCATGGCTGAATTGCCGCTGAAGAAATTATTGGCAGCCAGCGCATAAGTTCCGCCCACTGCGTCGGATGTGGTGTAATCAAACTGCTTTTTCAGAACTTCCACTGCCTCTTTAAATTCCGGGGTATCGAAGTTATCCGGGAACTGCTGCGCCATAAACTTCTGTCCTTCCTCTGTTCCCCCCAGATAAGCGGTGGCAAGAAGCATCGGACACCAGGCTGTCTCCGTTGTGTGGAGGGACAGTGCCGGTATACCCGCCTCTTTTAACTTATCACATGCCTTCCAGAAATCATCCCAGGTCTCAGGGAATGTCTCAATACCTGCCTGCTCAAATAACTCCTTATTATAGTAAAATCCCGAAAGCTGAAGGCCGGCACTGGGAATCAGATACATTTTGCCGTCTTCTCTGGTAAACGCTTCAATCCCCTGGGGCATCAGCTGACCCTTCCATTCCGGATCTGCTTCCAGATAAGGTGCCACATCCACCAGCCTGTCATTTTCCACAAGCAGATCATAAAAAGCCGGTTCCGGACCGACCTGGATCAGCGCCGGAAGTGAGTTAGAGGCATTCAGCATTTTCAGTTTTGAGCGGTAGTCATCTGATGCGCCAGCCAGATACTCCACCTCCATCTGATATTTTCCCTTGTATTCCCGGTTAAAATCTTCCACTACCTCTTTCATCTGAATATCCATTGCGTCATTGGCGCCCGTTGTGATAATTATGGGGATTTTCACCTCCCCTTCACTCTCACCTGCTGCCTGGCTTTCAGAGGCTGATTCTTTACTGTCTCCGGTCTCCCCGGCAGCGTCTTTCCCGTTTCCTCCTCCGCATCCGGCCAGCATAAGTGCAGTTGCCAGACTTAAAATCCTCATGATATTTTTCCTTTTCATTAACAGGAACCCCCTTTTCTTTTGATGACTGTATTATAGCAGGCTCTGTGTTTCAACATATACAAAAAATTATAGCTGTATTGTTGTTTTTTATACATATTAAAGATATCCACAGACACATGCAGCGCTTCCTCCTACAGTTCGTATATTTATACTAAAAAAGGCGCGGGACAATCGGCATTTTGTCCTGCGCCTTATTTACCTGTTTTATCTGCGGTTCCCCGCCTATTATCCCGCATCATCATCTGCTGCCATGGGAATCCTGATGGTACAGACTGTCCCTGTCTCTTCAAAACTTTCATAATGGATCTGAAAACAGCTTCCGTACCGCAGGCAGAGTCTGCACACCACATTGGATATGCCGTATCCCCCTTTCTTCTGGGGAAATGCCTGCTTTATCTCCTCCATTCCCTGGTACTGCATCTGGTTAAGCTTCTCCAGGATATCCGGCTCCATGACGCTGCCGTTGTTGCTGACCTGCAGAACCATAAAACCATCCGCGGCCTTTACATCCACTTTGATCCTTCCGCCTTCGTCTATGTCAGCGAAACCGTATTTGATACAGTTTTCCACCACAGGCTGCAGGATGATCTTGGGAATCTTCACCTGCAGAATGGACTCCTCCGCTTCTATCTCATACTGAAACAGATTCTCATTTCTGATCTGTTCTATATTCAGATAACATTTCACATGCTCCAGTTCATCTTTAAGGGAAACATCATTTTCACCCTTGCTGATACTGATTCTCAGCATACGGGACAGGGACTGGATCAGTTTCACCATCGTCTCATCGCCGTCCATCCTGGCAAGCATATGTACATTATCCAGTGTGTTATACAGAAAATGAGGATTGATCTGATAGACCAGTGAATTATATTCGTTGATGCGGATTTCCTCCTGCTCCTTTTTCACTTCTTCCATCAAACTGCCTATGTGCTTGAGCATTTTGTTATAGGAAACCGCCACATGGTCCAGCTCTGTGTTGGTGCTGATCTGTATTTCCTGATTCAGGCTCTCCCCGTCAAAATGGCTCATGATCCGGCTGATGCCTGAAATCGCTTTCCGGAAGGGATGTGATACAAAGGCAGACATAATGACGCAGACAATAGCAGAGATCAGCATGGTCAGGCCGAGACTTTTCAAAAAATTTCTCGCCGGAGCCTGCACCACAGATTCCGGTACAACGGAAAGAAAGATAAATTCCCCGTCCTTATCTGTATTGGCAAAACAAATTCTGCTGTCTGCCGCAAAGTGAACCACCTCACCGGCTTCATCCGGCAGTTCCTCCCTGGCTTTTCTCAAGATTTCACGGCTGATCTGTCCTTCCCCTCCCGTCCGGCAGCAGATCTCACCGTCCATGGTGACCATGGCATAGACTGCAGGTGTATGCTGATTCACATCAAAGAAAATATTGTCGTAAAAATCCTGGTTCAGCTTGACGATCAGAACTCCGGGGCTTACATTCTGCTCCATGTGCCGTATATTCCGGACCAGAAAAATGCCTGAATCTTCCTGTCCGTTCCGGTTAATCGTACTGTACATTATCTTTGTCAGGGAATAGTTATCCTTAAGCGCTTCACTTAATTCCTCTGACAGGATATCCTCCGGATTTACATTTTCTATCACTTTATTGGAGAAGTATTCATTCCCTTTATTGTCAATAAATATCCCATATTCCGTATACTGATTATTGGGATACCAGAGGCTTCTGTTGACGTATGCCTTATCCTGGGGCAGCAGTTCTTTCCTCTCCAGGGATTTCTGGATATAGGAATTTGTAATATAGCTTCTGGTCAGCTCATCAAATCCCTGCTCCATCATCTGGTAATTGCCAATCATCTTGCTGTTGCTGTGGGAATAGTTCTCCAGATTCAATTCTGTCACGTTTCTGTTTATGGAGCCTGCCAGGACAACCCCCATAATACCCAGGGGAAGGATTGCAGCCAGAATGGTAAAGACCACCAGCTTTTTGCGTATACCGTAAAATTGTTTACTGTTCTTCATACTTTTCTTTCCTGTACTCTGTCGGCAGACACCCTACATGCTTCTTGAACTGCTGTGTAAAATATGATGGGTTGGGTATCCCCACCTTCTCACAAATTTCCGTTATTGTATCGTCTGTAGTTTTTAACAGACTTTTCGCCAGCTTCATCCTCTCTTCCAGCAGATACTGTTTAAAAGACCTCTGCATTCCCTGCCCGAAAAGCCGGCCGAAATATACGGGATTTAGATGCACCTCCCTTGCCGCCATGCCTACACTCAAAAACTCATCATTCAGATGTTCCTGCACGTAGCAGACGGCCTGGCTGATATAAGTCCTGGCATGGCTGCGAATCTGATCCAGTTCTCTTAGATCCCTCTTCTTCTCATTCATCTGCTCCAGGTTTTCAACTGCCTGTACATATACTTCTTTTAATCCTTTTATAGCTCTGCTCAGTCCGGATATGCCATACCGAAAATCCACCGAGAATTTTTGTCTCAGCATCTCCAGTTCTCTCTCCAGGACCGGAAGTACCAAGTATTCTTCCCCGGAAGCTGCAAATATGATGATCCTGTACCCGCTTTCATTCTGAAAATAAAAATACTGATAGGCATCCCCCAGGTCACTTTCCAAAAAACCGGCAATCTCCTCCTGTGTTGCCGCCTGCATATATTTCCCGTCCTGTGTTCTGACAAAATCAATACAGACAGCCCGATAAAATAGGGCATCCCAATCCTTTCCCCCAAAACGCACCAATGCCTCCTGCAGCTCCTCCTCATCTATCTGATCCCCGCTGAACTTTCCCACCATATAATTTTCAAAGACTTTTCTGTTATTCTCTATGAAATGTTCATAGTCCTGTAGGATCTTCCTGCTCTTTCTGCTCTGCCGTATGGCGTTCGCAGCACTCAAAACAGCTTCCTCCAGTTTACTGTCCTCAATGGGTTTCAGAAGATATGTAAACGCCCCCAGTTCACATGCCCTCTGCGCATATTCAAAATCCCGGTATGCGCTGATGACAATCCATAAACATTTCTTCTCCGCCCGCCTGTCCACCTCCTGGATCAGGTCCAGGCCTGACATCTGTTTCATACGGATGTCTGTTATGACAATGTCCGGCCGTTTTTCCAAAATTTCATCCACGGCCTTCCTGGGATTTCGTGATGTGCCTGCCACCACTGCCCCCATTTTATCCCAGGAATAGGTAGTCTCCAACCCTTTTAAAATGATTGCCTCATCATCCACCAAAAAAATCTTGATCTTCTCCATTTTTCCGCCCCGCATCTTTTCGTATTTCATGGTAAGTTTTTCTTCCTGCTAAGAGGAATGTGCATTGTATAATGAATTTATTATACCGCGGAAAATGGGGTTTTGGTAGTCTTTAATCGCTGTTGGGAATTTTTAGAATTTATGACAGAGTTGTGCTGTGGCTTTGATATAAGAATTGTTCGGCAGGTGCGGTTTTGGCAGAGACAGAAGTCACTGCTACGCCGGGATTGGCGCTGTGTCGGAATTGCTGTTGCACCGGAATTGGTACAGCAATGTTTGCCCGGACCTATACCACACTTTAGTTTTCGTATAGGGCTGCTATATCATGCACTCTGCGTTTCATCTCCTCACGGATATGTAACGGCTCTAAACACTCGCATTTATCTCCGAAACTCATGAGAATATTATAATAATACTCATTTTCTATGAAAGGAAAGCTGACAATGTAATACGCATCACCGTCCGGCGAAAAATGTTCATACGTGCAAAAATCAAGTACCCTGTCCATGACAGATTTGTGGATGCGGATCTTAATTTCTGTCTGCATGGTTTCCAGGATTTCCGCAAAGCCTATAAAGGGTTTTTCATAATCCCGTGGTGTGAAAATTTTCTCCTGCATCTGCAGGTTCGACATACGGGATAATCTGAATAAGCGAAAATCATTTCTTGCATGGCAATACCCCTGTAAATACCAATGACTGCTTTTCAGTACAAGCTGATAAGGCTCAACGCTCCGTACGGTTTTATTCCCGTGGTGGGCTATATATTCAAATGAAAGCAGTTTACTCTCCTGCATTGCTGCTTTGATCTTTTCTAAATATGGCTGTATGTCGCTTTTTCCCATCCAGGGACTTAAATCTATACATATTTGATTTACTTTCAATTCAATTTCTTTTGCTCTGTCAGCGGGTATAAAGCTCTTGACTTTCGCAAGTGCGTGTACCAGCTCATCTCCCCGTACCATGTTTGAAAGGCTTGCAAGCCCCATCAGGAGAGCGGAAAGGTCCGCAGCAGAAAAAACTTTTTTATCGATCTTGTATCCCTCCATGATTTCAAAACCACCGCCCACTCCCGGTGCCCCGCGAACAGGAATCCCCGCCATGTTGATTGCATCTATATCGCGGTAGATTGTGCGGAGTGAGACTTCAAACATATCTGCCAGCTCCTGTGCACCGATACGTTTTTTATCAAGGAGTATCATAATAATGCTGACCAGTCTGTCTACTTTCATCTGATAGCCGCCTTTCGATTTGGATTGCTGCCATATTGTTGTCAACAATCACATGGTACAATAAGCCTGAAAACAAATCAATAAGTAATGATTCATCCAGTTGAATTGTTACGTGTATACGCTCATTAAAAATCGCTTTGCGATGGGGCAAATGTCAGCACAGTCAATGCGCAGACCTGACTGAACAGTAACATCAATACTAAAATGAAAACGGAGGAAATTTATGTTTACAATCTATGTTTATGTTCTTGATACCTTAGCCGACTGGGAGATTGGGTATGTCACCGCGGAGCTGAATTCCGGCCGATTTTTCAAAGAGGATGCACCGTCTGTATCGCTCAAGACGGTCAGTGATTCAAAAGAGCCTGTCCACACAATGGGCGGCCTGACAATTGTACCGGACTGCCTGGTCGAGGATATTGTGGTGAGCAAGACAAGCGTACTGCTGTTACCCGGTGCAAATACATGGAACGCCCCCAGCCGCGGCGCTATCATGAAAAAAGCAAGCGAATTTCTATCTTTTGGCGCTGCGGTATGTGCAATCTGTGGGGCTACCGCTGCACTTGCCGGCATTGGGGTATTGAATCAGCGCCCGCATACCAGCAATGGACCGGGATTTCTTGAAATGATCTCTCCCGGTTATAATGGGCAAAGTTTTTATATCGACAAGCCCTCCATATGGGATAACAACCTCATTACCGCAAGTTCCACCGGAGCTTTATTGTGGGCCAGACAAATCATTGCGTATTTAGGTGTTTTTCAAGCAGACACACTGGAAGCCTGGTATGAATATTTTAATACCGGTAAGCCTGAATATTTTTTTGCTCTTATGCAGACTTTGCCGTCAGGCACTGAGAGCTGATATATATTTTGTCATAGACAGATTACGGCAGGATTACATATGCCAGGCAAAACAGACATATACGAAAAGAGACATGGCATAAATTGTCATATCTCTTTTTTAAAGACTTACTTTTTCTGTTCTTTTGAGAATTGCTTATAATAATACTCTGCCTTTTCTCTATCCAGCATAAAGTGTCTTTGTAATTTTTCTATTATAATTGTTCTCTCTGTCCGCTCCTCCTCTTTTTCAGCTATAAACGCCCTTATCCCCTGTTCCAAGCCTTTTTCTATCCCCTTCTCGATTCCCTTCTCGATTCCTTCTTTTATTCCTTTTTCTACCCCTTCTTCATAACTGCGCTTTTTCTCATTTTTAATATGGCGTTCCGCATTATACTCTGTCAGTATCACGTCTTTCACCTCTCCTCGCTCTTTCTTCAGGAAATCCGCAAGAATACCTTCCGCAATACATTCCTCCACCGCTCTGTCCACTGCACCCTCCAAATCTTCGGGGTACATCTCCAGATACAGCCGCACCTTTGATACAAAAGAAGCATACTGCCACAACAAGCTGCAGTCTTCCATCAACTGTCTGTTATGTCCTGCATTGATATTCAGAACCGTGGCCACACATTCCAGGCAATAACTGTCCTGCTTCTTTTCAAATGCGTCACTCAGACGGTACTCCCGGCGGTCCGGTTCTTCCTCCGATCCGTTATAAAATACAATATACCGCGGAAGCGGGATTTTGATACGGCTGCCGGAATACAGATCAAGCTCTCTCTTTTCCACATATCCCTGATATACTCTTGCAAAATAAATCAATCCCCGCAGAGGCATATTGGGATTTCTGGTGGATTGGGCTTCATACAGATTCATCACACTGTCGATCAAAAAGGACAGGTCATTCTTTACACCCATATAAATGGCACCCTCAATTGTAGTGATCTCCAAATCCTCCGGATTTTGATAATTGGAATGATTGATGGCATTATAAAGCTTCAGTGCAGCCTTTCTGTTCCCGAAGATCATGCGGAACAGGCTATCCTTGTAATTTCTGTTTACTTGTTTCCTTCTGATGGCTCTGCTTATCTTTCTCCTTCTGTTTCTGTTCATATTTCCTCGTCTTTCCGAAGCAGCCATAAGCCTCAGGAACCTGTAAACATTATAACAGAATTATACCTGCTCCACAACTTGCCGCTTCCGCTGTTTTTTATTCAGTTACTTTTACATAGTGAATTCCGACAGAGATTGCCGATTGGATTAATATAGAAAATAAATTTTCAGAATATCTGTTAATTGAGTATAACAGAAATAACGCTCTGTTGCAATCGAAATATCTCCCAGCTCAACAAAACAGATTGTTAAATCCATCCGCCCCGGAACTGCGGCAATAAGAACACTGATTCGCAAATACTTTCTTGAATCCCATCCTTCTGCCGCATTTCCCGCAGCACCATCCGTGCGATGCCCACATACACATAACAGGAATGTAAGCCCGATAAAACCGCCTGTAAATATAAAACAGATACCTTTTCCCGTTATTTTTTCCAGATTAGTTCTGATTCTTCTAAGTCTGCCGAAAGTTCTTCAGGACGTTCAATCCTAAACTTACCGTAATACACCTCATCTATCTCATCTGCATTCCCAAGAAAAATCAAATGATCCTCTGTATCCTTCTGTAACAAAGCTCTTAATTCAGACCAGGGTGATTTATAGATATAAAAAAATGTCACATCTTTTTTCTCTCCGTCCCTTTCTAACTGGAAAAGAGTTTCTGGCAACACTTCCATCTAAATTACTGCCGATATATCGTACATAAAGTTTTTCATCAATTTTTTCGACTTTTATGCATGTACTGTCATAAGGAATGAAGAGTTTTGGCGTTACCAGTAAAGCATATGTGCCCAGCATTATGATAAATGCAAGAAAAACAGATACCGCAGAAACCACTGCTTTTTTATTCCGAAACTGTTTCTTTAAATATTTTAATGTCTTTATTTCTGCATCCTGTGCCCCGGACCCTAACGGCAGGATCATATCTTCATTAAGGAGTACCGCCTCCTTTCTGCAGGATTCACAGGATTTTAAATGCTCCTCTACCATATTCTTTGTATCCTCACTCACTACATCATCCAGATACAGAGGAAGCACATCTGTGACCCGGGCCCAGCCAGAACTTTTCCCGAAAAGTAACCCTATTTTCTCAAACGGCAGTTCTCCAAAAACCCTAAGGTTAAATACTTCCTTATAAGGCTCTTTCATATTGTGAAGAAACCGATGAATCAGAAAAGCCCTTTCTTCATCCACAAAATTTTCTTCAAAGGATGCCCCCGGATTTCCTGCATTATCAGGCAGTTCCTCATATGCATACATTTTTTTGCGTTTGCAATATGTGTAATATGTATTCTTCGCAATGGTAAAAAGCCATGCCCGTATATTCTTAAAGCCATCAAAGGTATCTATTGCTTTCAGGGCTTTGACAAATGTCTCCTGTGTGATTTCTTCTGCCATATCCTCACTGGCGGATAAACTGCGTAAATATAAAAAAACATCTTTGAAATAGGATTTATATATCTGCTCAAAGTCCATATCTTTCACCCCCTCCTATTCTATTAACTTCCGTGCCGCAGAAACGTTACATTTTTTATTTTCGATTTCTTTTATATTTCGTAACTGAAATAATTCACCGCAAAGGCATTATAGCAGAAAAATATCTTCCGTTACAGAAGTATGGTTTTTGTACCCCTTCGACGGTCTGATATTATTAGTATTTCCTGCCTTTTTATAAAATTGACGGACTTAATCCCAACGTGGTAAAATAAGCACATACCGGTTGTCAGGACATATAGGAAAGGAATATGTTATTATGAAACGAAGTACATTACATGCTATTTCTATAGTAATGCTGCTGCTTTTAATCGTTGCTAATAAATTTATACATGTGAACTCCACTATAGCAGCAGTTTGGATCATACTGGCCCTCATTGTCTTTGCAGTGGGATTTATAAAAGGCAGATTATAAAAGAGGTTCCAGATGAGCGATAAATTAAGAACATTTCATTTAGAAAAATATGAATAGTAGTATATCATTTACCAGGAGCTGCCTTTTCAAAAGGAACAAATATTTTATTCTATGGAGGTATTTATGAAAATCAGAAAAATGGAAATCAGCGATTATGACTCTGTTTACTCCCTCTGGATGTCCTGTCAAGGCATGGGTTTAAACAATATTGATGATGCAGAAGAAGGCATTGAAAGGTTTTTGAAAAGAAATCCAGACACCTGCTTTGTGGCAGAAGAAAACGGCCGGATTGCAGGTATCATCTTGGCGGGAAATGACGGAAGAAGGGGATATATCTATCACACAGCAGTCAGCCCATCGGCACGCCGGAAGGGAATCGGAAGCCAGCTGGTCCGTGCGGCGCTTGACGCACTAAAAAACCTTGGTATTATCAAAGCGGCACTTGTCACTTTTTCCAGGAATGAAGAGGGAAACCATTTCTGGGGAAAACAAGGATTCACTGTGAGAGATGACTTATTATACCGGAACAAAACACTGATAGAAATGACCCGGATTGATACCTGATATCACACCCCTGCGGCCTCTATATCCAAATACAACAGAAACTGTACCTCCTCATCCGCATCTCCATAATACGCATACCGGTTGACAGCGCCCAAATGGGCCCCCTGTTTAAAATAAAACGCAGCTGCCGGGACATTATTATTCTGGCATTCGATTTTAAGCTGGCAGAGCCCCAGCCCTTTTGCTTTTTTCATTACCATATCAAACAGTTTTCCTCCGACACCTCTGCGTTTATATGCGGAATCCACACGGATATCCCAGAGAATCCCCAAATCCTCTCTGCCCTCCAGCATATGAAGCTCCGCGCTGTTGCAGCACAGAACAGCTCCACCCACCGGCTTTTCTCCGTCAAAAGCCATGAAAAAGTGCCAGTTTGACAGATCAAACTGCTGATTCCACCTTTTATAATTCGCATGGCCGGAAAAATCTTTTATATATGGGGCTACGGCTCTTTTTATAAAACTGATACCGTCCAGATCTTTTATTACCACCTCATAGATTTCTTCAACCCTTACCTTCATTTCAACTTTATCATAGATGTAAGCATCTGTTTTCTCTATTTCTGTGTAACGAATTTCCTGATTTCGTTCCATAATCTTCCCCCTCACTCTTTACCCTGCAGCATATCTTACCCCAAACCCATAAGCCTGCATCAGCACCTGTACTTTCCTGTAATGCTTCCTTGCCGTATCATGTGGCCCTTCATCGCCTCCAGAAGTTCCCTTTTCCCTGCATCTTCTTCCAGGTCAAGGAAACAGTCCAGCTCTCCCCCTTTATCATGGGAATATCCAGATCATCCATGATAACAGCGTCGCTTCATTTTTCCCCATTTTCCATTCACCAGACTAATATTTACCTATATCTTAACACAAAACAACAGGGATATACAGTATGGTATTCCTTTTGTACAGTGGAAGGCTGAACGGTTACCGACATCCCTCCTTTCATCATCTGCTTCTGGACAAGGACAGAGCAGCCTGATACAATGGGAATATATGAGAAGGAGGGATCCGTATGTGTGGAAAGAAGACCGGTTTCTAAGTTAACTTATAAAAATCGGAGGTAATTATGAAATATACAATTAGGGAAATGTATCCGCAGGAGTATCCGCTTCTGGCAGATTTTTTGTATGAATCTATTTTCCAGCGGGAAGGGGACGATCCGTTTCCGAAAACAATCATCCATCAGCCTGAACTGCAAGTCTACATCAAAGATTTCGGGACCGGGAAAGATGATGCCTGCCTGTGCGCAGTGGTTGACAATAAGGTGGTTGGCGCAGTCTGGGTCAGAAATATTCACGGATATGGGGACCTTGATGATGAGACACCTGAATTTGCGATTTCTCTCTATAAAGAATACCGTGGATACGGCATCGGGACAGAACTTATAAGACAGATGCTGGAGTTATTAAGAAAAAAGGGGTATAAAAGAGCTTCCCTGTCCGTGCAAAAAGAAAATTACGCGCTGCGTATGTATCAAAAATGCGGCTTTAAACCCGTCATTGACAAAGAAGAAGAATTCATAATGGAATACCGCTTCTGAGATACCGCATTATAAAAAGGACTGCATATGATTGCCGGTGTGCAGCCCTTTTTTCTGCTTTAGGCAGCGCACATGCCAGTGCACTTAGACTCTCTGTCATCCCGGAACTCATCCATCTTTCACGCAACGTTCATGTAAATATAATAAACGTTAGTGCATGAACAGCGTTTACCGGAACAGCGGATGATATAATATAGACCACATTAACTGTTTTAGCCCATACACAGAATGACCATTCTATCACCCTTAAAACTCGGAAAGGAGATAACGCCAAATGGAAGTAACTTCTTCATTGTTTAACTCACTATTTAGCCTTAGTTTGATTCTTATATTTTGTTTTGTCTTATATCTTGTGATAAAACGAGCTGTTAAAAATGGTATTCTTGAAGCACATGATGAAATCCAAAAAAAGAATGGAAAAACAGAATAAGACTTATGGTATACAAAAAACCGCACCAGAACATTAATCCTTCCGGTGCGGTTTTTGGGAGACTGGATAAATATCGCAGGCCTGTAAAAACAGCCTGATATTCTCTTCTTCCTCTTTTCTTTTACTGCCTGTTCTTCCCAGTCTGTCGCACAGCCCCAGAAGCGCAATCTCATCTGCATCGGTATGATACTTCATTCCCTCAATATCTGCAAAGCGAAGTCCTTTCACAACGTACAGAATCTGCATATGATATCGAATCAGCTGTGAAACTTCCTCCACAAACTCCTGATCCTGCACAAACTGTGACAGAAATTTATGTGCCAGAACCGCGCCGGATTTATCATGGTCATATGCCGTGATCCTGCCTTTTCTTCTTCTGGTCGTTACCGCTTTTCCTATGTCATGAAGGATGGCTGCCCACATAAAAACCAACGGATTTTTGCTCCTGTTTTTTACTTTTGCCGCTTCATCTACAACGAGCATCGTATGATTCCATACATTACCTTCGGGATGGTGTATGGGAGACTGGACAGTATTTTTCAGCTTATGCAGCATATCAAACGGATACTGCTGAAAATCCGGATTCTCATAGATTTCATTTAAATAAATCGATGGCTCTCTATCCCTCATCAAATGGCTCTCTATATCAACATAGAGATTCTGCATGCTTTTTGTTATATCACTCATGTATTTTCCACCTCTCAGTCAGTATTCCACTGTAATAAATCTTTATTCTATTATCTGAAGAATACGGTTATATCAAGCCTTCCGTAAATCCCTCGAACTTCCATCCCCAACAAACAGTTCACCAAATTTACACACTTCCTCCTCAATTTTATCACAGAATCACGACAATTTCGCCACAATTATCCGATATGCTATAGACATAAACAAAGAGATACCAAATACAATAACAAACACAAAAAAACAAAAAATAAATAAAAAGTTGAGGAGGAATTCTTATGTCAAACTACTACGATTTTAATTCAGATAACAACAGCGAACTGTCCCATTACCCAATCTTTTCCGAAGGCCCGGCATCTTCTCCGAATCCGGATAAAAAGCCGTCCAAACGAAACCGGAACAAAAAGAAAACTCTGGCAAAACGCATTGGCTCCCTGACTCTGAGTGCTGTTCTGTTCGGTTCTGTGGCAGCCGGTTCTTTCCAGGCAGTCAATCATATTTACGCTGCCAATTCACCTGCCGCAGCCGCAAATACATCTGCTGGCAGCACAAGTGATACAAAGGCCGGTCTTCTGAAGACCACAGCAGTTTCCGGCGGTTCCGGCAGCAATACGGGAAGCCTGGATGTTTCCGATATTGCAGCGGCAGCCATGCCCTCCATTGTATCTATAACCAATAAATCCGTACAGGAGGTTCAGAATTATTTCAGCCAGTTCGGATACGGCGGTTATCCCCAGACTCAGGAGACGGAAAGCCAGGGTTCCGGTATCATCATTGGGAAAAATGACACGGAACTTCTGATTGTAACCAACAATCACGTTGTGGAAAATGCAGACACCCTCTCCGCATGTTTTATTGACAACAATGTACTGGAAGCAAAAGTGAAAGGAACTGATGCGGACAACGATCTGGCCGTTATTGCCGTTCCGCTGGACAGCATTTCCGACGAAACCATGTCCGCCATCGCGGTTGCCAATATCGGCGATTCCGACTCCCTGAAGGTGGGCGAGCAGGTTGTAGCCATCGGCAATGCCCTTGGCTACGGACAGTCCGTCACAACAGGCATTGCAAGCGCTGTGAACCGTACACTCTCCGGCTCTTCCTCAGAAGCAGGTACCGATGATTCTAACGCTGCCACTTACATCCAGACAGACGCTGCCATCAACCCGGGAAACAGCGGCGGCGCCCTTCTCAATATGAACGGCGAGGTCATTGGCATCAACTCCGCCAAACTGGCTTCCACAGAGGTGGAAGGCATGGGATATGCCATTCCAATGTCAAGGGCATCAGATATCATTGAAAACCTTATGAACAAAACAACACGCGAAAAAGTTGCGGAAGGCGAACAGGGCAGTCTCGGGATCAAAGGTGCCGATGTCACAAGTGAGGCAGAAGAAATCTACGGCCTTCCCAAAGGCGTATATATCTCAGACGTCACCCAAGGCAGCGCAGCAGAGAAAGCAGGCATCACCCCGGGCAGCGTCCTGACTAAATTTGACGGCGAATCCGTCACTGCGATCAGCCAGCTTCAGAATCTGCTCCAGTATTATAAGGCAGGCGAGACCGTGGAGGTAACTCTGCAGGTTCCCGGCCAGAACAACAGCTATGAAGAAAAGACGGTCTCCATCACACTCGGAAGCAGCACAGATACACAGAACAGCCAGGAAAGCAATGCTCCCTCTCCTGCAGGGAATAACTTTCGCTGATACAAATGTCTCATATCATACAAAATGCTCCGGCCGCGGTATTTACAGAACCGCGGCCGGAGCCTCTTTTATCAGTTACTGAAAATTTGACACATAGATATACGCATCCTCCAGCGTCACCTTTGCCGGGCTGCAGGGAACATCCGGCTTTTCCGGACTGATCACCCGGACCGTCATCCCGTCCTCCTGAATCTGTTTGGATGAAACACGGTATTTCTGTTCCAAAGAGCGCACCTGCGCCTCCTCCTCCATTCTGCAGATCCAGGTATGTCCCTCTGCCCTTTTTAACAGCTCTTTCACGGAACCGCTGTAAAGCATTTTTCCTTTTTTGAGCACAGTCAGCTGGCTGCAGGTGGCCGCCAGATCCTCCACCACATGAGTGGAAAACAAGACGGTTCTCCCCACGGCAAACTCCACCAGAAGATTTCTGATACGGATTCTCTCCTCCGGGTCAAGACCGGTCGTAGGCTCATCCACAATGAGAAACTCCGGTTCATTTAAAAGCGCCTGGATCAGGCCGACTCTCCGCTTCATTCCGCCGGACAACTGTTTCATTTTCTTCTTCTGGTGCTCCTCCAGACTTGTCTTTTCCAGATAATAATCAAGCCTTTTTTTACATTCATCTTTTGGTATACCGGACAGTCCTCCCAGATATTCCAGGCATTCCCGTACCGTCAGGTTCGGATACAGGGAAAGCTCCTGGGGCAGATACCCGATTTTCTTCTGTATGGAAGGATAATTGCTCTCCCGATACACCAAATGATTCATTAATACATCCCCGGATGTGGGTTTTAACAGTGTTGCCAGCACCCGCATGAGCGTTGTCTTTCCCGCTCCGTTTTCACCCAGAAGTCCGTATACGCCGGAGGGAATTGTAAACGAAACATCATCCAATGCCTTCACATTCTTTTGAAACGCAACGGTTACATTTTCTAATCTAACTGACATATTATCACCTTTTTCCTTTCATTCTCTTCTTACCAAAATGTCTGCCGAAATTTCCGACTGCTCCAATGCAGACAGCTCCCAGGACCAGTGCGGTAATCTTCCCGTAAATCCACCGTAAGTCCCCATCCCCCATTTCCGTCCCTCCAAATGCAAAGATCTGAAGAAAAAGGGGCAGTTTTAAAGCTCCGCTCGATATAAGAAAAAACCAGAGTGCTGCTGCTGCGCCAATGCCCCCCCAAAGGCTCCCGGTTATTTTGGAAATAAGCACCGGAAGTGCTCCGAACAAGACGATACTCGCTGCTGTTGCCGCCATTGCTGTTACAAAATGATAAAGTTCATTCTCCCGTATATATGGCTGCTGTATAAGATAAAATAATCCGTATCCTGCTGCTGCCGTACCGATCAAAAAAACATACTGAACAGCAAATCGTTTGAGAATGGTCAGCCTCTGCTGTTTTCCCGGCTTTATGGCAAGTATTTCCCATCCGCCTCCCGGAATCTCCTGATAGCAGGTATCCGCACACAGGACAAGCGCCAGCAGTGTAACATAAGTATCAATGGTCAGCCCGATTTCGTTTACGCTTGAAATCCCCCTCACAATTGCCAGAATGAGGATGAAAAACAGAGCACATATCATTTTATACGGCGGCAGGCTTATTTTTATTTCTTTCATCCAAATACCCTCCTCTTCTTCCATGTTCTCACGCAGACCCATATGATCACAGCTGCTGCAATGAGAAGCGCAGTCTGGTTCATAAGAGCCAGCGGAGGCGGCGTGGTATCCAAAAACAGTCCCGGAAAGCGGACTATAATAGCCAGAGGCCTTCCGAAATAGCCGTAATTTCCATCCGGCCCGATACTTCCCATATTGGAATAGAGCATATACAGGATCAGAAGCGGTGTTGCCGGCAGCGGATTCTTAAAAAAGAAGGCAGTCAGAGCATACACACAGATGACCATAAGAAGATTGGGAAGGATATACACCGCAGCCGACGCGAATACATCCCACACGGCAACGGGAAACCCCTGTTCCATTCCTCTGTGCATACACAGAAAAGTAAATACCCCGGTCATAACCGTAAGCGGCAGCAAAAGTGCCGTAAAACCGCCCGCTATTTTCCCGGTCACATACTTCCATGCGGAAACAGGCTTTGTGTGAAGCAGTTCATAAGTATTCTTCCTGGTATCCTGAAGGAATAAAAATGCCATCAGTATAGATGAAAAAAACACGAAGAAAAGCCCTGCAAAATCCGTATATTTCTTGGCAAAGTATTCTGAATACCGCATCTGGCTGAATTTTTCATCCATATACGCGTTGACTTCCTCTGCAGTCCCCTGTCTGAGCTCTGCCTCCTGGAAATAATAATCCGCATTGGGATAATCATAATGTTCAATCAGGTAATTCATGATTTCTTCCTGGCTGTACCCCTCTTCCAGAAACATTTTTGTCATCTGATCTGTTTCCTCTTTACTGATTCCCGAATCCTCATTGAGATCTCTGCAGATATCCGGCATGGCGATCTCAATCTGTTCTTTTTCTGTGGAAGGAAAATATCCATCCATCACATCCGCATCACCTATATGCTCTAATTTTGCCGCCTCCACCTGTGCATCACTTTCCCAGTAATGCAGCTGCAGATAAGGCTGCATGATCTGAAAAACCTCAAAGAATATCAGCAGAATACCCACATAATAGATGGGATTTTTGAAATAATTTTTAAGCTCTCTTTTCATTATTACCTTCATATTGTTTTCCTCCTGTCTTGATCTTATTGTAAAACAGAAATCACAACAAAAAGACAACAAAAAAAGAACTGCCAAACATGACAGCTCTTTTACGGAGCAAACACACGGGCCGTGTGAGCATTTTTTTCTGCTGACACGGTCACCACCACATATTCTGAATGTCCTCCTGTGCGTATGGGATATCCCCAGCCGCCTATACCGGAACTCACGATCACCTGAAGTCCGCCGATCTCTTTCCATCCATAATTCAGCTCTGTAAACCCGATCAGCTCTCCCACCTGCCCGGTAGGCCAGATCTGTCCCGCATGGGTATGGCCGGAAAGCTGAAGGTCCACACCCGCCTCTGCATTTTCCCGAAGTTCTGTGGGCTGATGGTCCAGAAGAAGCACAAAAGTATTGCCGTCTATCTCCCTGCACAGCTCCTCTATCCCGGTTCTTCCCTTTGGAGAGACCATGCTCCCGACAGAGGCGTCTGTTCTTCCGATGACAGTCAGCTCATCGTTTACGGTATAAACCTGATCTTTTAGTACAACGATGCCGCTGCTTTCCAGTATACTGCAAAGCTCCTCCGGTGAATAGACCGGGGTGCCGGTATACGCATTATAGTCATGGTTTCCGAACACATAATACGTGCCATATTCAGCCCCAATATCACCCAGAACTTTTGCCGCGGCTTCCATCTCCTGCCTGGATGTATTTTCATCAAATATATCCCCGGTCAGGGCGATCAGATCCGGCTTTTCCCTCTGCATCTTATCGCAGCAGTCTTTTAATTTTCCTATATCCATGGTGGTACCCATGTGAAGATCCGAAATCTGGAGAATTTTCAAATCCCGGCTCAGTTGTTTTTCTGTCTCAATCCGGTATTCGGTCCTTCTGATATCATTTATATTAAAATAACCGTATCCTGCGATCAAACAGATCACCAAAAGAGGAATCACACCGCTTGCGTGGAGGAACCCCCATATCTTACGGGCTTTTTTCTTTCGGAACTTTCCTCTGCAGATAAAGTAAATGCCATCCATCAAAATACTGAGCACAAAAAAATGTAGGATGATCACAGCTCCCAGCCCATACAACATCCACCCCTGGGCCACACAGGCAAGTGTTATGAGCAGAGACAAAATCCGCACCGCCTTTTTCTGCTTTCCCAGTCCAAAAAGCCCAAGGAAACGCCTGAAAAAGAAATAGAGGTATGTCCCCACCGGGATATAAACCACCAGAGGAAACAGCAGATAACTCATTGATTCAGCCTCCGATGATCAGCCGTTCAGCTTCTCTGCAAAATCAGCCATGGCCTCTGAAATCTTGATCTGCTGCGGACAGACTGCCTCACAGCTTTTACATCCGATACACGCACCGGGCTGCTTCTCCTTTGGTACCGCCTGCAGAGCCATAGGCGCCAGAAAGCCGCCGCCTGTAAAGCAGTGCTCATTATACAGCTCCAGAAGCATGGGAATGTCCAGCTCCTGAGGACAATGGCTGGTGCAGTAACGGCATGCCGTGCAGGGCAGAGCAATGTGCTTTACCATGCTGTCAGCGATCTCAAACAGAACTTTTTTCTCCTGTTCATCCAGAGGCTTATCCGTCTCAAAGGTATGTATATTATCCTGCATCTGCGCAAAATCAGACATGCCGGACAGGATCATCTTCACTTCCGGGATTCCCTGCAGGAACCGGAAAGCCCATGCCGGAACATCCTCATCCGGACGCAGCGCCTTTAACCTGTCACTGTCTTCGGCGGACAGGGAGGCAAGGCGTCCTCCGCGCAGAGGCTCCATTACCCATACCGGAATATGATGGGCATTTAACAGCTCCACTTTGTCTTTTGCATTCTGAAAAGACCAGTCAAGATAATTTAACTGAATCTGGCAGAACTCCATATGCTCTCCGTATGCATCTAAAAAACGCTTCATAACGTCATAACTTCCATGAGCGGAAAAGCCCAGGTGACGGATTCTTCCCTTTTCCTTCTGCTTCATCAGATAGTCGAAAATACCGTATTTCTCATCCAGATACGCGTCAATGTTCATCTCGCACACGTTGTGGAACAGGTAAAAATCAAAGTAGTCCACCTGGCATTTTTCCAACTGTTTTTCAAATATCTCTTCCGCTTTATCCATATTGGAAAGGTCATACCCCGGGAATTTTGTAGCCAGATAATAGGTACTGCGTGGGTATTGATTTAAAATCCTGCCCATAACGGTTTCTGAATTTCCCTCATGATACCCCCAGGCGGTGTCATAATAATTGATGCCGTGTTCCATGGCGTATGCCACCATCTCAGCGGCTGCCGGTTCATCAATCCTGGAATCCTCTCCGTCAATGACCGGAAGACGCATGGCTCCCATTCCAAGCGCAGATAATTCCATATCCTGAAAATTTTTATAAATCATTTTGTACGCTCCCTTCTTCTGCTTATTGTATCTATTTTATATCATTGCTGCACATGACGCAAATACTTATAACGTATGTTTTTCCATAGCTTCCGGTTATGAATAAGCACTCAGCCTGTCTGAACGGCTGCAGTTATAGGGCTGTATCCGTCCGGGATTCTTCTATGCAAAATCCTGCTTTTACATAGGCCCCGCCCAGATCGGCGCTGCCCAGAAGCAGTTTTCCTCCATGCTTCTCGCAGTATAATTTGCTCAGATACATGCCAAGGCCAAAGTGTTTCAGGTCATCTGCCAGATTATCGTGATAGAAGGGTTTCGTGATTGCTTCCGCTTCGGCGTGGAACCCTTCCCCGTCATCCCCCATGGAGATAAACAGCATATGGTCCTTCACTTCCATGGTGATCACAACTATATGGCGGGCATACCGCACGGCATTCCCCAGCAGATTGTCGAACACCTCGCAGATGATAGAAGAATCCCCCCAAAAGTGGTCCGGCATCCCCTCCGCTTTTATGACCGTATGGCACGGTTCCCGGTCTGCCAAGGCCTTTGCTGCCTGTTCCATATACCGAAGCAGAACAGCAGTCTCTATTTTCTCTGCATGCATCTCCCTCTCCTCAATACCGGAGAGCTGTCTCATCTGTTCCACAAAGGCATTCATTCTGTCGATCTGCTGCATTCCTTCCGTCAGCATTTCCTCCATATCCTGCCGGCTTAACTGCTCTGTGGGCAGAAACTCTATAAGTGTTTCCTGGTATCCCCGCAGCACCGCAAGAGGGGAACGGATATCATGGGCAATGACTGCCTTCAGCGTCCGCTCCTGTTCCACTGCGGACCAGAGTTTTTGGTTGTTTTCCCTAAGCTGGGCGCGCATACGGTCAAATTCCCGGCACAGGCTGCCCATCTCATCCTTCTTCCTGTAATCCACAGGAAAATCCAGGTTATTCTCCTGTATTTTCCTGGAGCCTTCTGTCAGTATCTGAAGCGGTTCTTTTATCTTGTCACGATAGAAGCAGAATACCGCGATCACACTGCCGATCATGGGAATGACAAGCATGGTCCAGGTCTCCACTGCATCGCAGATTTCCGTTATGACATGGTCCCTGTGCAGCATATCATTCTGCGCAGGCCTTGTGATCTCAGCGATGTATCCTGTCTTCTCCTCATAATCCGATACTTTGTCCCCGTCCATATAGCCGGCCCAGATCTGCTTCTGCGTCTGTTCCGCCATCCTGACGATTCCCGCAGACAAGAAAAAGGAGATGACAATTGCAGCGGACATATAGAGCACGATAGTTTTTCTGAGCGAAAGATTTCTTATTTTTTCCATCGGTATCCACTTCCCCACACGGTCTCAATATATTCTGTACCGGTGTACTCCCCTATTTTTCTGCGTATTCTCCGAATCAGCTCTGTGATCACCCTGCTGTCGCCCTCCGCATCATAACCGCAGACTTTTTCGTAAATCCTCTCCTTGTCAAACACCTGGCCCGGATTCTTGGAAAGGAATTCCACAATGTCGTACTCCAGCTTTGTAAGCTCCAGTTCATGTTCATCATAGAGGACTTTTCTGGCGCTGTAGTCTAAAAGCAGGCCCTCCCGGTATCGAAGCTGCGGCCTTTTCCTGTTTCGCTCTTCTCTCTTTATATGCGCCCCGATCCTGGCTTCCAGTTCTTTCAGGCTGAATGGCTTGACAATATAATCATCACCCCCCGAAAGCAGGCCGTTCACCCGGTCCTGCTCCTCCACTCTGGCTGTGAGAAACAGAATGGGACATGAGACAAATTCCCTGATTTTCACACACAGCTCCATTCCATCCATGCGGGGCATATTGATGTCCAGCAAAATCAGGTCCGGGGTATCTTCAATCCTCTTCAATGCCTCCAGACCGTCCTCAGCCAGCAAAATGCGGTATCCCCTTAAGCGGAAATAATTCTCCAGCATTTTCAGGAGAGCTTTATCATCATCCACAAACAACAGTTTATACATATATCTTTCCTTTCAGGCTCTATGGGCCACCTGTTTTTAAGACAGGGCCTCGATTATTTTAAAACAGAACGAAAAAAACGGCGCACTTTTTCAAGGTGTGCACCAGCTTTTTTGTATCTGCTTATTGTTCCTTCCATTCAGTTTCCATCTCTTCCACAAGATAATGATCACTGCGGCAGTGCATATCAGATATCCCTTCACTCATCTCCTGATACAATTCCGAATGATAAAAAAAATCCAGTGCCTGTTCCAATGGGATGTTGGCAGACCGGGCAAACATTTCAATGATTCTGGAATATTTACGCTGGAGTAATATACGGTTTGCCTGCATCATAACACCTCACTTTTCTGATAAATCAAGTATTTATCCAATATTTCCTGTGAACAGATGCAATATTGCAAATTAGGTTTCTCATACTTTAACCGCTGGATTGCCATATTTTTATCTATTAACCCGTCAAAAAACAGCTCAATTGTATCAAATACCTTATCATTTGCAACTCCTCCGATAATAATATCATACTGCCCTGTGTTCATGCCTCCTCTGCAAGTAATAATATAATCCAGCCATTCCTCTGAATAGCTGGAAAATTCTTTTATCCTGGCCTCATGACGCAGTTTCTTTTCATCCAATTCATACCAAGAGATCACACTTTTCCCTTTTTTCCGTTTAAAACGCAGAGACCATTTTTTCGCCTGTTCATATATGGGTGTAACATAAAATCCTTTTCCGAAATCAAGTGTGTCTCTTGAATAGGAGATATCCGGTTTTCTCACCTCTGTAAAAGAATCATGATATAAAATCATCCCACCACCCCTTCCTGCTGCATATAAGCGATAATATCATCCACTATATATTCTTTACCCAGCGTATGCAGAACTTCATAATTAGGAATAATATATTCTTTTAAAATACTGCTTTTTTCTGTCAGAAGCTCATATACTCTTTCTCCTTTGCATCCAAGCCTTTCAGCTACACTCTCGATGCAGAATACAGAAAATTCCAATTCCTTATCATTCATTGCCAATAACCCCGCTTCCGATTTTACAAATATGCTGCTGTTCAGTTCTATAACTAAAATTATACTATAAAAAACTGCAACATACAAATCAATCCTCCGAAAATCCTCCTGCATTTACCGTACAAAGTCAAGCTGTCAGCAAAACAAACGGCAAAACGGCATAGCCGAAATTGACTATGCCGCCTGCCGGAACAATACTTCTTTATTGAGGGATGCCTTGTCAGCCTCCCGGTTATCCTCATGTATTTTGTTTTATTTTGTCATAACCCTGCAGCCGTTTACCGGCAGCTTGGGCAGGTATTCAAAATACCAGTTCTGCCGTTCACCGGAATATTTCAGTATGGCAGGTATCCACGCATTGGAGACCTGCACATACACATATTGTTCCGGATGAACGGGTATCTTTTTACTGCCGCCTTTCTCTTTGAGAACACAGGTGCAGCCATGATTCATTAAAGTTCCTATCATGTATGAAGCCTCCTTTACTCTTTTTATAATAAGAGTATACATGGTAATTATGACCATTATTTGGAAAAAATGTGAAGGGTTGGTGATATTTGTATGAAAATACTAAAGTTTTTATGAAAAGCAGCCGTTTCCTGCTCTTTTATGGGATGTGATAAATGAAATACATGGAGATAGCGGGATTCGAACCCGTGACCTATACGTTGCGAACGTATCGCTCTCCCAGCTGAGCTATATCCCCAAAAAAAGAATGGAAGCAAGGAGGCTCGAACTCCTGACCTTTCGCGTGTGAGGCGAACGCTCATCCCAGCTGAGCTATGCTTCCATATGGAATATTATAGCACTTTATCCGGGAAATGCAAGAGAATTTCCGGAAGATTGGTTGTAAATTGGTTGTATATAAATGACAGCAGTGAGACAGCCGGGATAAATATGACTTTACTCGATATAAAAATCTATGGCATCTGCGTTATTAATACTTATCATAGGTTCTCCCGAACCGCGTTCCAGTTTCTTCTCTTTGAACAGATCCTCCGGAACATTAACCGCGCTGTTTGGAATCGTGTTAAACTCCATCTTGATATTATCAGGTAATTTGTCGAAATAAACAGAAACATTCCGAAATGTATTTGACTCCAAACCATCCAGCATAATATTGTGATCCAGTTGATCAGCCATTAAATCAAGCACTACTGCGGAATCCCTGTTTGCCTGAATCCATACGTCTGAATTCAAGGTATTGAGATGAATCTGATTAAATTCACCGGTAGTTTCGATTTTTTCTAATTCTTTTGAGGGTATACAAATAACAATAGAACCCAGGATATTGTTACTCGAATCCGCGTTATCCATCATCACACAAACATTAAGGCTGTTATCCTTTTCTTCACAACTGATTTCATACTTATTATCGGTATCTAAATCCGCGTTAATAAATTCAAAGCGGTTACTGTCACTCTGTTTTATAACAATGGATCTGGCATTGCCGCTTATATTAACACAGCGAATGTTTCCGACTGCAATATCATCATATATCTTTTTCTGGCCTTCCCCGCCCGCAGATATTAATGCATCCTTTTCTCCTGCACAAGCAGAAAATGCAGTCACACAAAAAATGCATAAACAGAGTAAATAGATTTTTTTTATTGTTCGTTTTTTCATTATAATTACCTTATATTTCATATATTCAGATAGCTGTAACAAATATAATCATATCATACAGCCTGATGATAAACAAGGAATACATGGCTCTGTATGTAAACGGCAAAATCTGTACTACAATTGAAACTCCGATATGTTATCAAAATCATTATTCAATACATAATAAACTTTATTTTGAAACGCAGAATATACAAATGAAACCCTTGTTGCCCAAAGCCCCTTTTGACATACCGATTTTAATACTTTGTATGCGTCAGAAACCGAAAATTTTTTATCATATGCTTCCAGTAATTCTTTAGCAGCTTCATATCTTGTATCGCCCGAAACAATATATGGCTTTGTAGTTTCCGGACTCAGTACGGAATAATTTGTAATCAGCGAAAAATCCTTCTGTTCGTATTTATAACCGATACCTGGTTCAATGATCAGTACACGTCCGTTTTTATCGGAGAGCATAGCCTGCATAGAAGCATCCGGAGCATAAATAATTTCCCGCTCTTGTACTATGTTCAGGGCTTCCTCAAAAGAAACCTCTCCTTTGATGAAATTTTCTGTCAACGCAGATATTGTATAGCAGTTTTCATCCTTTCTGTATGCTGCATTTTCGTTTCCATGAACGTAAAGCAGCGTCCCGACATTCCCGTTTTTATTCACTCCGTGAAAAGAATGGTATTTGTTATCCGGCATTTTTATGCCAATATAAAATCTATTTTTTTCAGTCACTACAGTATGCGTCCACACAGAAAGGTCAATATCGAAATTGAAACCTGTAATTGTGTCTACACCATTAAAAACAAATCTCGTACACATATCTTCACCTCTTGCTTCACTAATTAAAATAGTGTTTTAACTAATTATATTAGTATATTATATTGAATTTGTAGAAATGTCAATATATATACACATTTTTCTAATAAAATTATTGACGATACTAATTTAATTAGTTAAAATTATGTCTATACTTATTTTGAATGAGGTGCATAACATGAAAACAACCAAGGAAGCAGTAATAAGAGCTGCATCTGACCTGGCAGATGAAAAAGGATTAAATAATGTTTCTCTAAAATCAGTTGCGGAAAAATTGAATATTCGTACCCCGTCTTTGTATAATCACATAGAAAGTCTGGATCATCTCCTTTTAGAAGTAGCTCATCAGGGCATGAGGTGTATGAATGATAGGATGACTCAGGCAGCCATTGGCAGCATTGGAGAGACAGCAATTCAAAAGGTTGCTGCTGCATATCTCGATTATATGATTGAGCATCCCGGAGTTTATGAAACGATTCAATGGATTTCATGGCACGGTACAGAAGAAACAAGCTCCATCTTTCATAATTATATCTTACTTTTATCAACCCTTATTCGCTCCTGCCCATTTAAAGAAGAAAACACAACAGATATTTTGAATATGCTGATGGGTACGCTTCATGGATACACAACTTTACAGCTAAGATACGCATTTTCAAATCCCGATAAAGTAAGGGATGGATTATGTAATGCTATCCATACATTATTTTTAGGTATACATCAGAAATACGATTAGCGAAATATTTATTAAAAATTGCTTTTCGATGGCGCGAATGCCTGCTGCCACTACTCTTATGCATGGTCAGCGCAGTAAATGCGCAGACCTGACTGAGCGGTTACAATAAATCTTCTTTTATCACTGCCATTTCCCCTGTTTCCTTCCGGTACAGTGTGTCAGAAACCCAACTCCCTGTAAACTGAGAATTTTCTTTAAAAAAATAAAACCTTTTTCTTCCTCCTCCGGTTATATATAATGGAAGACAGAAAGGGAGGCGCCTATGGATGACAGAAAAGCCATAAAAGAAATAAAAAAAGGCAATAAAGAATACCTGAATCTGCTGGCAGAAAAGTATTATGATGACATTTACCGCTTCTGCTGTTACCAGACCGGCGATCCCGACAGCTCTTATGATCTGGCGCAGGAGACGTTTCTTCGTTTTATCCGATATGTGGACATCTGCCGCTGCAAAAACCTGAAAGGCTACCTGCTGACCATAGCCAGAAATGTCTGTTATGACTACTTCGGCAGAGAGACTGCGGCGCACAGTCGTCTCTCCTATCTTCCTTGGGAGGAGGCCTGCCCGGAAACGCAGACTGCCGGTACAGCGGACACATCCCGGTCCCGGACCGATCTTCTGGAGGAAGTGATTCGGGAAGAAAACTCCCGGCAGTTGGTTCACGCACTTATGAAACTTCCCAAAATCCAACGGGAAGTCATTGTTCTTCACAGTCTCTACGGTCTGAAACACCGGGAAATCGCCCTGATCACCGGCACCAATTCGTCCACTGTGAAATCCCGCATGAAACAGGGCATGGACAAACTAAAACGCACTTTGAGAAAGGAGGATTTCTATGGCTGATAACAAGATAAAGATACCATTTCCACCCATAGACGAAGCCAGAAAAGAGGCATCTCTGCAAAAGATTCACAGAGAAATTACTCATAAAAGCCTGCCCGTACCAGTCTCATTTCCGGAGCTGCTGCTGGACCAGATGCATTATATCTCATTGGAATACTGGGTGATACAGGCTTTTTTCCTGCTTGCCGTCATACTCTTTACAACCTGTTTCGGTACCCTTATCAAAGACAGCGAGAGTATACTTCCCTCCGCCTGTGCCATCTCCTCCGGCCTGGGGCTGGCCGCTGTTCTGGAGCTTTCCAAAAGCCGCTCCCGGCATATGGCAGAGCTGGAACAAAGCTGCTGCTTCAACCTTGGACAGATTTGGTCGGTAAAGCTGTTTTTATCTGCAGGACTTAACCTGTGCATCCTGACACTGCTCTTTTTTGCTGTACAGGGAAAAACAAAATACGGGATTTTTGCTCTCTGTCTGTACCTGCTCGTCCCTTTTGTTTTGTCCAATATCTGTTATTTTTTTCTGCTGACCACAAGGCGGTTCGCCTCACAGAAAGCCATTTTGTCGGGGACATTTCTGCTGCTGTGCCTGTTTTCCCTGTTCCCCACTGCCTTTCCCAGAGCCTATCTGGATGTTTATCTGCCTGTATGGGCCATAGTACTGGCAGCGGGAATCCTGCTTCTGGCCTTTGAACTTCACAGACTGTTCCACAGCTTAAACACAGGAGGTAAAGAACTTTGCTGGAACTAAAAATACAAAATATATCAAAACATTACAAAGAAAAAACTGCTGCCGATGACATCACCTTTACACTGAAAAACGGAGTGTACGGACTTCTGGGCGAAAACGGTGCAGGCAAAACCACACTGCTGCGCATACTCTGCGGCATTCTCATGCCCGACCGGGGAGATGTGACGCTGGATGGCATATCCATACGGAAAATGGGTGCCGGATACCGTACCCTGCTTGGCTACCTGCCGCAGGATTTCGGCTATTATCCCGACTTCACAGTGAAGCGCTACCTTCTCTATCTCGCCTCCCTAAAAGCGCTTCCCAGGGACAAGGCCCTTGTAAAATACAAGGAAATGCTGGAGCTTACCGGCCTGCTGGGAGAGGAAAAACAGAAGATCAAACATCTCTCCGGTGGTATGATACGAAGACTCGGCATCGCACAGGCCCTGTTAAATGATCCAAAAATCCTGCTTCTGGATGAACCTACCGCCGGCCTTGACCCAAAAGAGCGCATCCGATTCCGCAATATCATCAGTTCTCTGGGGCATGACCGAATTGTGCTTCTGTCCACCCATATCGTATCTGACGTGGCAAATACCGCTGACCGGATACTGATCATGCGGCGGGGAAAAATTATGGAAAACAGCACGCCGGACGCCCTCATACAGGCAGCTTCCGGCCATGTATGGGAGTTTGTCACCACGCCTGCAAAGGCAGAAATATGCCAGAAACAGTTCACTGTATGCAATGTAAAGACCGAAGGAAATGAGCTTAGAATGCGCGTACTCTCAAAAGAATGCCCATTTGCCGGCGCCCTGGCAGTTGTGCCGGATCTGGAGGACGCCTATCTCTACGCAACAGAAAACAGGGAGGTACTTTGAAATGCTGTTCCGAAATGAATTCTATAAAATATGTTCAAGAAAAATACTCTTCACAGGAGTGCTGCTGGGCTTTTTATTCCTGGCCGCTTATTTTCAGATGTCCGCACTTGGCTCAGAAAGCGCTTATGTGGACGGGACCTGTCTGAGAAGAACCGACGCCATTCAATATAACAAAGAAACTGCCCGTCGCTTCGCAGGTCCCATGACCCGTGAAAAAGCCCAGGCTATCGTAGATGAATTCGGCTGGCACATCAATGAGGATGAACTGGAAATGTCGGAAACAGGGGATACCACACCGGGCTATTATGATAATTCCACCAGCCGCTTTGTAACCTACCATCTTTCCAATTCCAGATCCAACGGAGGCACTCCCACTGCCCTTGCCTCATCAGAAAACAAATACACCACAGAGATGATGAACGAGGAATATGAGTACGGATACATTGGGGGATGGGATGACACATTCCGTGAAATGCATATGATGCTGCTCTGGATCGTATCTGCCCTTGTGATCATTGCCTGTGCTCCTGTTTTCTCTGAAGAATATGCCGGGCAGACCGCAGGAATCCTGCTGACTACACAGAATGGAAAAGGTAAGACCGCAGCCGCCAAGATACTGGCCGCCTTTACATGGGCTGCCGGGATATATTTGCTTTTAACGCTTTTTCTTGTCGGTGCTTTCCTGTGTTTTTATGGCACGGAAGGACTTTTTGTCAGTGCCGGCCTTTCTTTTCCTGACCTGATAACAGGAAGCGTCTTGTGGAATACCGATTCTCATAAACCGACAGGGATTGTACTGCTTCTCTATCTGCTGGCAGGGCTTTTATCGGTTCTAGTGACCGCGGCTATCACCCTGTTTATCTCCTCTGTAAAGAAAAGCACCTTTTCTGCCCTGCTGTGGTCAGCCGCTGCTTACCTGCTCCCTGCAGCCATTTACTCTGTCTTTCTTCTAGGTATGAGAGCTTCGAAAGTGATCATGCTGCTTCGTCTGCTGTTTAACTGCCTGCCCTTTTTCCTGCCTCTCCACGAGCTCACATCCACACCCCTTCTCTACCGCCTGTTCGGGTATCTCTTTTCGGGATGTATCCTGGTCTCAGGCTGTGTACTGGGGTGCAGAAAATACTGCCGATACCAGGTCGGAAAATGAGCCTGGATGCCTGTTTACGGATAATATTTGAAGTCATATGTTGGAAATATATGTATTTCTGGAGCATTAGAAGGGATTTTGCCTTTTACTTTTGGGGATTTACAGATAAACTTTGAAATCGTCTTGAAAATTATATGTATTTCAAGATTATCAAAAGCCATTTTTCTAAATTTTTACAGATAATATTGTTCCGGATGTGATATTTAGATGTAAAAACGTTGATAGCGAATACTTCTGCCCAATATTTTACAGATAGAAAATGTGTTCATAGACAAATTATATGTAATTGTCATTCCTGCAGGTATAACAGGTATGGTACAAGTTCCGGCCGGCTTTTCACTGGCATAGCCTGGACTGGTGCCTTCCCTATGGCACAGCTTTTACCTGGCGCCTTCCCTATGGCACAGCTTTGATCTGGCGCCTTCCCTATGGCACGGCTTTGATCTGGCGCTTTCCCTATGGCACATCTTTGACCTGGTGCCTCCCCTATGGCATAGCTTTGACCTGGTGCCTCCCCTATGGCCTGCCGAAGCTTCCCTCTGGCACAGCAATGGCCTGCCGGGGCTTCCCTCTGGCACACCAATGGCCTGCCGGGGCTTCCCTATGGCACACCAATGGCCTGCCGGAGCTTCCCTCTGGTACACCAATGGAGGGCTGCCGCGCTGAACCATAACAGCGCAGCAGCCCTCTGCCAAAATTTCCTAATATCTTAAACGGCCCCACACCGTCTTTTTCCTCTGACCATCCCGTCCGAAAGGCTTTTTACTGCTCTTCCAGAATCAGCAGATTCCATTTCTGCAGCATCAACTGATCTCCTGCCTTCTTTGTTTCACCGGAAAACAGTTCTGTCCATGTACCTTCCGGGCACACAGCCTTCTGTTCTTCGCCGGAATAATTGAGGAAATAATATATCTGTTTTCCCATCTGGTTTCGTCCGCCTCTGACAATCACCGGGAATCCACAGGAACCGGGGTTCGGCCGGATCTCACATTCCTTCAGGAGCTCTCCCATGAGTTTTTTCAGCAGTTCTGAGCTGAACATACATCCCAAGTACACCGCTTTTCCTTTGCCAAAAGTATTCTCAGTCACTGCTGCATACTGTCCCCAGTTATCATGCACATACCCAAGAACCGTCTCAGCTCCTTTTGGCTGAATGCATTCCAGAAATACTTTTACTTTCTCTTTATCCTCTCTGCCGCAGAGCCTGCCTTCCAGATACGTCTCGGCAGTCTTCTCCGGATATGTGAACTGGTTATACATAATTCCAAAGCATTCTGACAGAATATGGGGCTGTGAATCGTGATATACCTTCACATTTTCATTGGTATATCCCGTCTTGAAGGTACCTACCAGGCAGCCGCCCTTTTCCGTAAAGGAGCGAATTCTAAGCAGTGTCTCTTCGGGCACACAGTAGAGCGCCGGAAGGATCAGCATCTTATAATCATCCAGGTTTTCCGCCTCAGGTGATACAAAATCACACTCCACATTCATCTCATACAGGGCGTCATAGATCCAGCGTACCACATCGTTGTAGGATATCTCTGTGCCTCCTCCGATGGGGAACCATTTCAGCCCTGTCAGTGCCTCATTGCTCACCATAATGGCAGCCTTGTTCTGCTTCTTCAGATGAATGAGATGGCTTCCCAGACGTTTCATTTCACTGCCGATGACAACCGCTTCTTTATATGTCTTATTCTCTGCAAAATCATGGCTTAACAGCCCCCGCCAATACGTCTCGAAAGAGTTATGGATGGAATGCCAGTGCCAGTATTCCACGCATTCCGCTCCTCCTGCCAGATGGGAAAAGGCCTGCAGCCTGAGCTGGCCGTCATAGGGCACCCACTGGGCAAACCCCTGCGCCTCTGTCTCCAGCACATAGTAATTATCCTGTTTCAGGGAGCGGGTCATATCTCCGCCAAAGGCGATCTCCTTTCCCGTCAGCTTTGACTGGGTGGGATGGTAGATGTCGCAGCCTGCAATATCCAGACATTTGGCAGCCCGGAAATGGTCCACATCCGGCTGTACGCCAAAGGAATAATTTCTCCATTCAAAATCAAAATTCTGGGTGATAAACTGGTCTTCCCTCTTATATTCCCGCACAATCTCTGCCTGCCAGGACAGAAATTCTGTCACAAGGCTGCGTTGGAATTTCTCAAACTCACAGCCCAGGCTGCCGTTGATAGTCCCCCTCACATCCGGGAAATCCTCCCAGGAATGAAGGGCATTGCTCCAGTAATTCATTCCGAACTCCCGGTTCATGGCCTCCACATCGCCCTGGAATTTTTCCTTTAAGTATTTGACAAAATCCTCCTGTACCCGCTCTCCTGAGGTGCCGTAATGTTTTGTCTCATTGTCGATCTGATAGCCTATGATACATTTTCTGTCCTTCACATGCTCCATCAGTTTTCTTATGACACGCTCGCTGTAGAACCGGTAATGGCGGTTTGTGATGTCCATGATTTGTCTGGCCCCGTAGATGCCCCGGCCCTGTCTGGTCACTGCCATCACATCCGGATGCTTTTTCTCCATCCATGCCGGAATGGCATAGGTCGGCGTACCCACGATCACATGAATCCCCGCTTCCTCCATGGCATCCAGAACTCTGTCAATGTGGTAAAAGTCAAATACACCGTCCTGGGGTTCCAAGGTACTCCAGGTGGATTCTGCGATCCTTACCAGATTAATCCCTGCCTTTTTCATCATCTCCACGTCTTTTTCCAGTCTGTCATAAGGCATATATTCGTCGTAATATGCTACCCCATAGAGTAATTCTTCCATATATTTTTCTGCTGTCCTTTCTGGTTGATATTCATGGCAGCTTTACTTTGAAGGGGCAATGACCGGAACCTTTTCTCCGGCTTTTTTCATCTCCTCCTGAAGCTCTTTGGCAAGCTGCGCTCTGATATCTCTATACTTATCATCTTTTGCCAGATTCGTCAACTCAAATGGGTCATTTTTTAAATCATAGAGGAAATCTTCCTCATAATAGTCGCTGGAAGGGTACAAGTTGCCGTCAAGTCCCGGAGCATGTATGCTGTAGAGCCAATCCCTTGTGTGGATGCAGCGGCCCACCCTGCTCTCACTGATCTGAGCAAATACCCTGTCTGTATGATTCCGGAGATTTCCGTCCGCAATCTCCTTCAGATTTTCACCTGCCATGGCATCCCCCACATCCACACCGGCAGCAGCCAGAATCGTCTTTGGAAGACCCGCAGTGCTCACCAGCTCCCGAACTCTTTTTCCTCCCTCAAATCCCGGCCCGGCAATCACCAGGGGCACATGCAGGCAGGCAGAATGGCATGACCTTTTGTAGTCATCCCCTCCGCACAGATGTTCATCTCTGTTTCTCGTACGGAAATGGGAACCATGGTCAGAGCTGTAAATTATGATAGTGTCCTTATAAATTCCTTTTTCCTTCAATTTTTCTATAAGTCTGCCCAGATTGTCGTCCAGGCTTCTGCAGCATCCCAGATAATCCGGATACATCTCTCTGGCATCGCCATGCAGTGCCGCCAGATCTCCCGGCAGTTCAAAATCTTTGAACCTCTCCTTTGAACCCTCAGGGCCTTCATAGCATCCTCTGTCATTCTGGTGATGGGGTTCTATGTGGGAAATGGTCATAAAAAACGGCTTTTCTCCCTTATACTGTTCCAAAAAATCCAGTGCAAAATCTGTGATACAGTCTGCCCTGTATCCGTCAAACTCACACTTCTGCATATTTTCATCAAAGACATACCCGCCATACCCGTGGGAGGTAAATTCCAGGAGGTCTGCTGCCCTCCAGTATCCACGATAGCCACCCCTTCTCTCGGGAGGAATCGCCTTTGTCTCATAGTCCACAATTGGCGGTGTGCTGTAATCCTTCCTCTCGCTTGCCAGATGCCATTTGCCCACATAGGCAGTCTCATATCCCGCCTCATTCAGGTAATCTGCCAATGTTTTCACATGCAGGGGAAGAGGCTGCGCATTGCGAAAACAGTTGATTGCTGTGGGATACTGTCCTGTCTGAAAAAGTGCCCTGCATGGCCCGCACACCGGCTGGGCTGTATAGGCCTCCTCAAAAAGAATGCCCTCCTTTGCCAGCGCATCCAGGTTAGGGCTGATATCCAGCTTCTGGCCATAGCATCCCAGCGTGTCGTGTCTCTGCTGGTCTGTAAAATAAAATATAATATTTGGTTTTCCCATCCTTTTCTCCTCCTACTTCAGTCCTGAAGTGACAATTCCCTGT
Source organism: Blautia sp. NSJ-175 (assembly GCF_022867815.1). NCBI lineage: Bacteria > Bacillati > Bacillota > Clostridia > Lachnospirales > Lachnospiraceae > Blautia > Blautia sp. NSJ-175. Next base: position 271,211 of record NZ_JALIFQ010000005.1, read on the forward strand.
ACAAAATATTTCTGTGCACAGAGGAATAACAAGATCATAGGCATCACTACCAGAACAGAGGCTGCCATCATCTGCCCCCACTGGATATAGCCGTCTGTTTTGAACATGGTGAGTGCAAGCTGCACGGTTTTCATATCCTCTGAGTTTGTCATGATCAGAGGCCAAAGGTAATCATTCCATACAGAGACACCCTTTAACAGTCCCAGTGTAGCCAGTATGGCCTTGGAATTTGGCAGGTATATTATGAAATACGTCTGCCACTTGTTCGTCCCGTCAATTTCCGCCGCCTCATCTAAAGACCGGGGGAAATTCTCATAAAACTGTTTACACAAAAACACGCCGAAGGACCCTGCCACAAGAGGAATCACCAGACCTGCATATGTATTGATCATGCCCGTTCCGCCGGCTCCGAACAGACTGTTGCCTCCCATCATGGGGAATTTTGCCATGATGAGAAACGTGGGAAGCATTGTCACCTGGGGCGGCATCATCAGGCCAATCAAAAGAAACATAAAAAGTACCTTAGATCCCCTGAACGTCAGTCTGGCAAAGGCATATCCTGCTATGGAATTAAACAGAAGAGAAAACACAACGGCAGCCAGGGTGATAAACAGGGAGTTCCTGAAAAATATATTCCAGGTACCTGCACGCATGGCGTCCGTAAAATTATTCAAGGTAAAGTTCTGAGGCAAAAGGTGAAACACCGCGGAACGTATTTCCTCTATGGGCTTGACTGCCGTTGTGATCATCATGATAATCGGTATCAGCATGAAAACAGTCAGTGCACTCATAAAGATGATCCATAAAATGTGGTTTACTTTCTTCTTTTTCATATTTATCCTCCTTATGATACATCCACATCCTGTCCGCGGCTTCCGAACCGGAATACCAGTACAGTGATGAGTATGGAAAACAACAGCAGCATAACCGAAAGCGCACTGGCATAGCCCATCTTGAATTCCAGAAAACCTCTGCGGTAAATCTGGTGTACAATGGTGGTTGTCTTGTTCAGCGGTCCGCCTGCAGTCATAATATTGATCTGTTCAAACACGGAAAAACTATTTACGATTCCCGTTACAAGAAGGAAAAATGTGGTTGGCCTGAGCATGGGCCAGGTAATGTAAAGAAACTTTTTCAAGCCCCCTGCACCGTCCAGACTGGCCGCTTCGTACAGGGAGTCCGGTATGGAAGTAAGACCTGACAAAAAGATGACCATACTGTATCCACAGCTCTTCCAGATGCTCATGAACACCACACAAAACATAGCCATTTTAGGGTCCTGCAGCCACTGTTTGACGGAAAAGCCAAAATATTTCAATACACTGTTCAAAAGGCCAAAGGTTGGGTCATAGATCCACAGCCACACCATGGACATGCACACCATAGACATTACATTAGGTAGATAAAAAGCTGTCCTGAATATGGGAATCAGCTTTGATTTTCTGTACAGCATCACTGCCAGCATAAGTCCCAGAAACAATTGAGGGAACAGGGTACACAAGGTATAAAGCAGTGTGTTTTTGACAGAGATCAGGAAATCTGCATCCCTGAACATCGTAAGATAATTCTTCATCCCCACAAATTCAGGAGCGGAATAAAGGTTAAAATTCGTCACACTGTAATAGATGACGATTCCAATGGGGACCAGAATAAATATGGTGAATACAAGGTAAGCAGGTAAAATCATGATATACGCGCAATTATCATTTTTCCTCACTTTTGGCACTGTATTGCTTGTTTTAGCCATGTAAATTTCTCCTTTTTATCAGTTTTTTTAATGTTATCAGATACTTACAGTCATATTTCAGGGGATGCCTCAGGAGACATCCCCTATACCGATAAAATCTTTTAGAATTTACTGATTGTTGATTTCTTCCTGTATCTTTTCTGCTGCCGTATCCATGGCATCTTTTGGTGTCTCCACATCATACATCACTTTTTCCATGGCCTCATTGATAATATTATAGACGGAATTGGCGTATGGCACTTTTGGTGAACCAGTTCCGCAGTTGATAGAATCATAGATCACCTGGTTTGTCTCAGGGTCCTGTTCAATAAATTTCTCTTTCAGAGATTCCCGGATCGGTGTGGTGCCCAGATCTTCGTACCTTGTCCACATACTCTCGGGACTGGATACATATTCAATAAATTTCCACACTTCATCCTTATGCTTGGTTTCTCCGCTCATAAACATGAAGCTCATGCCGCAGAAAGTCGCCTGCTGTGTATTTTTAAGCGGGCTTGCAAGTGCGATCTTGCCTTTCAGCGCGCCTTCATTTAATTGTTTATATGTCTGGTCAGTTACAATTCCCATGCCTGCAGTTCCCATACCGAAGGGATCCTGCTCGGAGTTAGAACAGTCAAAGGGAATCACACCGGCATCTGCAACCTCTTTCATAAATGCCACTGCCTCAACCGCCTTGTCAGAATTACAGAGTATCTCATTATTATCCTCATCTACCAGATTCTTAACACCATTCTCCTCTATGAAAATAGACATATAATGCTGCATGGATGTTCCTGAGGTGGGCATGGCAAATCCTGTCTGTACTACAGTGCCGCTGTCGTCTTTTTTTATCAGCTTTTTATGGTCCTCCAGCATTTCCTGCCAGGTTGCAGGAGGGGTATCCGGGTCAAGGCCGGCCTCCTTAAAAAGCTCCTTGTTATATGCCAGCATTCTGGGATCCGGAAAAACAGCGATTCCATATATCTTACCGTTGACTTTTCCAAGATTCAGGGCATTCTCCATAAAATCGTCTTTTCCATCCCATTTGTCCACATACTCATCCAATGCAGCATACTGGCCAAGAGGTACTCTGGTTCCCAGAGAAGCCATGGTAAAATTAATAATGTCCGGGGCTGTGCCGGAAGCAAACCCCGTGTTCAGCTTTGTCTCGAAATCATCACCGTAAGGGCATTCCTGAAATTCTATCTCAATATTCGGATTTTCCTTTTCAAAACCGGCAATCATTTTTTCCCAGTAAGCCTTACGCTCAGGCTCTGTTCCGCTTCTTAAAAATACCAGTTTTGTCTTTTCTCCTGATGTGTTTTCGGTATCGGCTGATGTCTGTTCCTTTTTTTTCACCAGCTCTTCTGTACCCTTATTTCCGCATCCGCCCATTCCGAGTACCGCAGATGTCCCCATGATTCCTGCCAGAAGCAGTGCCACTTTTCTTTTCATATCCAAGTCCTCCTATTTTTTATTATATATCCAGTATAAGAAAAACGGGCCCGCACATCCATGTACCCTGTCTACTTGTTTTTGTACTATATTTTGCGGTTTTTATGATTTTTTTCTTCTTTTTTTTCTTGCTGCGCTGTCTGCGGAAAATATGGATTATCTTTTGATTTATTTGACTGGTTTTAGATTCCTTTCCGATATTCCATAGGTGACTTTCCATACCGCTCCTTAAAAGCTCTGCTGAAATACGCCGCGTCCGGAAAGCCTGCCATTCCGGCTATCTCCTGGATACTTTTTCTGGTGGCTCCCAGCAGTCTGCGGGACTCCTCCAGACGAACGCGAAGAAGAAAGTCGCTGAATTTTTCCCCTGTCTCTTTTTTAAAAAGTACAGAGACATAGCTTTTATTCAGATGAACCAGAGAGGACACCTGCTCCAGGGATATCTTCTGTGTATAATTCTGCTTCACATAGCCTATAATGTCCCGTACCGGGCCGGAATACTGATTCAGACTGCTCTTTATCTCACAGATTCTGCGAAGCTCTGCCATCCCTGCATACGTCCAGTTTTTCAAATCCTGAAGCGTCCTAAATCTCTCGCAGAACATCATCTCTGTCCTTCTGACTTCCTCCACCTCCGCGGCTGTCAGGGCATACGTTCTGGCCTTCCGGATACAGGAAGAAAGAATCTCAATACACAGGGCCTTCACATAGGCAGGAGGCAGCACAATTCTTCCTTCTATGTCCTCCAGAATCCCCTTCATCTTCTCCTCTGCACTTTCAAAATCATTTTTTTCCACCGCAGCCAGAATCTCTCTCATCTCCACTGCGTAGTATAAATCTCCATGTCCCGAATCAGAATTTACCGTCATGGCATCATATCTCCAAATCCCCGGAAGCCTGAAAAAAGTACGGTTTTCCCTGGCCATTCTGGCCTGCCGCAGCATGTCCCTCAAATGATGGAAGCTATCCTTTTTCACACTTATTCCGATATATACCTCCGTCCCCAGATTATGCCGCAAAAGTGCCTCCAGCTTTCCGGAAAACACCTCCCGGTCCATATGAAGGCTGGGATTATAGAGGAGAAGATACTCCCCCTCTTCTATGGACGCACAGATGCCGGATATATGTTCCTCCTGCATAAAAAGCTCCGCCACCTCCAAAGCTGCATCCCCCTTTTCTTCTCCGGACAGGGATATGGACAGAAGAACTATACCTTCCTCTTTCAAAGCGATGCCCCGGTTCTCCAATCCACGGAGAACTTCTTCCCTCTGCTGCTCTGTGGTCCCGGTTTCCAGCAGTTTTTCCATGGTGATCCTCCGCCTCTCCGGTTCGGAACCACACGCCGCTTTGCTGTCCTTTGTCCTGCTTTTCTCCAGAAAACGCTTTGCTTCCTCCAGTGTAGTCTTCATCCCCTCCTTTGTGATCTCAGGCTTTAAGATAAACTCATTGGCCCCGGCTTTTATGGCCTGTCTGGCATAATGAAATTCATCGTAAGCGCTGAGGATCACCTTGTAAGGCTGGGCAATCCTTTCATTTTTCAGCCTGTCTAGAAACTCCAGACCGTCCATGACAGCCATCCGGATATCAGTAAACACAACCTCCACCTCATGTTCCCTGCAGTATTCCAATGCCTGTTTTCCGTTTACAAACTCCCCTGTCACATGGTAGTTGATATCCAGCTCTTCTATTTTTTTTCTCACCCATCTACGGGTTACTGCCTCGTCTTCCACGATTATAATCCGCATTTTCACATCTCCTTCTCTGTTCTGCATGGGATCCTGATATCAAAACGCATGCCGCCTTTGTGGGTATGCTCCGCAGAGATTCCATATTCCTCTCCGTAAATGATCTGCAGGCGTTTCTGTACATTCCGGATTCCGATTCCACTGAACTGCTCGTTAGACCGGGCTTCCTCCCTGCCGTCCAGTACTCTGCGGATATATTCCAGATCTCCGCCGCTCCCATCATCCTCCACACGAAGCAGCAGATTCTCCCCCTCCGCTTCAGCCCTGATCAGGATATGTCCGGTGTCCTCCTTCTGGCAGAAGCCGTGGGCGATGGCATTTTCCACAAGGGGCTGGACGGAAATCTTCGGTATGAGCCAGTCTTTCACTTTCCCGGACACTTCTATGTTCCACACAAAGGTATCCTGATATCTGTTTTCCATAAGAACAAGATAGTTTTTCAGGGATTCCATCTCTTCTGTCACAGGTATGCATTCCCTTTTATCGGAATAGGTCCTTCTCAGCAGTTTTGCCAGTGCCAGCAGACACTGGTCCGCCTGTTCTGCCATATCCATCTCCACCAGAAAACGTATGGAAGCAAGGGTATTATACAAAAAGTGGGGATTGATCTGAGCCTGCAGAGCCTGCATCTCCAGCCCCCGCTTCTCCTCTTCCTCCTGTTCCAGTCTTACGATCAGCTCCTCTATCCTGCCAATCATCTGGTTAAACTGCAGGCTGAGCTGTCCGAACTCATCGTTTGTCTCCACAGGTGTGCGCACAGTCAGGTCACCTCTGTATACATTTTTCATGTCAGCCTTTAATTTCTGCACCGGCCTGCTGATATACCTGGAATTGTACACAGACATGATCACAGCAAGCAGTACATAGACTGACGCCACCAAAAGAATCATGACAAAGATACGGTTGCCGGCCCACACAGCTTCTTTTTCCTCTTCATACATGACCAGTTTCCAGCCGGTGGTCTCATTTGTGACAAAGGATATCTGTGCCGGCCTGCCATTCATCTTCGCTTTAAAATAGCCGTGGTCAAATCCTGTCAATTTCTTCAGATATTCCTCGTTCTCCACACTCTGCTCTACAAGGCTTTCCTCTGTACTGCACAGTATTTTCCCTGTTTTGTCCATCAGAAACACCTGCTGGCTCTCTTTTTCCACACCGCCCCGGAAAATGTCTTCTACCTGCTTCCGTGGAATATTGACCTCCATGATTCCCAGTACTCTGCCGCTGTTCAAATTTTTAAGAAGACGGACAGCCCGCATAGCGCTGTTATCCTCTGTCTTCTGAAATTCACTGCTTACATATGCAGGAATGTATTTGATACTGCTGGTGTTCTCCCCCAGTTTTTGATACCATGGCTCCTGCTCAAGTTCTTTGAGCACAGGATAGTCAACGTACTCACTTCCATCATCCTCCACGGAGTAATTCCTTCCGCTGTCACAGAGAAGACGCAGATTATAGTCCATATTACTGTAGATTGCCCTGCTCTCTTTAAAATAACTGCATATATTTTTCTTCGCCACAAGCTCCTCATAAGGGCTCCGGAATTCACGCAGGGATATGAGACGATTCAGCTCCCTGTTGCAGTAAAAATAATTAGTGTAGGATACAATGTCCTGAAACATATCCTCCATATTTCTGTCTATCTGATTTAAAATGACCAACTTGGAACTGTTCAGGCGCTCATTGGCTCCTGTCTGCACAAGATGAAAAAGGAGCAGCATGAGGACCATACAGGGTAACACAAACAGAACCAGATTGGATAGGAGGATTTTCTGTCCAAGACGCAGATTCTGAAATTTTTTCTTTATTTTCCCCATAAGCGCACCAGCTCCTCAAGTCTCGGAAGGGCATATGCGAAAAATTCCCTGTATGCCCCGCAATAGTAGTTCTTTCCTCTTATGTACGTGCCATCCTCCTGTTTTTCCATACTGCACAGGCGGCAGCATCCATTCCGGCAGAGAGCCAGGTATGGACATATCCGGCATTCCTTTGGAAGAGTGCGGGAACGGCTGATAAATCCCAGCTCTTCTCTTTTTTGATCTATCTGCTCAAAGGAATCGTCTTTTATATTTCCCAGTCTCCATTCGTCCAGCGCATAGAAGTCACAGGGATACAGACTGCCGTCCGCCTCCACCACCCACTGAAGCCCGCAGATTCCACGCATACTGCACAGCTCCGGCTCCCGTCCTGTGAGTATGGCTGCCAGGTTTTCAAAATAGCGGTTGTAGATCACACGGCTTTTTGTGCCTTTCGCGGACGGTCCGGTCATATCCTGATACCAGCAGTCGAACAGATTTTTCAGGAATCTTCCGTATTTCTCCGGTGTCAGGGAGTAAGGGCTTGTACCCTGTGCTTCTCCTATGGGATCCAGACATTCGATATACTGCTGATAATACAGGCCCTGCTTTTTGAAAAAATTGTAAAGCTGCCGGGCATGGCCTGCTGAGTAACCGGTCACTACAGTCAGAACATTAAAGTCAATCCCATACTTTTTAAATAATGCAATGGTTTTCATCACCTGTTTATAGGTACCCTTTCCTTTTGCATCACGGCGCAGATAGTCATGGCAGGCAGCATCTCCGTCCAGTGACACGCCTGCCAGGAATTTATTTTCCTTCAAAAAAGGAAACCAGTCCTCCTGAAGATGGTATCCGTTGGTCTGGATATTATAGCTGACCGGGATATTTCTTTTGTTGGATTTTCGGACAGTCTCCGTAAAATATTTAAAATAATCAAGCCCGGCAAGTGTCGGCTCCCCGCCCTGGAAAGTAAAGATACATTGCTTTTTGGCATAGTCCATGGACTTTTCAATCAGAATGCGCGCGGTCTCTCTGTCCATCACACCAAAGGACGGCGTTTCCCTGTTCGCTGCTTCATCCGCATAGAAGCAGTAGGCGCATCTCATATTGCAGTTCCCGGATGCCGGCTTTATGAGCAAGTGAAGTGTATCTGCCATATCGTTCTCCTTATTTTTCCGCAGAATATGCGTATTTTCTCATATACATATACTTAGTATATCTTTTGAAAAAAGCAGGAACAATAGGCAATCTTTAGCATTTTTTGAAATATATTTGGATAAAAGAAAAATACCGCCCGGGGACTGTATCTTTCCCAGTCCGGGGCGGTATCTCCTGTTTACAGATTCAATTTGTTATAAACAGCAAAGCAGTCCAGTGTGGCAAAATAATCCTTAGGCGTTTCCGCGCGGCGGATGAGCGCTGTACTGCCGTCCTCCTTCAGGAGTATCTCAGCGGATTTTAATTTGCCATTGTAATTGTATCCCATGGCATAGCCGTGTGCACCGGTGTCGTGGATGACCAGAAGGTCTCCTTTTTCGATTTCGGGAAGCATGCGGTCAACTGCAAATTTATCGTTATTTTCGCACAGGGAACCTGCAATATCGTATTTGTGGTCACAGGGGCTGTTCTCTTTTCCCATCACTGTGATATGGTGGTATGCGCCGTACATGGCAGGGCGCATTAAGTCTACCGCGCAGGCGTCCACGCCAATATATTCTTTGTGAGTATGTTTCTCATGGATTGCTTTGGTGACAAGGCAGCCGTAAGGTCCCATCATATAGCGCCCCATTTCACAATAGATTGCCACATCTCCCATACCTGCCGGCACCAGCACTTCCTCATAAACCTTTTTGACACCGGCTCCGATGGCATGGATGTCATTTGCCTCCATGTCCGGGGTATATGGGATTCCCACACCGCCTGACAGATTGATAAATGCAATATCAGCCCCGGTCTCCTTTTCCAGCTTAACCGCCAATTCAAAAAGCTCTTTTGCCAGAACCGGATAGTAGTCATTCGTCACCGTATTGCTTGCAAGAAACGCATGGATACCGAACTCCTGCGCACCTTTTTCCTTCAGCATGCGGAAGGCCTCAAACATCTGCTCTGTGGTCATTCCGTACTTGGCGTCTCCGGGATTGTCCATGATGCCGTTGCCCATCTCAAACACACCGCCCGGATTATAACGGCAGCTGATGCGTTTTGGAATATATCCTATGGTCTTCTCCAGAAATTCAATATGCGTAAAATCGTCCAGGTTAATGGTAGCCCCCAGTTTCTCCGCGTACACGTAATCCTCCGCCGGGGTGTCATTGGAGGAAAACATAATGTCATCACCTCTGCAGCCCATGGCCTCGGAGAGCATCAGCTCTGTGTAGGAGGAACAGTCACAGCCGCAGCCATACTCCCTTAAAATATCGATCAGAAACGGATTGGGATTGGCTTTCACTGCAAAATACTCCCTGAAGCCTTTGTTCCAGGAAAATGCCTCGTTCACTGCCCTGACATTATCCCGGATTCCCTTCTCATCATATAAATGAAAAGGGGTTGGATACTTTTTTATGATCTCGTCCAGTTGTTCTTTGGTGACAAATGTCTTTTTCTCCATTGAAATTTTCTCCTTTGGTAAATTTTTTATATCAGCAGGATTCTATCCACCTGGCAACAGCAAGCAGGGATTCCATTTTGCCGTCCAGCAGTTCGTCCACCGGTGAGGAATCTGTGAGCAGGTCAGGTATCATGACAGTTATCATACCCGCCCCGTGCGCAGAGCGTATGCCGTTGTAGGAGTCCTCCAGTGCAAGGGCGTGGGCGGGACTGACCTTCAGCGCTTGGCACGCCTTTTTATAAATCTCAGGGGAGGGCTTTGCCTCGGAAACCATGCTCCCTGTGATCACAGCGGAAAAGTAAGCCTCTATCCCCTCCCGCTGCAGATTGTTCTTCGCATACTCATGGCTGGAGGAGGTCGCCACTGCCATAGGGATATTCTTTTTTGCCAGCACATCCAGCAGCTCATGCAGACCTTTCTTTGCAGGCAGGCCGTTCTTCTCCTCGTATTCCCAGAATGCCTTTCTGTACTCCTCCCGGAACTGTTCAAAGGGGAAATCTTCCCCGTAGGTATCCTGGAAATGGCGTTTTCTTTTATCTACGTTAAAACCAAGGGTATAAAAAATATTATCTCCCAGCTTACCGTACCCCATCCGTTCTCCCGCCACGTCCCAGGAATATTTCACGATCCTCTCACTGTCAAACATAAGGCCGTCCATATCGAAGACGACACCGTGGATATCTCTTTTCTCCATATTTCTGCTCCTTTTTGTACGGATACTATCATAACGGTTTTTTCTCTGTTTTGCAACAAAAAAAATATATCCTGTCTGTGGATGAGCCTGTTGGACAAATGAAAAAAGCCATCCCGCCGGCGGTCCATGACCACGGCGGAACAGCTTTTTATTTATTTCACTTCGATCACATGCAGCATGTTGGTCACATTCTGCTCATCCCTGCGGCTGTTGGTAGCCGGGTCGCCTGCGGTGAAGACGGCAAGCTGGCCTTTTTTTACAAGGCGTTTGCGTTTTACAGTCTCCATGGCACTTGTCAGGATATTTTCTGTGGTGTCTTTTGTGTTGCCTTTCAGCGGCCTTACGCCCCAGTAGAGCTGCATCTTATGCTGTACAAACTCGTTTGGCGTGATGGCATAGATGGGCATGGTCGGACGGAAACTGGATACCAGTCTTGCGGTCTTGCCTGACATGGTGGGGGTGATGATGCAGTCTGCATCAATGTTTCTGGCCGTGCGGACAGACGCAATACCGATGGCACTGGAAACCAGAGTCTGTTTGTACATGGTTCTGTGCTGAATGTATTTGTCATAATCCACATGCTTCTCAGTATCCTCTGCGATCTCGCCCATCATGGTCAGCGCTTCCACAGGATATTTTCCCGCTGCAGTCTCCCCGGAGAGCATGACTGCGTCGGTGCCGTCGTAGATGGCGTTTGCCACGTCCGCCACCTCTGCACGTGTGGGACGCGGGTTACGGATCATGGAATCCAGCATCTGTGTTGCTGTGATAACCGGAATATAATTTTCATTGCATTTCTTGATGATCATCTTCTGGATATAGGGAACTTCCTGTGCCGGGATCTCCACGCCCAGGTCACCTCTGGCTACCATAATGCCGTCGGCTGCCCCGATGATCTCGTCAATATTCTCAACACCTTCTGCATTCTCAATCTTGGCGATGATGGCGATCTGCTCCGCATGGTGCTCGTGGAGGATCTTGCGGATTTCCTTGATACCCGCTGCATTCCGGATGAAAGAGGCTGCAATAAAGTCAATATCCTGCTGAATGCCGAAGATAATATCTGCCTTGTCTTTCTCTGTGATAGCCGGAAGCTTCACTCTTACATTCGGTACATTGACGCCCTTTTTCTCGCCCAGCTCACCGCCGTTTGCAACGGTGCAGACAATGTGATCTTTTTTTACGGTCTTTACATCCAGCTCGATAAGGCCGTCATCAATGAGGATCTTGTTGCCCGGTTTGACTTCTCTTGCCAGCCCGGGATAAGTGATGGAACATCCTTTTTCATTACCCACCGTCTCTTCCATATAGAGAGTAAAATCTGCGCCCTCTGTCAGAGTGACTTTCTTTCCGTCCTCCAGAACCCCGGTACGAATTTCCGGGCCTTTGGTATCCAGAAGAATAGCAACCGGTTTATCCAGCTCCTCCCTGACATTTTTCAGCAGGTTCATACGGTTTCTCTGCTCCTCGTAATCCCCGTGTGAAAAGTTGAAACGGGCCACATCCATGCCGTGTCTTACCAGGGCTTTCATTGTGGCTTTTTTGTCCGTATTCGGACCCATGGTACATACAATCTTCGTCTTGCGCATAAATTCCTCCTATTTTATATGTTCATGAGTAAAAAGATGATCCTGACAGTATTCGTAATTGCCGTTGCATTTGGAACAGAAGCGGAACTCCAGGTTATCCCCGTCCTTCTCTGTCCTGCCGCATATGGCGCATTTATGCTTTGTCACACCCGGTGCCATTTTGGGATGGACTGCCTTTTGGAACTGCTGCCGCCTGTGTACTTCTTTCGGATTGATATGGCTGTAATTCCTGGTGGCAAAAAAGAACACGATAAAGTTCAGCAGGGACGCGATGATCATCATCCTGATGGACCAGATCGGTGTCTGTATAAAATTATAGACCAGGTATACAACATCCAGATACGCCAGCCATTTGATCTTCACCGGAATCACAAAGTACAGAAGAAGCTGCATATCCGGGTAACTGGCTGCAAAAGCCAGGAAAATGGACAGGTTGATATAATATGTGGAGATCGCTGCCATTCCGTAAAGGGAATTCATGGGTCCCTGAATAAAATAGAGCAGAAATGCACCGATGATAGTGCTTAAAATACCTCCTAAGATATAGACATTGTACCTGAAATCCCCCCATGTCTTCTCCAGTGAAGTTCCCAGGGAATAGTAAAGTGCAAGCATGATGATGGTAAAAATATTAAGCCCGGAGGGCGGAATCAAAAGCCAGCTCACAAGTCTCCATATCTGTCCGTGCAGAATGTGGCCGGGGCTCAGCATCAGATAAGCGCTGAAAGGAATTCCGGTAACTGTGCCCAGAAAAGAAAGTACATATCCGATCACATAAAGCAGGATGATGTACTTTGTCAGATTTCTGATAGCAAAACGACCGCATTTCCTTTCCATTTTGTTCAAAAAATTCATATATTCTCCTCGTTTCTGATATCAGTATTCCCCCCTCAGGGAAACTCTTCCAATTAGAAAAGGTTTTTCTTGGAGAAGATCAATGCAACCAGTAAGCTCAGAACCAGGGACAGCACAATGACGATCACAAACCCATAAGGGCTCCCCGCAAAAGGCATCCCCGATGTGTTCACATTCATACCGTATGCACTGAATATCATGGTCGGAATCGACATGACAATGGTTACGGTTGCCAGAAACTTCATGACAATATTCAGATTGTTGGAAATAACAGAGGCAAAGGCATCCATCATTCCGGAAAGAATACCGCTGTAAATATTGGCCATCTCAATGGCCTGCTTATTCTCCACAATGACGTCCTCCAAAAGGTCCGTGTCATCGGGATACTGTTTGATCCGTTCCACTTTCAAAAGCTTCTCCAGCACCACCTCATTGGAACGCAGGGATGTGGTAAAGTACACCAGGGACTTTTCCAGCTCCAGAAGCTCGATCAGCTCCTGGTTCCTGGTAGAAGCGTGAAGCTTCCCTTCCACTTCCTCGCTCTTTTTATCTATGATGCGCAGATAATGCAGGAACATACTGGCATTGTTATATAAGATCTGCAGGATAAATCTGGTCTTCATATAAGTATAAAAGTTCCGCACGCGGCCGTCCATAAATTTACCCAGCACTGAGATATCCTCCAGACACACAGTGAAGATCATTTCATTGGTCACAATGATGGACAGAGGGATGGTTCCGTACCAGTCCTTTTCGCCCCTCTCCTCAATGATGGGGGTGTCAACCAGGATGAGTGTGTAATTGTCCTCCACCTCTATACGGGAGCGCTCTTCCTCATCCAGAGGTGCACGCAGATCGTCCACCTCTATCTGGTACTTGTTGGAAATCTCAAAAATCTCTGTTGCTGTCGGATCTGTGAGAGCGATCCAGCATCCCTCGCTGGCTTCCTCCACCTGATGCATTTTTCCGTCTATCGTTTTAAAAATTCTGATCATGTTATCTCCCTTCACGCCCCATAAACGGGCGCAAAGATATCAGATGCGCCTGCCTATGGGGTTTCTACTCTTTATTTTGCTTTCTTGATTCGTATTCCCGGGACAAGGCCCACCTTCCATGATAACACTTCCTTTCTCCTATTCTTCCTCACATTTGTGGAAAATAATACTGTTTGGTGTCTCCACCTTCAAAGGTTTCCCCTTCATAACCAACAGCTTGTTTTCATAATCAATGGTAAATGTGGTGATAGAGTTGGACTCATGGTTCACCACTGCCAGATGTTTCCCGTCCGGGAATACATCCAGATCCTTTGGATACTCGCCGCTGATGGGCAGTATAAACTGTTTTTCCAGACTGCCGGTCTCCTCATCCACTTTGTACATGGAAACCGTATCTTCACCTGCTGTGGAGCAGAAGAGATACTCACCGTCCGGTGACAGGCACATGCCGGATGTGGCATCGTGCGTCTCATCATCGTGGGATACCAGCGTGCTCTCTGTCTGAATCAGCTCGAAAACAGGATTCTTGCCGCTTCCGTCGTAGCGGTATACCTGCACCTCATTGCTCAGCTCAAAATTCAGGAATGCATATTTGCCGTTGGGACTGAATTTGATCAGTCTCGGTCCGGACTCCCTCACACAGCGCAGTACATCCACAAGCTCCAGCTTGCTGGTCCTGTTATTGACACGGTAGATCTTCATCTGGTCAATTCCGTTGTCCACTGCACAGAGATATTTTCCGTCCGGTGTAGGACGCACACAGCTTACATGGGGACGGAAGTTTCTCTCCGCCACGCTTCCCAGTCCTCTGTGGAATACCCCGTCCATGACGCTTCCCAGGCGTCCGTCCCTGTGGGTATGTACCACGGTAACCTTACCGTCGTGATAACCTGCCACATAGAGATATTTTCCTTCCTTGTCGGTGGACAGGTGGCAGCCTCTCATTCCGTCAATGTCTACTTTATTAATAAAGGTAAGATCTCCGTCCGGATCAATTGAAAATACGGCAACTCCTTCGTCGGCAATGGAATAGAGATATTTCCCATTTAATGATATGGCCAGGTGGGAGGAATTATTTACAGGAATGACTTTTCGCTCTGTAAGTGTCCCCTCTTCTACATTTACATCATATAAATGGATTCCGATACTGCTTCCATGGGTATACGTTCCAACATATGCAACATACTTCTCTTTCATTTATGCAATACCCTCCTGTTTTATTCTGATTCTCCCCGGTTGGCGGAATTTTCAGCCGCTATCCGTGGTCTAACGACATTCTACCACAAACTTTTTCTTTATACAATGCAATTCCCGCTAAATTCGCAACATTTATGTTGACAAGGTTTGTGTGTTTAGTATAATGAAATTCAGAGTCTTTCCACGGTCAGGCCGGTTTTACGGGACAGATTCTGCATTTATTTCATATCACGTAAAGGAGAACGCGAATGAACCATACACTGGTGGATTTAATTGACATTTCCAAAGGATTTGGCGATCAGATTGTTCTGGACAAGCTGAATCTCTCCATCCGGGAAAATGAATTTCTTACCCTTCTAGGCCCCAGCGGCTGCGGTAAGACAACCACTCTCCGTATCCTGGGCGGTTTTGAAACGCCGGATTTCGGACAGGTTATTTTTGACGGAGAGGATATTACCAATCTTCCGCCCAATAAGCGAAATCTGAACACCGTATTCCAGAAATACGCCCTGTTCTCCCACATGAATATAGAAGAAAATATTGCTTTTGGTTTAAAAATTGCCGGAAAGAGCAACGCTTATATCAAAGACAAGATCAAATACGCACTGAAACTGGTAAATCTTGAGGGCTTTGAAAACCGTCTGCCTGACTCTTTAAGCGGCGGCCAGCAGCAGCGTGTAGCCATAGCCCGCGCCATTGTAAATGAACCGCGTCTTCTGCTATTGGATGAGCCTCTGGGCGCTCTGGATCTGAAGCTGCGCCAGGACATGCAGTATGAGCTGATCCGCCTGAAAAATGAGCTGGGCATTACCTTTATCTACGTGACCCACGATCAGGAAGAAGCACTTACCATGTCAGACACCATCGTGGTCATGAACCAGGGATATATCCAGCAGATGGGGTCCCCTGAAGATATCTACAATGAGCCGCAGAACGCATTTGTAGCCGACTTTATCGGCGAGAGTAATATTATAGAAGGTACTATGCTTGAGGACAGGCTGGTGAAGATCCTGGGTGCCAAGTTCCCCTGTGTGGACGAAGGCTTTGGCCGCAACAGACCCGTTGACGTTGTCATCCGGCCCGAGGATGTGGACCTGGTGAAGCCTGAGGAGGGCACGATCCAGGGGGTTGTCTCCCATCTGATCTTCAAAGGCGTCCACTATGAAATGGAAGTCCAGGCAAACGGGTTTGAATGGCTGGTACACAGCACAGACATGTTCCCGGTAGGCCAGAAAGTCGGTATCCATGTGGACCCCTTCGACATCCAGATCATGCACAAGCCGGTATCGGAGGACGAGGAGGCCATAGGAGTGAATGAATAGAAAAAAATTACTGACCGGACCTTATTTTTTCTGGGCCGTGGCCTTTATCCTGATTCCCCTCGCCATGGTCTTATATTATGGTCTGACAGATGTGGACGGCCATCTGACTTATGAAAATCTTCTGGCCATCGGAACAGTGGAGAATTTCAAGGCCCTGTGCCTCTCCCTGCTGCTCTCCATTGTCAGTACAGCCATCTGTCTGTTGTTAGCCTACCCTCTTGCCATGATTTTATCCGGCATGAAGGTAAATCAGACCAGTTTTATTGTGTTGATCTTCATCCTGCCCATGTGGATGAATTTTCTGCTGCGCACCATGGCCTGGCAGACCCTGCTGGAGAAAAACGGCGTCATCAACCAGCTTCTGGGCTTTCTGCACCTGCCCTCCATCCAGCTCATCAACACGCCCTATGCCATCATCCTGGGTATGGTGTACAACTTCCTGCCTTTCATGGTGCTGCCCCTCTACAATGTGCTGTCCAAGATTGACAAGGACGTCATCTTCGCCGCCAGAGATCTGGGGGCCACGGAACTGTATACCTTCCGGAAGATCATCTTCCCTCTCAGCCTTCCCGGCGTGGTGAGCGGTGTCATCATGGTATTTGTGCCTGCTCTCACCACATTTGTCATCTCCGATCTGTTGGGCGGAAGCAAGATCCTGCTCATCGGAAATGTCATTGAACAGAAGTTCAAACAGGGCAGCAACTGGCATGTGGGAAGCGGACTTTCTCTGGTTCTGATGGTCTTTATCCTGATCAGCATGGTGGTCACCACCAAGTATGACAAAGACGGACAAGGAGGTATGTTCTGATGAAGAAGACAGCCAGAAATATATATTTGGCGCTTATTCTGATCCTCATGTACGCGCCGATCGTGACACTTATGATCCTCTCCTTCAATGCCTCCAAATCGCGCTCCAAATGGGGCGGATTTACCCTGCAGTGGTATAGCTCCCTGTTCCGGGATGATGCCATTATGAGTGCCCTTTACAACACCCTTGTCATTGCATTTTTATCGGCAATACTGGCGACTCTCATCGGAACCTGTGCTTCCATCGGCATTAATTCCATGAAGAGCAGATGGCGTACGGTATTTATGGGAGTCACCAATATTCCCATACTGAATTCTGACATTGTGACCGGTATTTCCCTCATGCTTCTGTTTATTGCATGCAGGTTTACCCTGGGCTTTTCCACCATTTTAATGGCACACATAACCTTCAATATCCCCTATGTGATCCTGAGCGTTATGCCGAAGCTGAAGCAGACCAACAAGAGCACTTATGAGGCCGCCAGAGACCTGGGCGCAGGCCCTTTCCAGGCATTTATGAAGGTAGTGTTCCCGGATATCCTTCCCGGTGTGCTGTCAGGATTTCTCATGGCTTTTACCATGTCCCTGGATGATTTTATCATCACGCATTTTACCAAGGGACCCGGGGTGGATACCCTGTCCACCAAGATATATTCCGAGGTGCGGAAGGGCATCCGGCCGGAGATGTACGCGCTCTCCACTCTGCTCTTTTTATCTGTCATGGTCATTATGATCCTGGTAAATTCAGCCCCCAAAGAGCCGGATAAAAAGCTCAGCTTAGAGCTTGAAAATGAAAAGAAGAAGCTCCCTCTGCGCCAGGTCATTCCGGCAGCACTTGTCATCCTTGTGGCAGGCGCAGGATTTCTTTTCCATCTGGGAAGCAAAGGAAGCGTGTCAGACGAAAAGCTGATCGTGTATAACTGGGGGGAATATCTGGACCCTGAGGTCATAGATATCTTCGAGGAGGAGACCGGTATAACCGTCACCTATGAGGAGTACGAGACCAATGAGATCATGTATCCGAAAATCATGTCAAAGGCCATTGCCTACGATGTGGTCTGCCCCTCTGATTATATGATCCAGCGTATGCGGGAGAACGATCTGCTGGCCAAGATCAACTGGGACAATGTGCCCAACATTAAGAACATTGACCCCACCTATATGGAACAGTCCAGGAGCTTTGACCCGGAAAACGAATACTCAGTGCCCTACTGTGTCGGCACTGTGGGCATTCTCTACAACAAGACCATGGTCAAAGAAAAGGTGGATAGCTGGGATATCCTCTGGGATGAAAAATACAGGGACAGTATCCTCATGCAGGATTCCGTCCGGGATGCCTTCGCGGTTGCCCTGAAGCGCAGGGGATATTCCCTGAACTCCGTAGTCGTGGACGAGCTGATCCAGGCCACGGATGATCTGATCGCCCAGAAACCTCTGGTCCAGGCCTATGTGGTAGACCAGGTCAGGGATAAGATGATCGGAAATGAGGCTGCGCTGGGCGTTATCTATTCCGGCGAAGCCCTCTATACCCAAAGGGAGAACCCGAATCTGGAATATGTGATTCCCAAAGAGGGGACTAACGTATGGATTGATTCCTGGGTGATCCCATCCAATGCGCAGAATAAGGAAAACGCGGAAAAATTCATCAATTTCCTCTGCCGCCCGGATATTGCGCTGATGAACTTTGAGTACATCACCTACGCAACACCAAACAAAGCTGCCAGAAATCTGATCGAGGATGACAGCATCCGAAACAGCAGAGTGCTCTTCCCCGAAGCAGAAGATCTGAAGGGAAGCGAGACCTTCCAGTTCCTGGGCGATGAAGCAGACTCATACTACAATGAACTGTGGAACAAGGTAAAATCCAAGTAACCGGGAAGGCATTGCCGTACGGCTTATGCGGAACCTTTTCTGCAGCCAAACAGGAGTTTTTATGAATCGGACATTGATCTACAAGATAGAAGAAAAGGATTCCCCCTGCACGGTGGAATCCTTTTTAAAAGCCAGGGGATATTCCCGGCAGATTATCATTCAATTGAAAAAAAACGATGACGGCATAACGGTAAACGGCAGATGGGCCTATGTCAAGACCATGCTCCGTACCGGGGATGAGCTGAAGATCTTTCTGAAGGAAACGCAGTCCTCAGAGCATATCCGGCCGGTTTTGCTGCCCTTAACGAACGTCTGGGAGGATGAGGATATTCTGGTTCTCAATAAGCCCGCCGATATGCCGGTACATCCCTCCGTCAACAATTATGACAATACCCTCGCCAATGCAGTAGCGCATTATTACCGGTCGGCCGGAGAAGAATTTATCTTTCGCTGCATCAACCGCCTGGACCGGGATACCACCGGCCTATTGATCGTGGCTAAAAATGCTCTGAGCGCCTCCGTATTGTCCTCGCAGATGAAAAAGCGGCAGATCCACAGGACTTATCTGGCACTCTGCGACGGTATCCTCCCGTCGTCTCAGGGGACCATAGACGCTCCCATTGCCAGAAAGGAAGGTTCGGCCATTGAGCGGTGTGTGGATCTTGAAAGAGGAGAACGGGCAGTCACACACTACAAAGTGCTGGAAACACGCCGCCATGTAACACTGGCCGAGCTTCATCTGGAGACAGGGCGCACCCACCAGATCCGGGTGCACATGCAGTATCTGGGCGCCCCGCTGCTTGGGGATTATCTCTATCATCCGGATTTCACCTGCATATCCAGGGTTGCCCTGCACTCCTCTGCGCTTGCGTTTACCCATCCCATTACCCGGGAACCCATGCAGTTTCGTGTACCGCTGCCCAAGGACATGGCAGAGGCATTTTATCAAGCCGGATATGGCAGCATCTGAAAAACCGTTCCCGACATGTAACTTTCTGTTTCATTCTCTTCCAGAAGTGCTATAATGAGAATTATAAACTATATCATGTATTTATAACGGTAAACTGTTCTTCCGTCAAAAGCCTGAACAGTCTCACCGGCATCTATCAAGGGAGGAATTCAAATGACTAAAGTTAAGATTGAACCGGGAATCTGTAAATTTTCCACTCTCGTCACTGCCACTGCATCAGAGGATGAAGAGACGGAAGTC
The DNA here is from genome assembly GCF_022867815.1 of Blautia sp. NSJ-175. Lineage (NCBI taxonomy): Bacteria > Bacillati > Bacillota > Clostridia > Lachnospirales > Lachnospiraceae > Blautia > Blautia sp. NSJ-175. The sequence continues at coordinate 291,085 of NZ_JALIFQ010000005.1, forward strand.
ACCATCAAAGTCGCAAGCGGCTGTCCCAGTGTGAAGAAAATGATGGAAGAACTGGGAAGTACCTTTGATGCCTACGAAGTCTGTCTTGTAAAACCAGGATCCGGACCCTTCTTCGAGTATGCCAACAAAAACTTTCCGGTACACTCGGGATGCCCGATCATTGCGGGAATCACCAAATGCATTGAGGCTGAGGCCAATCTTGCATTGAAGGCAGATGCCTCCATCAAGTTCCTGGACAACGAATAAAAGGAAATCTCCTGGCGCCAATGGATACCAAATAGGATACCGCACATAGATATCCTATGGCGCACAAAAGCCGGGCGGAACACAATATTCCGCCCGGCTTTTACACGATAACAGCCTGTTGCCGCTGTCACTTTACAGCATTCTGATTCTCGGCACCTCATCAATATGAAGATATCTTCCCAGAGTCTTCACAATGATATCATGATTGATATAGTGGTTCTGGTTGGTCACCATAACAGCACCCACAACACCCACTTCCTCCACGCGTACCGGGAAGCCTCCGCCCATGCAGGAAAATTCTTTTGGGTCCAGAGCAATGTCAACCATGGTCTCCTCGCTTTTCTGCAGTTCAGTGTACACCAGAAGACTGCTCTTCTCCAGTGTGCGGACCGTGTTGAACGTTCTGTCCATCCAGCGGTCATTGTTCAGATTGGTTGTATTCCCCGCGTATTTGAATACTGTGTATCCGTTATTTCTGCGGATGGATACAGCACAGTCCAGACCTCTTCGTCTGCTCTCTGCCACAAGCATCAGCCCCAATTCCCATGCGTCCTCGTTGGTAAAATGTGAAAACTGGAGTATCTCCTCCTGCATACTGAGTACGGTGATCACTTCATCCATTGTCATATACATTCCCTCCTGTACAATTTTCAATTATATGCCGCCGTGTGTCCCCGGCGCGGCTTAACGGATCCTATCCGGAAATCCCACTTTTCTCTGTACCTTGCGCAGGGTTTTATTGGCAAAGTAGCTGGCTTTCTCAGCATTTTCCTTGATAATGGAATCAATGTATGACTTATCTTTTTCCAGTCTTGCAACCTCATCCTGCAGAGGTTTCAGAACACTTACCACGGCCTCACCCACAGCCATTTTCAAGTCACCGTATCCTTTTCCTTCAAACTCGCGCAGCGCTTCATCGGTGGTCTTTTCTGTACATGCGCAGTAGATATCCAGCAGGTTTTTCAGCCCCGGCTGCTCATCCCTGTAGGCGATACATGCCTCAGAATCTGTCACGGCACGTTTGCATTTGCGCATGATGGTGTCCGGGTCATCCATGAGGTAGATGCTTCCGTTTGGATTCTCATCTGACTTGGACATCTTCTTGGACGGCTCCTGAAGGCTCATGATCTTGGCCCCCACTTTGCCGATATATGCCTCCGGAACTGTGAACACATCCCCGTAAATGTTGTTAAATCGGATGGCAATGTCACGTGTCAATTCCAGATGCTGCATCTGGTCAATTCCCACCGGAACCACATCTGCCTGATACAGCAGGATATCAGCCGCCATCAGTACCGGGTAGGTGAAAAGTCCTGCGTTGATATTGTCCGCATGTTTGGCGGATTTGTCCTTAAACTGTGTCATACGGCTCAGCTCACCCATATAGGTAAAGCAGTTTAAGATCCATGAAAGCTCTGCATGTCCTGATACATGGGACTGGTAATAAATACAGTTTTTCTTCGGGTCCAATCCTGCCGCAATATATAAAGTCAGAAGCGCACGGGCTCTCTTGCGAAGAGTAGCCGGGTCCTGGCGCACTGTGATGGAATGCATGTCCACTACACTGTAAAAGCACTCATATTCATCACTCAATGTCACCCAGTTTTTCAGCGCTCCCAGATAATTTCCAAGTGTCAGGTTTCCGGTTGCCTGCATACCGCTGAATAATACTTTTTTATCGTTAATCATTTTAATGTCCTCCAGAAATTTACTACGATAAATTGTATCATTCTGCCCGTACAAAGTCAAATCTTTATAATCAAATCCCTATAAAATGGTCCACTGGGAGGGAGAATATCAGTCCTTTTGCCTCTGTCTTCAGACCGCATGCTGTGTTGACAGCCTGCATGATCCTGGTATACGCGTCAATACCGGACAAAATCATGACCACATCCTTCTCTCCCTGCAGTCTTATCCCCAGAAAGGAAGAGGCATCCTCATCGTGCAGGGAACGGGCATGAAATACCGTACCCCCTGTGGCATCCGCCGCTTTTGCGGCAACCATCACCTGATCCTGAAAGCCGTGGTCCACCACTGCAACCACCAGTTCATATTTTCTTTCCGCCTGCTCCATATACTCCTCCTTTTCCGCGCCCCGGAACAAAACTTTCTGCTGGAATAATGTACTGATACCGCTCAATGGAATTGTGAACATAATACCATGTCCAGGTTTCTTGATATTGATTTTCGCGGCTATTTCATTCATGATATCACGTTCCATACAGGCCGGCAGGAAGCAGAACAGCAATTCCTTGTCTGTCTCCCCGATTCCCAGATAATCCAGAAGCTCACTTCCCGCAGTTCCAAGCGCCAGTGTCCCGCATGTAAAGCAGATCTGACGGCTTCTGCAGATATCAGCTACTAGCCTGCCCTTTCCACGGTTAACAATAGCGACCAAACATTTTACTTTTTGTTTACTCATCTGAAACCTCCTCAAAGGCAAGAATCCCATCCTCTTCCTGAGCTGAAGATACTGCCCTTTTCTTTCTCCTCATCATCAATCCCAGAATTTGAATGGTAACAAGCGGTGTCATGGCAACCATTGCCACGATTCCAAAGGCATCCATCATCACATCCCCGCCCAGGCTTTCACACGCCCCCATTGCCAGAGGCAGCAGAAAGGTTGCCGTCATGGGCCCGCTGGCCACTCCGCCGGAATCAAAGGCGATGCCGGTAAACACCTTCGGCACAAAAAAGCTCAGCAGCAGAGCAGTGAAATAGCCCGGAATAAGAAAATACATGATGCTGATTCCCGTCAGCACACGAAGCATGGCGATTCCCAGTGAAATCCCCACACCCACAGAGAGGGAATAGAGCATCCCCTTAGAGGAAATAGCACCGGATGACACCTCCTCCACCTGGCGGTTCAGCACATGTACCGCAGGCTCTGCCTTTACAATGTAAAACCCTATAACCATGCCCACAGGCACCAAAACCCAGTTATAGGACAGGGCCGCCAGCTCGGAACCGATAAAATATCCCGCCGGCATAAATCCCACATTGACACCGCACAAAAACAGGATCAGCCCCATATAAGTATACAGAGTTCCCACCAGTATTTTAATGACCGATTTCTTTTTAAAGTACCTGGTTATCATCTGGAAGAAAAAGAAAAAGCAGAGAATGGGAAACAATGCCTTACTCACCTCCCTGACATACCGGGGCATCTCTGCCAGGAATGTCTTAGCCACGTCCTTTGTGGTCTCAACATGCACCATCTGAAAAGGCGTATAGGAAGCCCCTTTAGGGTGATACAGAATTCCCAAAAGCAGAACTGCAAGAATAGGACCGATACTGCCCAGAGCAACCAGACCAAAACTGTCCTCCTCCGCGTGGCTGTTCCTCATATGAGCCATGCCGATCCCCAGCGCCATGATGAACGGAACGGTAATAGGTCCGGTGGTAACGCCCCCGCTGTCAAAAGCCACTGCCATAAAGCTGTCCATAGAAAAAAACGCCAGGATAAAGACAACTATGTAAAAGAAGATCAGCATATACTTCAAATCCACGCCAAAGGTAATACGTATCCATGAAAACATCAGAAAGAGTCCCACACCGCAGGCCACAGTCCAGATAAGTATCTGATCCGGTATGCCGGGAACCTGATGTGCCAGAACAGTCAGGTCAGGCTCTGCAATGGTAACTATAAATCCGATTGCAAAGGTAACAAGAAACATAACCAGCTTTTTCTTTGATGACACAAGAGCATTACCAATACCGTCCCCCATAGGCATCATGGACATATCCGCTCCCAGTGAAAAAAATCCCATACCCACCACAAGCAGAACCGCCCCCAGCACAAACAGCAGAATGGTCCCTATGGGCATGGGCGTGATCGTGATACTTAACAAAAATACAATGCAGGTGATAGGCAGTACAGAGGATAATGCCTCATTGATCTTCTCTTTTAATTTTGTCATCCATTCACCTCTTTTCTAATAAATATTATGCGCGTGCGGCTCTCTGTGACTTTACGCAGATGCATTCATTTCATACTTAATTTCAGGGTTTCATTGATTCAGATAAGATGAATAGCAAAAGAATGTTAAGAATATAAGAAAAACAGAATTTATAGATAAAGTTTAGCATAAATACTTTCTCATTTCAATTGTTTATTTCAATGAAGTAAAAAAGCGGGTTACAATTCAGTCTTTCTGCTTCACAGCGGCAAAAGGATGCTGCCCTCAAAAGGCATGCATCCTGTCCGCCGCGTACCCGCCGGTCAGCCAGAAGCATGCCCAGAACCAGACACGTTTCTCCCCCGCCAGGTAAAGGCCGCTGTCCCCCAAAAAGCAGATGACCCCCAGCAGTAAGATCCAGGACAATAATATCCCCGCCAAAACTTCCGCTGTACCTGCATTTTTTTCCCATCTGTACCCCACAGCATATAGCAGCCAGGCCATAACACAGTATTTCAGGCAGGAAAAGAACGGGCGGAGTACAAGCAGATCCAGACTTGTCTTTTTCGTCTGAAGCAGCAGTTCCAGATTATTCTGTATCTGCTGTATGGTCTGTCTCCAAAAGTTAAAATCCGACCATTTTGTAGGCATCATATCCCTGGTCACTCCAAGAGAGGGCCGAAAAAGCCAGTAAAACAGAACTGCCATAAGAACGGGCACTGCATACATGCCTGCTGTCCGTATTCTGGTGTTTCTCTGCCTCCCGTCTTTCCCGGCGCGTGTCCGCAGACTGCGGGAATGCATTTTCCGGCATGCATCTGCCGTCCTGCCGGCCATTCTCAAAAATATGATCAGAGGAAGAAGAAATACCAGAAGCTCTGCGCACACTGCAAAATACCTCCACGGCTGGACTTTTCCCTGTATCCCATGGCGCATCAGAAATGCCTGCACCGGACTTTCCAGGGAATCTCCCTCCGTGTTCGCCTCATACGCTATGGTGTCCAGAACGCTGTCCCCCTCCTTTTCTGCCTGTACGGCGGCAGTCCCCTCCATCCCTCTCAAGATCCCACGGACCGTCAGGGTCCTTCCCCGATAGGAAATCTCTTCCCCCATCACATATTTACTTCCGAAAAGTCTGCAGGCCAAATCCTCGGACAAAAGACAGCCATCCTCATCCTCCTCATACAGAGGTGCCGTGGCCGCAAGAAGCCCCTGTGTATCTCCCAGAACCTCTATGACAGAAGCCTGCTCCATTCTGTCCAGTTTCTCATTTTCCAGAACCTCCTCTTCCCGCTCTCCCCAAAATATACAGGAATCGGGGAACTCCTGCTCTGACTCCTCCTGCCGGATGGAATCCGCCTCCGCCGGGGACCAGGTACCCTTCGTCTTTCTTACGGAAACCCCTTCGCTGTATTTTTCTGTACCGGCTGCAGCGGCTTTTGCCAAAAAACAGCATAAAAGCAGCAGCCCTAAAATCCCAAGTCTGCAGACAGCCTTCCTTCCCCCTCTCATGGTTCCCGCAGGCGCACTCTGCTGCCCGCATCTATGGTCCTGTCAGATTCTGTGATCACCCGGTCATCCGGCAGAAGACTGCCGCTTTCCAGGGCAGCATAGGAACTGTTTTTGTCCTTCACCGCCACATCCTTTCTCACGGCTGTCAGCTCTGTTCCCAGGACCGTCTTTTTTTCCTCCGCCACCAGAACATAATATTTTGAATTTTCCACATGCAGAGCCTCCACGGGAATACAGTTATCCTGTACCTTTGTTCTGCGCATACAGGTCATGGTGGCTGCCGTGCCAATCTCCATGGAATCTGCGGGGAGCAGAACCGTCACATTGAGTTTTGTCTTGTCCTCCGCATCCGGTGTAATGCTCTCCACCTCCAGATTTTCTATGTCCTTTTTACTGCCCTCCGCGGACAGCTTAACAGGATCTTTTCTGGCTATATATTTTTCCAGACTCTTGTCGATCTGCGCCACAAACCTGCATCCGGAGCTTACATCCGCCAGTGTCATAAGCGCCGTATCCGGTGTATTGTCACCTGCCCCCACTCTCACTTCCGTCACAACCCCCTTCACCGGTGACAGAATCTGCCCCTGATCCTCTTTCAGCTTCTCCAGCTTCTCAAGACTCTTTTTCTTAGCGTCCAGATCCAGCGCATTGATCTTCTCCGTACTGTCACTGCCATCCGAAGCCTCCGCATCCTCCAGCGCTCTCTGGGCCTGTGTCTGGCTGTCCTCTTTTGCCTTTTCCGCCTCCTGGCAGGCCTGTCTTTTCGCCTCGATGTCAGCCAGAAGCTGCTCTTCCCGGGCTTTGGCACTCTGTTCCCCGGCAGTCTGCCCCAGACTTTCGGCCTCTGCAAGGGCACTTCGTGCCTCCTCAAGAGCCTGCTTTGCTGCCTCCGCGTCCTCTCTTGCCGCTGCAAGCTCCCGGGCATTCTCCTCTTCTATGCGTGTCCTGATCTCTTCTTTCTGTGCCTCAGTCAGAGAACCGTTTTCTTCCTCCGCGGCGCCAATCTCTTTTAAGATCTCTTCCTCAATTTTCTCCCACAGGGCGTCTGCTTTGGCTTCAAGGACGGAGAGTGCTTCCTCCCTCTCCTTACACAGCTCCTGCAGAGTGGAAACCGTCAGCTCCTCACCGCCGCTCTCTTCCTGCCCGGCCTGATAAAATTCCTCCAGCTCTGCCTCCGCCCGGGCAAGCGATGCCTGTGCCTGGGCCACGCGGTTTCCGCCTTCCGTCTCGGCCCTGTCGTAATCCTCTCTGGCCCTCTGGGCCTGTACGGATTTTTTCTGCTGTTCGGATTGCTTCCTGCTTCCGAGATCCTGGTTGTTCAGCTCCAGCTTCTTTATCTCCGTATTCAGATTCTCAATCTGTTCCTCAATATCTGCCATCCTAAGCTGCATGAGAAGCTCCCCTTCTTCCACCTGGCTGCCCTGTGCCGCATACAGCGTCTCCACCATGATATTTGGCTCTGTGCTTATGGCCTTCTCCAGATTCTCTTTTACCGTCCCCTCACCCACCACAGGGTGCTCAATCGCCTTTGAGGACATATTCTCCACATCCACCTGCGCTATGGTCACACTGTCGGCAGCTCTTGATATGACCGTAAATGCCATCATCATGACCAGAAAAACGGCAAGCATAAAAAATGCTTTTTGTCTCAGGCTTTTTCTCCCTTTTCCTCGTATCATCTCTCCACCTCTATTCCTTCACTGCCGCTGCCACGATCCCCTGTTCCAGATAATCCTGCCCGCCCAAAAAAATGAAAAGAGCCGGCAGAAGAACCACCACGGAAGCCGCAAACGCTGCCGGCGCTTCCAAAAGCCCGATATCCGGCAGATACAGGGAAAGGGGCCATAATTCTTTATTTTTCAAAAATGTAAGGGGCTGTTCAATGAGATTCCAGCACTCCAGAAATCCCAGTACCATGGCGGAACAGATACCCCCGGATCCCAAGGGAAGCCCCAGATGCAGGAATATCTTCCACTCTCCTGCCCCGTCTATCCTTGCAGATTCCACCACAGCCTCCGGTATGCCCGTAAAGAACCGGTACATGATAAACACCGGAAATGTGGAGAACGCCCCCGGAAGGATCACTGCCCAGAGGGTATCCATAAGCCCCATCTGATCTAGCACCAGATAATTGGAGAGCATGGTCACCTGGAAGGGCATCATCATCAGTGTCACATACACGGTGAACACTGCTCTCTTAAACGGAAATTCAAATCTGGCAAATCCCCATGCCGCAGGCACACCTGCCAGGAGCTGTCCCAAAAGGATTCCTGCTGTAATACGAACGGAATTCCAAAACATTATAAAATATCCGGGAGAATCCAGCAAAAGTTCCACATATGCCCGCAGGGTGGGATACATGGGAAAGAGACGAAATGCCGCGTACCCATCCCCTTTTGCCAGAACCGGCGCCAGATATCCGGCCAGCTCCTGCTTTCCCATCAGGGAACCTGCCGCAAGAAACAACACCGGATACGCTGCCAGCAGTGCAAAGAATCCCAGAATAACCAAAATAACTTTCTTCATTCCTCCATCAACCCTCTCTCCAGGCTCTCTGCAGAAGCAGGATAAGTATCAGAACAGCCAGAAACGTAAGCACTGCCCCGGCTGCCATCTTATCAAGCGAAAGCTCCCTGAACCAGTTGTTAAACACATGCTGCAGCAGATACATACTGTCATGGGGATAATCCCCGGCCACCAGATATGCCTCCCGGAACACCTTAAAGGAATTCAGGAAAGAGAGCACCGTGATGGTATAGAATACAGGCAGAAGATTCGGCAGTGTGATCCTGAAAAAGCAGTCCAGACTGCCGGCACCATCCACCCTTGCCGCCTCATACAGATTGTCCGGTATAGCAGCCAGACCTGCACTCCACAGTATAATGTCATACCCCATATTCTTCCACAGATAACTGACAACCAGCACCCAGAACGCTGCGCTGCTGTTCATCCAGTCCATTGACGGCAGGCGCACCATACTGCAGAAGGCACTCAAAAACCCCTGGCTGTGAAATAAAAACTTCCATAAAAGTACTATGGACGCCACCGGGACCGCCATGGGAATCAGATAAAAGTTTTTCAAAAGCTTCCCCCTTTTCCCTGCGCCTGTGAGCAGCACCGCGATTCCCAGGGAGAGAAGCAGCAGAACCGGAATACAGATAAACGCAAACCGCATGGTATTCTTCACTGCCAGCAGAAAGGCTGAATTGCGAAACAGCTCCAGATAATTGCCGATTCCTTTAAACTCCATCCCCATGGCATCCAGAAAGGACCGCCTGATCACATCCGCAAAGGGTATCAGGACAAACAGCGCCACACCGCCGAGGCTTGGCAGCAGAAAGACTGCTGCCACCCTGTTCTTTTTCCTTATTCCCGCTTTCTTTCTGCCGTGACGCCTCATTGCCTTCTCCCCTTTACTCAGCCAGATAGAGATTGACCTTCTGTATGATATTGCTGCATGCCTCGTCCAGGCCCAGGCCTTCATTCAGGTATTTTTCCCCCTGCTCTTTGACCGCGTTCCATATGGTATCATCCGTGGAAGCCGGTACCTCCGCCTGTTCAAGAAGCGCTTTCAGCCCGTCCAGTTCTTCTTCGCCGGGCCATCCTAAGTTTACGGATGACATACTGCCTGAACTGTCAGACATCGTGATGGACGCACCTCCTGCTGCGTCATCCCCTCCGCCGCCGTAGGTGGTTTTCGCAAATTCCATTGCCTTCTCATACCCCTTCTGATTGATGGGGAAGGCTGCGTTTAAGGTGCCCTGTACCTCCACGCCCAGCAGGGCTTTCAGGAAATCGGAGGCAAGCTCTTTCTCCTTGCTCTTGCTGCTGATTCCCACACTCTGGTAGGGAAGAAATACACTTTTACCCTCTGATTTCAGTTCTGTGTAGTCCAGACCACAGGCTTCATTTACCCCCAGGATCTCCACAAGCTGTGACACGGAGCCGATCCACCCCGCGCCCGCCTTGGACTGCTGGGAGAGCAGCACCATAGACTGCAGGCGCAGTCCGTCCAAGTTTGACGCGACCCCTTCTGCTGCACTGAAGTACCCTATGGTATTTTCCTGTTCTTCCTGGGTGATGGGTTCCCCATATAGTTTTTTCATGTTTTCCAGAAAAGCTTTCAGCGCCTCTTCATTCAGAGTGCCGTCCTCATTTCTCATAGCCGCGTTCTCCAGGTTGTAGAATATCTCCAGAAAATCAGAGGAATCTGTGGGAATCATAATGCGCCCTGTATGGGGATTTTCTTCCCTTATCTCTGCGATCTGCTCTGCCAGTGTATTCATGCTTTCGGCTGCATTTACAACGGCTTCGTCACCCTGGACAACAGGGAGTAAGAAGCCCAGCGGCACTGCGTAGATCTTGTCATCCTTCTCAAAGGTCCTCATGATATTTTCAAACAGTCCGTCTTCCCGGCTGACTGCTTCCACAGTGTCTGTAATATCCTCCAGAAGCCCCTTCTGAATATAATTCTCCACAGGCATGCCGTCCAGGATCAGGATATCCGGTCCCTTTCCTGCCATGATATCGGTATTCAGGGTGCGCAGGGCATCGGAAGCTGTGACGGAATCCTCGCCGCTCATACCAATCTCCAGGTCCACATACACATCCGGATTCTGCTTCTGGTATACGGAGATTGCCTGTCTCAGCACAGAGCAGTCTTCCAGAGAATACACCTTGATCTCCTTTTCCGGCACAGAAGACGTGTCAGCGGAGTAAGAATAGCGGTAAATCTTGTACTCCGCGTCCACGGAGCAGGCCACAAGGAAGCTGTCATCATCCATAACGGCCAGGGAAATGAGCATGGTCTTTGGATTTCCGATGGATGTCAGGCTTCCGTTCACTGCCTGCTCTACCACCGTGCCGCCCAAAATGTGCCGGTAAATGCCGCTCCCTGCACAGTAGAACAGCTTATCTTCCTCTTTCCCATACCCAAAGACCACGCTGTTTCTCAACTTTTTCTGTTCGGTCTCCATCTCTTTTAAAAGCTCATCAGAAAGCGCCTGATCTGCCTCCGCGGATTCCCCGGTGTTCATATCATAGGCTTTCAGCCCCTTGTCTGTGAGCAGCAGCAGCGTATCTTCTGTATTGGTAACCTGTTGGATTGTCTCACCCGGCTGGATGTTCTGCTCCACATGTCCGCTTTCCGGGTCGATCACGCACACCGTTCCATATGTATATGTGGCGATCAGCTTTCCGCTGTCAGAAAATGCGATCCCGGTGATGACTTTCATGTCATCTGTCTTTTCCCCATCAAGGTTCAGGGCTTTCAGGGATTCCCCCTTCTTTGCATACAGAAGGGAAAAGCTCTGGGATACCATTACCTCAGACGCCTCAGGCATGGCAGATACGGCTATATCTCCCTCTTTACTGATGCAGGCCCAGTCTATGTAAGCACAGTCGGCAAGTCCCAGTCCTCCCGGCAGCGTATCCTCCTCCCAGCTTTTGCCCAAATCCGCTGACTTCCACAGACAGCGCTCACCCGTCTCCTTATCCTCTGTCAAAAGTGACAGGCTGTTGTCATTCAGTCTCTCCATTGCCAGGACCCTGCCTGTATTTCCCGGAAGGGATATCTCCTCCTCCAGATAACGGCCCATGGCGCCTTTCCCGCTCTCATCCTCTGTTTGTTTTCCGCACCCTGCAAGCCCTGCCACGGCAATGGCAAGAGCTGCTGTCAGACAGACTGCTTTTTTGATATATCGGTTCATGTTTCTCCTCCTGTCTTTCATTTGCGCTTATCTTATCATTCCATTCTCTAAACATTCTCTAAGATTCCCTCTAATTTTTCTTTCATTTTTAGAGATAACTTAAAGATTCCTGTGTTATACTTCTAAATAAAATGAAAGACCGGAGGATATTTTTCTCATGAGAATATTGATAATAGAAGACGACCGCAAGCTCTGTGACTCCCTGAAATTCCAGTTGGAAAAGGAGGGGATACTGACGGATCTGTGTTACGACGGGGAAGATGGCCTGGATTATATCAGGCAGCGCACCCATGATCTGGTCCTTCTGGACCGAATGCTCCCCTCTATGGACGGCCTTACTGTCCTGGAAAAAATACGCGCGGAGGGTATTTCCACTCCTGTCATCCTTGTCACCGCACTGGGAGAACTCTCCGATAAGATCACAGGACTCAACCGGGGGGCAGATGATTATCTGGTAAAACCCTATGATTTCCAGGAACTTCTGGCGCGCATCCGCTGTATTGCCCGCCGTCCGGTCAACCTGGAGCTGTCCGATGAGATCACCTTTGGGGATGTGACATACCGCCCTGCTCCAAAACAGCTCCTCTGCGGTTCCAAGGTTCTGGTACTGTCAAAACGTGAAGGCGCGCTTCTTGAGTTTCTGCTCCGTAATCCGGGACAGACGCTTCCCAGGCTCACCATCCTGTCCCGCGTCTGGGGCCCCAACGCGGAGGTGGAGGAGGGCAATCTGGATAACTATATCCACTTTATCCGCCGCCGTCTCCGGACAGTCGGAAGCGCACTCACTCTGCGCACAGTCCGGGGCATCGGCTACTGCCTGGAGGTAACCCATGAATAAAAAAGAAGACCGTCCCCCCCATCCCCTGCTGTTCCGCAAAATGCGGATACGCCTCACCCTTCTCTGCCTTGCGGTCACAGGCGTTATTCTGGCTGCCGCCACCTGTCTGTGTCTCTATTTCTCCGAGTCAGGCATTGCGAAAAACGGCAGCACTTCCTTTACCAACAGCCTGAATTCCATGCTCACCCAGTTGGAAAGCCAGAACACCATTACCCTTCAGTGGATCGCCGGTATCGAGAAGAACCACAATACCATTCTCTCCCTGTTCGACAACGGCCAGCCCCTCTTTTACCAGGAGCTGCGCAGAACCCGGGAGGAAAAGGATGTCATATCCCTTGCAAAAGAAACCGCCTCCCGGGACTACGGGCTGGATCTGGATGCCGCGAATGCCTCCTCCCTTTTGTCCAAACATGTGGAATTCCGGTTAAAACCAAAGGGCGGGCAGGAGTATTACGCCTCCGTCATACTGCTTCCCAGGACAAACGGCCATTTAAGCGCTGTCATCCTGCAGTCTCTGGAGGCACAGAAAACCCAGATTTATGGACAGCGCCTTGTCTTTCTGGGGGCAGACAGCGCTGCGCTTCTCCTCCTCGCCGTCTTTTTCTGGTTCTTCACAGGAAGGACCCTGGCTCCTCTGGAAGAAAACCGCAGACAGCAGGCACAGTTCATAGCCTCTGCCTCCCATGAACTCCGCTCCCCCCTGGCAGTTATACTCTCCTGCCTGACTGCCTCCCAGAAAGCTGCACCTGAGGAGGCCGCCCGCTTTACAGAGACTATCCAGCTTGAGGGAAAGCGTATGTCACGCCTGATTGATGACATGCTGCAGCTTGCCGGTGCGGATGCCTGCTCCTGGAATCTGGAGCCGGCTCCGGTACCGCCCGACACCCTGCTCCTGGAGACGTATGAAAAATATGAGTATCTTGCCAGGGAAAAGGGACTCTGCCTAAGTATCCGTCTGCCTGAGGAGGAATGCCCGCCTGTTCTCTGCGACGAAGAACGGATCTCCCAGGTACTCTCCATCCTCATGGACAATGCCCTCAGTTACACACCTGCGTCCGGCCATATCACCCTTACACTGTCCTTTACTGCCAATCATGTCTCCCTGTCTGTTGCCGATGACGGCCCCGGTATTCCGGACTCGTTTAAAAAGCAGGTGTTCCAGCGTTTTTTCCGCCAGGACAAGGCCCACACCAGCAAAGAACATTTCGGACTTGGCTTAAGCATTGCCAGGGAGATCATAAAGATTCACAGAGGACGGCTGATCCTGTCCGATACACCGGGCGGAGGGGCCACCTTTACCATTATTTTAAGGACAGCACCATCCTGATTCTGCTTGCATCCTGCCGGCATACGGATTATAATTATTTTACCGGAAAAAGAATGAGATAAGTAAAAGGAGAAAACAAATGGAAAAAATCGCAAGCTTTACCATTGACCATATAAAACTGCAGCCGGGCATCTATGTTTCCCGGAAAGATTACGTGGGACAGGAAGTCATCACCACCTTTGACATCCGCATGACCTCCCCCAATGAGGAGCCTGTCATGAACACAGCGGAAGTCCACACGATCGAACACCTGGCCGCCACCTTCCTGAGAAATCACGGGGAATTCGGAAGCAAGATCATCTATTTCGGTCCTATGGGCTGCCGCACAGGTTTTTATCTGCTGTTGGCAGGAGATTATGAGTCTTCTGATATTGTGGAGCTTTTAAAAGAAATGTTTGCATTTATCCGCGATTTTAAAGATGAGGTTCCCGGAGCGTCCCCAAAAGACTGCGGCAATTATCTGGATATGAATCTGGGTATGGCCAATTATCTGGCGAAAAAATATCTGGATGAGGTGCTGGACCATATCGGCCCTGACCGTCTTGTATATCCCAATTAAATAAGAGTCCGCATCGGACTCCACATTCTAACCCTTCCGGCCACGGTGTCTCACCTGACCGGAAGGGCTGCTGTTTTCACTGCGTACCCGGCAGCACGCTTCGCGATGTTTTCAAAACTCCCCCATCTCGTCACAGTAAAAGCAGTAGCTGTCCTTACCGGATTCCTTAGCCTTATAGAGGGCCACATCTGCATATTTTCCTATGGAATTCTTATCCCCTGTGCGGTGCTTTGGATAAAAAGCCACCCCCACGGACAAGGAAAGCTGCATTCCCCCGTACTCTTCCTTCTTTACATGCGCCAGAATCTCTTTCAGAATGGGTTCCAGTTGTTCTTCCCTGTCCATCCCCGGCAGAAACATGCAGAATTCATCGCCTCCGTATCTGGCGGTGATGGTTCCTTCCGGAACAGATTCCGTGAGTATTTTGGCTATCTTCATCAGAGCGATATCCCCATAAGCATGGCCTCTTGTGTCATTGATCCGTTTAAAATCATCCACATCCATCAGGCAGTACGCGCCGCATTTTCCTCCCTGCATAAAATAGGAAAACACTGCCCGCTCAAACGCCTGGCGGTTCAGCAGATTTGTCATGGCATCATGAGACGCCTGATGCTGCATCTCCAGTTCATGCATTTTTTTATCGTGGATATCCAGAATCGCTCCCACCGCGCCGCCTGCCCCGTGTGGCAGCATGAGGCTCATGGTAAACCAGCGATATTCCTGGTTTCCTTCCGGCCTGAGGCGGAAATCACATGTGATATTCTCTCTCTTATTTACGGAAGCGCTTCTGAGCGCCTCGATATTAAAATTCTGGTAGAGGTCTATCTTCTCCTCTTCATAGACATTATCCAGAATAAACTGTTCCAGGAATTTCTCGTAATCGTACAGGATTCCCGCTTTCAGCTTTACCGACAGGGAGCCTGTATGAAAAAATAATATCTGGTTATTCTTTATGTCCACCTCAAAAATCACGGTATAGACCAATCCTGTCACCACCTTTCAAATCAACATATCTCGTAACTGCTCTTATGCACGGCCGGCGCATGTGTTGTGCCGGCCTGTCCGGACAATCACCGAATATCTATTATAATACAACAATATAACACTATTGTAAACAACAATTGTTGGCTTATAATTTTATACCCATTGGAGCATAATATAGTGCATATACTGGTATATGAATGATCCGAACAGTGTCATAAATGGCATGTGCCATATTTACCATATTTTATGCAATGCTGTATATGTATCTCATAGAAAAGGGAGGTTTCTTATGAACATTGGTGAAAATCTGGCCCGGCTGCGCAAAGATAAACAGATAAGTGTCTATAAGCTCTCTCAATTAAGCGATGTCTCCATTAACTATATCAGGAGAGTGGAAAAGGGTGAGAGTGTACCCAGCATAGAAATTCTAACCGCACTGCTGTCTCCCCTTGGAATGCGTCTCTCGGAATTTTTCAATGAGGAATCTGAAAAATCCAATATTCTTTACCCCTCACCCTGTGAAGCGGAACTGGTTCGTCTCTATCGCCAGTTAAACAAAGAACAGGCAGGGGTACTTCTCAATCTGGCAAAGCTTCTCGCACAAAAATGAGCAGAAAGTATGCTGTGCACACTTTCTGCCCATAATCTCATTCTGCATTTCCTTTTATTCTTCTGTCTTCCAATGACTGTCTGCTGTCATAGTCATGGAGCTGCAGTTCTTCGCCCACATCACAGAGAAATACTTCCTCCGGATGCCTTTTCAGCACTTTCTTCCCTCCTGTATCTCCCTTTAGACCCATCAGCTCCGGTACATAACTCTCATGAAAAATAACCGGATTTCCCGTCGTGTCTCCGCTTGCAAGACATCCGATCTTCTTTCCGCTCCTTAAAAATCCATCCAGAAAACGGTTCACGGTATCTGCCCTCAGATGGGGCTGGTCAGCCACAAAAAAGCAGTAAAAATGTTCCTCTGTCCCGTCAGTTTTGTCCGCCTCCCTGCTTTTTTTAATGCCCAGCTTCAAAGAGGAGGAAATACCCTCCGCACTCTCCTGGTTTTCCGCGGGACAAAATCCGTATTCTCCGGCTGTCTCCAGAATCCGGGCATACTGGCTCACCACGCAGACAGAGGCAATATCCCTTCTGACCGCCTTCAGTGTCCTGAAGATTTCCATGGGATACTGATACATGGGCCTGCCATCCAGTTCAAAGAGCAGTTTATTCTCCCCAAACCGCCTGGAAAAGCCTGCGGCCAGAAGAATCAGATGGATTCTCCCATTGGCCCGCACAGGGTCAGAAGGCCTTCCAAACACAGGTACACTGGTACTTTTCTGCAGTTCCTCCACAGCCGCCGCGTCCTCTGTCTGGTTCAGCAGGATCATCTGCGCCGCATCCGGAAACTGCCTTTTCAGGGGCTGTACATATCCCGCCTCCAAAAGCCGCCCGGCAAGTCCCGGTGTCAGTATCCGTTCTGCCAAAGAACCGTCCCTGCCGTCTTCTGCCGGACCTCTGTTTTCTGTCTCCAAGAGCAGTTTTTCTGCCTCCTCCATTCGGAAGCAGACCCGGCAAAGAGGCCTGCCCATTGCAGGCATACCCGCCAGGATCATAATATGCGTTGTCTCCTTTCTGATCACCGGTTCATGGGAGGCCGGAACTTTAAAGGGATGGCGCTTTGAGCCGTCCGCCTCTATGACAGCCGCGTCAAAATAAGGCAGCACTGCGCCAAAAACCTCCTCCGGCAGTGCCCGCATCTTCATGCCTCCCGGGCCGGACGTGCCGGCTGTCACGATGGGGGATCTCTCCAGAGCTGCCGCTATCTCTTCCGGGGATTGGTCAATGGCGCCGTTTCTCCCCAAAAAGTTCGGATGCTCCATATGAGTGGTGGTAGTGACCAGAACCTTTTTCCCTTCTCCTGCCAGTTCCTCCGCCAACAGATAGGCGCAGGTGGTCTTCCCCCCTGCGCCCACAAGGGAGATCACCGGTTTTTCCGGCCATCTCCCTGTACTTTTCAGCATATCCAACAGCATTTTCTTCATTTCAATACACCCTTTTCAAAGGCACTGACCAGTTCCAGTACACTGCCCGCAATACATCTGGCTTTATCTGAGATCAGGGTACAGTGCGCCCCGGATTCCTCCCTGGGATCCACATCCGCGGACTTGAAATGCTCTGTCACCCGGTAGCCGTCCGGCAGTATACCCCGGAGCACACCGGAAATCACGGTTCTCTGCGGATAACGCTGTCCATCCGAAGTCTCCACATATCCTACCGGGGTTCCTGCCTCCACCCAGTCACCGATGGATGCCTCTGCCCAAAATACACCGGCCCGGTCCGAGTGGATCACCCTCTCTTTTCCGCAGCCGCCGATCATTCCCGGAACCCCTGTATTTGGTATGGCAAAGCCCTTATTCAGTATTCTGCCCAGATAATGCCCCCGCTTTGTCTCAACCACATAATCCACATCACGCCCGGCCTCAAATCCCGGCCCAAGGGCAATGGTCAGTTCTGCCATATCCCTTGTGGTACCCAGATTCCGTTTTGCCAGAATCCCATCCACAAGAACCTCCGGCCGCAATGTATCAAGAGAGCTGCACGCAGGGTCCACTAAAAGGACAGGGGCCAGAGGCGCCGCCAAAGCGAGAGCCGCCTCAGCACTCTCCACCCTTCTGCACACCATACCCTCCACTTCTGTCTCCCCGTCATAAACAGCCTGGGAAAAAGCCACCAGCCTGCGGATCGCGGATGGCCTGTCAGTCTCCAGAATGACGACAGGATATCCGCTTCTGCTGAGACGATGAATGGTCCCTGTTGCCAGATCGCCGCCTCCTCTTACTACAATTGGTCTCATAATCCGTTCTCCTAACCAGTCTTATGCTGCTCTATGGACGTATGATCTTACCGGCATCTGCCTGTTTTTCCACAATCTCATACATATTAGTCACTCTGCCCACTGCCAGTTTTTCCGTGATTCCGTAATGGTTCAGACAGGTTCCGCAGGTGAGGATCTCCACGCCTTCCCCGTCCAGCTTTTTCAAATCTTCCAGAGACTCAGAATCCTCACAGGACAGATAGGCACCGCCATTGTATAACAGTACCGTTTTCGGAAGTTTCGGAAGCTGTGTCAGGGCATAGATAAATCCTTTCATCAGTATTTTCCCCAGAACCTCATCCCCGTTTCCCATCTCTCTCGAGGAGATGACCACAACGGTATTGTCCGCGGCGGGAATCGAACAGGTCACCGGGATTTCTGTCTGCGTCTTATTTTCATTTTCCCCGGTCACGGTTATTCTCACGCTGTATTCTTTTTCCCCCAGCTTTTCGGAGGCATATTCCGCACCTTGTGATGCCGCCAGTTTTCGCAGATTTTCCACTGCCATCTCATTGTCCACTGTGATGAGGACTACATCATTCCGGCCGCAGGCGTCCATGGCCTTTTTTGCTAATATCACCGGCTTCGGGCAGGCAAGTCCTTTTGCGTCTATTCTCTGTTCCATATGTCACCCTTTCGTAACCGTTCAGATACCTGAGCTGTTACACCTTTTTCTATTTTACTGAGGCGCCGTATACTTCTGTCTGGGCACATATCTGCCCGCTTTTTTCACCTGTACGGTACCTTCGTCTACTACAAGAGTACCATGCAAATAAACTTTGTCAATACATCCTTTTATTTTTGTTCCCTCAAAGGGGGCATAATCCATGGCATAGTGCTGGGTATCTGCGGAGATCACAGCTTCCTTTTCCGGGTCCAGTATGACCAGATCCGCTGTGCTTCCCGCGGCGATGCATCCCTTCTGCGGGTACATGCCATAGAGTTTAGCCGGGTTTTCAGACAGAACGCGGCACATCTGTTCCGGGGATATCCTTCCTTCCCTCACCCCGTATGTGTAGAGTAAAGTTCCCCTTGTCTCCACACCCGGCATGCCGTTTGGTATCTTTGTAAAGTCCTCTTTTCCCATGGCTTTCTGCCCGGTGGTAAAACTGCAGTGGTCCGTGGATACGGTCTGGATACGGTCCTCCTTTAATGCTTTCCAGAGGCATTCCTGATCCTTTTTCTTGCGGAGAGGCGGAGAGATGACGTATTTTGCCGCCTCCGCGCCGCCCTGCACATAGAGGCTGTCATCCATGAGCAGATACTGGGGACAGGTCTCCGCGTACACTTCCTGCCCGCCGGCTCTGGCCTGCTCGATCTCCCGGTACGCCTCCTCACAGGTGAGATGCACCACAATAATGGGTGTTCCCGCAGTCCGCGCTGTCACAAGCAGGCGGTGCACAGCCTCAGCTTCAAGCTGGGCAGGGCGCACCCTGGGATGTGTGTCGGCATCCAGCCTGCCCTGTGATCTTGCTTCCCGGATCAGAGCGTCAATGATATCCGCATTCTCACAGTGCACTCCGGCGATTCCGCCCATATCGTGCAGCCGTTTCAGGACCTCGTAGATCTCACCGTCATTCAGCTTCATGGCAGGATATGTCATATACAGCTTAAAGGTCGTTACCCCCGCCTCGATCATATCCTTTATCTGGGCCGATGTCTCCTCATTCCAGTCAGAAATAGCCATGTGGAATCCGTAATCACAGGAAGATCTTCCGTCTGCCTTTTTATGCCAGTTTGCAAGGGCCTCCCGCAGCGTCTCCCCCTTATTCTGTGTGGCAAAGTCAACGATGGTGGTGGTCCCTCCGGCTATGGCGGCAAGGGTTCCGCTTTCAAAATCATCCGCCGTTACGGTGCCGGACACCTCCAGGTCAAAATGGGTATGAGCGTCTATGAATCCCGGAAACACCAGCTTTCCTTCCAGATCCACCACTTCATCCGCTTCCTCAGGAGATATCTCCGTATCCACCCTGCAGATAATCTCCCCGTCAAGAAGGATATCTTTTTTTCCGCTTTCCTGTCCGCTTACAACCGTTCCGTTCTGTAAAAGCAGCTTCATATGACCTCACCCTTTCTTCTTTTCTTTCCTGTAAAATGTATTCTCCAGGGGCAACTTTCTCCGCTCCACCCCATCCAGTCTGTAATAGGCATGGGCACATGCAGGAGCCGTGGGAACAGTGGAGATCTCTCCCACCCCCTTCGCCCCGTATGCCTCTGTGAGCACCTCCGGGGAGGTGACAAGAATGGTTTTGATATCCGGCGCGGCGGTTGCCCTGAAAAGCCCCAGCTTTCCGTAGCTCAGCACAGGCCTTCCGTCCACCATGGGGAAATCCTCCGTGAAGGCATAGCCCAGTCCCATGACTACGCCGCCTTCCACCTGTCCCTCACAGGACTGTACATTGATCACAGTGCCCACATCGTGTGCTGCCACAACCTCTGTCACTTTTCCGTTCTCATCCAGAATCACCACCTGGGTCGCATATCCATACGCTATGTGGCTGACAGGATGCTCTTTCGGTGAACCCATGGCATCCGTCTCACCTGTATATTCTGCATAGAACTCCTCTCCCTCCAGCGCTTCCAGGGAACCCTTATCCTGCAGGGCATCCTTTAATTGAAGCGCAGCTCTCCGGGTGGCCTCCCCGGTAAAAAGAGTCTGGCGGGATGCTGTGCTGGTGCCGGAATCCGGCGTGTCTATGGTGTTTGCCTTCTTATGTGTCACCTGGTCTGCTTTCAGTCCTGTGGTCTCACAGACGATCTGGATCGCCACTGTGCCGACACCTTGGCCCATACAGGCAGCGGAGGTGAGCACCTGGACTTTTCCGTCCCGTATCCTCAGGTTACAGCGGCCCACATCGGGGTTCCCCACACCGATTCCGCTGTTCTTCATACAGGAGGCGATTCCCGCATAGGGATGGGAATCATAGACTTCCTTTACCGCCTCCAGGGTCTGCGCCAGAGCACAGTCCGGTGTGGCGATCTGTCCGTTGGGAAGCGTCTGTCCCGGACGGATGGCATTTCTGTAACGGATCTCCCAGGGGGTAATACCAACCTGCTCTGCCAGCAGGTCCAGATTGAACTCTGTGGCAAAGCAGCTCTGGGTCACGCCAAACCCCCGGTATGCGCCTGCAGGAATGTTGTTAGTGTATACACCATATCCGATGATCTCCACATCCTGATAATTATAAGGTCCTGCTGCATGGGTACAGGCGCGCTCCAGTACCGGGCTTCCCAAAGAAGCGTAAGCTCCCGTATCCGCATAGAGCACTGCTTTCATACCGGTCAGATACCCGTTTTCATCGCAGGCAGTGGTGAAGTCCATTTCCATGGCATGACGCTTCACATGGCACATCAGGCTCTCCGCCCTTGAAAAACGTACTTTCACCGGCCGCTTTAAGAGCCAGGCACAGAGGGCTGCGTGATGCTGCACGCTCATATCCTCCTTGCCGCCGAAGCCGCCGCCTACCAGCATGGATTCCACAACCACCTTCTCCTGGGGAATCTGCAGGATCCCGGATATCTCCCTCTGTTCATCATACACAGACTGTCCTGAGGTGTACAGATGCACACCGTCCTCCCCTTCAGGGAAAGCAATGGCACATTCCGGTTCCATAAACGCGTGGTCTGTAAAAGGAAGACTGTAGTGGCGTGTCACAACATATTTGGAATTTTTGATGGCAGTGTCCGCATCCCCGCGGATACACTGTTTCTTTGCCAGCAGATTGCCTTCCTCATGCACCCTGGGTGCATCTTCCTCCAGCGCCTTTCTGGGATCTGTCACCGGCTGCAGTTCCTCCGCATCCAGTTCTATGAGGCTTAACACTTCATCCAGATTTTCCTTATGGTTCACAACGGCAAGCGCCAGGGCATCCCCCACGTATCTTGTGATCCCGCCTACGGGGATCATCACATCCCAGTCCTTCTTAATATGACCGCAGATATTTTCCGGCACATTCTCTGCCGTATAGACAGCCACACAGTCCGGATGGGCCAGCGCTTTTTCTATATGAATGCCGTTGATCCTGCACCTGGGGTATGGGGAACGGAGAGCCTTTGCATAGGCCATATCCGGAAGTACGATGTCATCCACATATTTTCCCGTGCCCCGGACCTTTTCCTCTGCGTCCACACGCTTGAATCTGCGGGTTATGCCGCCATCTTCCTCTGCCCCAGGTACTTCACGTTTTTCCCGGAAAAAGTCTGCTGCCATGAGAATGGCATCCTCTATCTTCTTATATCCTGTACAGCGGCAGATATTGCCGTGGATGGCCTTTTTCACATCTTGTCTTGAGGGGTTTAAGTTCACATCCAGCAGAGACTTGGCGGAGATGATCATGCCCGGTATACAGAAACCACACTGTACAGCTCCTGCTTCCGCAAAGCAGTGCACATACACTTTCATCTCCTCTTCCGGGATTCCCTCCACAGTCGTCACATGCCTGCCGTCCGCCTTGGAAAGCTTGACCACACAGGCTTTCATCTTCTTCCCGTCCACCAGCACGGTACAGGTTCCGCAGGCACCCTCGCTGCATCCTTCCTTGACCGCGGTAAGGCCCAGCTCATCCCTTAGATAATCCAGAAGCCTGCCCTCCTTCTCGGTTCTGCACTCTTTTCCATTTACATAGAACGTATACATAAAAACCTCCCATCCGGAACCTCCCATATGGTTCCCATTTCCTACACCAATACTTCGTAAACACCCTCATACAGGAGACCCTGCTCCTGCATCATTTTCTCCGTTCTTTCTCTTTCCTGAACCTCTGTGCACCAGGACAAGCCGCATCCGGCTGACACTGCTCTCGGCAGAGGGATCAGCCTTCCGGGAAGCCCCTGTTCCCTGCACATTTTCTCCATTGCCATAGCCCTGGTTGTGGTTCCGAACGTGACCACCAGCTTCAGTGTTCTCTCTCTCATAATTCTGCCTTCCTTTCGCTGCATACGCTGGCTTTGATAGTCTAACTATAACACCTGCAGACCCTTATTACAAGGGATTCGGGACACTTTTTAAAAAATATTTTAGTTAACCTAAAAATTTTTGTAAAAACTTCTTGCAATCTCCAAAAAGTATGCTATGATGGAATTAACAAGAAAAAATGAACCCTGTCAGAAAGGAGCTTTCTTATGGGCAGATTGAAATTACTGAAACAGGTGGCAGCCGGTCTTGCCAGACAGTTCGGACCGGACTGCGAAATCGTCATACATGACTTAAAGACCAAAGACCTGGAACACTCCATCGTCTATCTGGAAAACGGTCATGTCTCCGGCAGACAACTTGGGGACGGCCCGTCGAATGTGGTGCTGAAAGCGTTAAAGGAAACACATCCGGAAAATCTGACGGACAGGGCCGGTTATCTGACCCGGACGGCAGACGGAAGAGTTTTAAAATCTTCCACTTTCTACATAAAAGACGAAGCGGAGGAGCTTCACTACATTCTCGGTATTAATTATGATATTACCAAGCTTCTCACCTTAGAAGCCGCCATCCACAACCTGACGGACACGGATGAGGAGAAAGAAAAAGAAGCTGCCCCGGAGATCACCCACAATGTAAATGACCTTTTAGACCACCTCATTGAGGAGTCCGTAAACCTGGTAGGCAAACCGGTGGCACTGATGACCAAGGAAGACAAGGTAAAAGCCATCCAGTTTCTGAATGACTCCGGCGCCTTCCTCATCACCAAGTCAGGCGACAAGGTGGCAAATTATTTCGGCATTTCCAAATATACTTTATATAGCTATACCGATGTGAACAAAGAAAAGGGGGAACTAAAAAAATGAAAGAAATCCAATGGGCAGAGAACCGTATGCCGAAGACGGCAGACACCTCTCTTCCGATCATGTCACTGGAAAATGTAGCAAAAGCCAGAGCTTTCCACCAGAGCTTTCCGCAGTACAGCAAAACACCGCTTGCAAAGCTTGACCACATGGCCGAATATCTGGGCCTGGGAGGACTCTTCGTAAAGGATGAATCCTACCGCTTCGGCCTGAATGCCTTCAAGGTGCTGGGCGGGTCCTTCGCCATGGCAAACTACATTGCCAAACAGACCCACAGGGATGTAAGCGAACTGCCCTACGCAGTCCTCACCTCTGAGGAGCTCAGAAAAGAATTCGGGCAGGCCACATTCTTCACCGCAACGGACGGCAATCACGGACGCGGCGTTGCCTGGGCGGCAAACAGGCTGGGACAGAAATCTGTAGTCCTCATGCCAAAAGGCTCCACCCAGACACGTCTTGAAAATATCTTAAAAGAAGGCGCAGATGCCACCATCACAGATGTCAATTATGACGAATGTGTCCGCCGGGCAAACGCCATGGCAGAGCAGACACCAAACGGTGTCATGGTGCAGGATACTGCATGGGACGGCTATGAGGAGATTCCATCCTGGATCATGCAGGGTTACGGAACCATGGCTTCCGAGGCCGACGAACAGCTCGGCGAATACGGCTGTGACCGCCCCACCCACATCTTCATCCAGGCAGGCGTGGGTTCCCTGGCCGGAGCCGTACAGGGATATTTCGCAAACCGCTATCCCGACAATCCGCCTGTAGTCGTAGTCATGGAAGCGGATTCAGCCGCCTGCCTCTACAAAGGCGCCAAGGCTGCTGACGGCCAGATCCGTATTGTGGACGGCGATATGCCAACCATTATGGCAGGTCTTGCATGCGGAGAGCCGAACACCATTTCATGGGATATCTTAAAGAACCATGTATCTGTATTTACATCCTGTCCTGACTGGGTATCCGCCAGAGGCATGCGCATGCTGGCAGCTCCCGTAAAAGGAGACCCCCAGGTGACAAGCGGGGAATCCGGTGCTGTGGGTATGGGACTTCTCAGCGCCATCATGGAGCAGGAAGAATACAGGGAACTGCGGGACTTCCTGAAACTGGATGAGAACGCAAAGGTGCTTCTCTTCTCAACAGAGGGAGACACAGACCCCCAGCGTTATAAAGAAATCGTGTGGGACGGAAAACAGTATAATTGATATAGGAAACCATTTTATAATTAAGAATAAATGTATTGGGAGGATATGATTATGGATTACGGTAAAATCAAAGAAGCAGCACAGGGTTACGAGCAGGCTATGACAAAATTTTTAAGGGACCTGGTAAGGATTCCCGGCGAAAGTGTCGGCGAGGAAGGCCATGTAAAACGAATCGAGCAGGAAATGAACGCCCTGGGATTTGACAAAGTTGTCATTGACCCCATGGGAAACATTTTAGGATATATGGGAAGCGGCAAAACACTCATCGGCTTTGACGCCCACATTGATACCGTTGGCATCGGCAACCGTGACAACTGGGATTTTGATCCCTATGAAGGTTTCGAATCCGACACGGAGATTGGCGGCCGCGGTACCTCTGACCAGCTCGGCGGCATTGTCTCCGCTGTGTACGGCGCCAAGATCATGAAGGATCAGGGACTGTTGGATGACCGCTATACCGTTCTGGTAACAGGAACTGTTCAGGAGGAGGACTGTGACGGTCTGTGCTGGCAGTATATTGTAAACGAAGACAAAGTAAGACCTGAATTCGTAGTTTCCACAGAGCCTACAGACGGCGGCATCTACAGAGGCCAGAGGGGCCGTATGGAGATCCGCATAGATGTGACCGGTGTTTCCTGCCACGGTTCCGCTCCGGAGCGCGGTGACAATGCCATCTACAAAATGGCTGACATCCTCCAGGAAGTGCGCGCCCTCAATGAAAACGACGCTGAGGACTCCACAGAGATCAAAGGTCTTGTAAAAATGCTGGACGAAAAATACAACAAAGAGTGGAAAGAAGCCCGTTTCCTCGGCCGCGGCACAGTGACCACATCCGAAATCTTCTTCACCTCCCCAAGCCGCTGTGCAGTTGCAGACTCCTGTGCTGTCTCTCTTGACCGCCGCATGACTGCAGGTGAGACCTGGGAAAGCTGCCTGGATGAGATCCGTGCCCTTCCGTCCGTGAAGAAATACGGCGCAAAGGTATCCATGTACAACTATGAGCGCCCGTCCTGGACCGGACTTTCCTATCCTACCGAGTGCTACTTCCCCACATGGGTCATTCCCCAGGACCACAAAGTGACAGAGGCTATGGCAGCCGCTTACACAGAGCTGTACGGAGAGCCGCGCATTGACAAATGGACCTTCTCCACCAACGGTGTTTCCATTATGGGCCGTTTCGGCATCCCATGCATCGGCTTTGGCCCGGGCAAGGAAGCGCAGGCGCACGCACCCAATGAGAAGACCTGGAAAGAAGACCTTGTAAGATGTGCTGCCGTGTACGCTGCACTCCCCTCTGAATACTGCAGATAACTGCTGCCGAATCATTTGAATTTATATAAAGAAAGGATATCCATACCATGAAAACATTACAGGATTATATTGATAAATTAAACAAACTGAACTTCAAAGAAATGTACGAAAACGACTTCTTCCTCACCTGGGAGAAGACAGATGATGAGCTGGAAGCTGTATTTACCCTGGCAGACGCCCTTCGTTTCATGCGCCAGAACAACATCTCCACAAAAGTATTCGAGAGCGGCCTCGGCATCTCCCTGTTCCGTGACAACTCCACCCGTACACGTTTCTCCTTTGCTTCCGCCTGCAACCTGCTGGGCCTGGAAGTACAGGACCTGGACGAGGGCAAATCCCAGATCGCACACGGGGAAACGGTCCGCGAGACAGCCAACATGATCTCCTTTATGGCTGATGTGATCGGTATCCGTGATGATATGTATATCGGAAAAGGAAATGCTTACATGCATCAGGTTTCCGATTCTGTCAAAGAGGGCTACGAGGACGGCATTCTGGAGCAGCGCCCCACACTTGTAAACCTGCAGTGCGATATTGACCATCCTACCCAGTGTATGGCTGATATGCTCCACATCATCCACGAGTTCGGCGGAGTGGAGAACTTAAAAGGCAAAAAGCTTGCCATGACATGGGCTTATTCTCCGTCCTACGGCAAACCCCTGTCTGTTCCCCAGGGTGTGATCGGCCTGATGACACGTTTCGGCATGGACGTGGTTCTGGCGCATCCGGAAGGATACGAGGTTATGCCGGAAGTTGAGGAAGTGGCTAAGAAGAACGCAGAAAAGACAGGCGGCAGCTTCAAGCGCACCAACAGCATGGAAGAAGCATTCAAAGACGCAGACATCGTATATCCCAAGAGCTGGGCACCATTTGCAGCTATGGAAGAGAGAACCGACTTATACGGAAAAGGTGACTTTGAAGGAATTGATAAATTGGAAAAAGAACTTCTGGCACAGAATGCACAGCACAAAGACTGGGCATGCACAGAGGAACTGATGAAGACCACAAAGGACGGCAAGGCCCTCTATCTGCACTGCCTGCCTGCTGATATCACAGGCTTAAGCTGTGAATCCGGTGAGGTGGATGCCTCTGTATTTGACCGCTACCGCACACCGCTTTACAAGGAAGCCAGCTTCAAGCCATACATCATTGCAGCCATGATCATGCTCAGCAAATTTGATGACCCGGCAGAAGTTTTAAAGAAACTGGAAGAACGCGACCAGCCGCGTAAATTCAAATAAAACAGGTTACTCTGAAAGAAACCGGGACGGGGTCAGGACACCATTACCCTGTCCCTTTCTCTTTTCAAAATGTCAATTGTAAGAACAGGGGGTTTTTACTATGCAGAAACAAAAAATCGTTATCGCTCTGGGCGGCAATGCCCTGGGCAATACCCTTCCGGAACAGATGGCGGCTGTGAAAGTGACAGCCAAAGCCATTGTAGACCTGATCGAGGAGGGCCACCAGGTCATTATCACACACGGCAACGGCCCTCAGGTGGGCATGATCAACAATGCCATGGCTGCCCTTTCAAGGGAAGACGCAGCACAGCCCAACACTCCGCTTTCGGTCTGCGTTGCCATGAGCCAGGCTTATATCGGATATGATCTGCAGAATGCGCTCCGGGAAGAACTGCTGAACCGGGGTATTGACAACATTCCCGTATCCACCATGGTCACACAGGTACGTGTCAATGAAGATGATCCGGCATTTTCCTCTCCTTCCAAGCCGATCGGAAAGTTTTTGGGCGAGGAGGAGGCAAAGGTCATTGCCGAAAAATACGGCCACATCATGCGTGAGGATGCAGGCAGAGGCTGGCGCCGCTTCGTCGCCTCCCCGAAACCTCAGGAGATCGTGGAGATCGGCGCGATCCGCTCCCTGGTGGACTCCGGTGAAGTTGTCATAGCCTGCGGCGGCGGCGGAATCCCCGTGACGCTGAAGGGAAACCACTTAAAAGGCGCCAGCGCAGTGATCGACAAGGACTTTGCAAGCTGCCTGCTGGCTAAGGAACTGGATGCTGACTATCTCATCATCCTTACAGCCGTGGAAAAAGTAGCCATCAATTTCGGCAAAGAGGATGAGACCTGGCTGTCCGCTGTCTCCACCTCTGAGGCCAAGAAATATGCCCGGGAGGGACAGCTTGCCCCCGGCTCCATGCTTCCCAAGGTGGAAGCAGCCATTGACTTCGCTTCCTCGAAGCCGGGGAGAAAAGCTCTGATCACTCTGCTTCAGAAAGCAAAAGACGGAATTGAAGGCAGAACAGGAACTGTCATCTGCGACAGACTGTGACTGCAGATAAAAACACCCGGAAGGCTCATTTCTCCGCTTTGTGCCTGCCGGGTGTTTTTTTACAGACATCCCCGGACATGGCAGTACCCGGGGATGTTATCGGAATCACTTTATTAGGTTGATATTTCTGAATTTTACTTATTTACCACATTTATGGGATGACCCTCCACAAATGCTTTCAGGTCCTCCACTGCAATATCCATGAGCCTCTGTCTGGATTCTCTCGGCGCCCAGGAAATATGCGGTGTAATGATACAATTCTTTGCCTTAAGCAGCGGGTTGTCCCCTCTGATGGGTTCAGTGGATACCACATCCAAACCGGCACCGGCAACTTTACCGCTGTTCAGCGCATCTTTTAGATCCTCTTCCACGATCAGCGGCCCTCTGGAATTATTGATAATGATCACGCCGTCTTTCATCCTTGCGATACTCTCCTTGTTCACCAGCCCCTGTGTGGAGGGAAACAGAGGGCAGTGCAGGGCGATCACGTCCGACCTGGCAAATAACTCGTCCCTGGTCACATATTCCGCGATCTCTCTCCCGCTGTCATTCGGGTATTCATCATTGGCAATGACCTTCATTCCAAGAGCCTTGGCAATACGCCCTGTTGCCTGTCCGATTCTTCCGAATCCCACGATACCCATGGTCTTGTCAGCCAACTCGATCAGCGGATAATCCCAGAAGCACCAGTCAGGATTATTTTCCCATCTGCCCTCATGGACAGCTTTGTCATGATGACCGATGTGATGGCAGATTTCCAGCAGCAGGGCAATGGCAAACTGTCCCACAGCCGCTGTACCATAGGTTGGAATGTTGCACACCGGAATGCCTCTCTCCTTTGCCGTTTCCACATCTACCACATTGTATCCAGTGGCAAGGACTCCCACATACCTGATATTTCTGCAGGCATCAAACACTTCCCTGGGAAGCGGTGTTTTATTGGTTATAACAGCCTCCGCATCACCGATCCTGTCTATGACCTCCTGCATATCCGTAAGGGATGTGCGGTCATAAACCGTCAGTTCCCCCAGTGCCTCCATATCTTTCCAGGATAAATCTCCCGGATTTTCCGTATAACCGTCCAAAACAACAATTTTCATACTCATTTCTTCCTTTCCAAAAAAGCTTCTTTGTGTCAGATCTGTGGATTCTCCGGATGCAGCATAGTGGCAATGACCTTATCCAGCACTTCATCTTTCCAGATATCTTTCCAGTTTTCCCTCATGACCAGACGGTTCCCCAGTCCGATCGCCACTTTGCAGGCATCTGAAACCGGCGGATTTCCGGGAATATATCCCAGGAAGTTTGCGGACAGATTATAAATATGGCCTGTCAGGAAGGAGACTGCTGCCTCCTTGGGTATTCCCCTCTTCACTGCTTCCTCCACGGTCTCCGCCATGGCATACAGACAGGTGGCTCCCAAAAGCTCCACAAGGGTCGGCTCCAAAAATGCGATCTGCTCTGAGGACATGACATATGCATGCTCCACAGGGGCATACATCTGTTTTGCCACCTCCACACACTGGGCAAAACGGTCATCATCGCCCTGGATTTTTGACATGACAATGTCCTGTTTTCCGCCCATTCCGCCAAAGCGGTCCTGGCGCGCCTCAAAGGTATCCTGATCCAGGAAATAGGACGGGTGGCAGGGATGAGCCACACCAAACGTGCAGTCTTCTCTCAGGGTCAGTTCTCTTGCAACCGCTGCTGCAGGGTCCAGGATAATGAATCCGGTTCCCGGTTTTAACTGTGGCACATAAACAGCGGAGAGTTTGCCGATCAGAGTATCCGGCACAGCAAATACCACCACATCAGCCTTTGCCAGGGCCTCCTCCACAGGAACAGGCTCAAATCCCCTTTCTTTGATGCTCTTAATTCCCGCGTCCGTGGCTTCCACCAGAAGCAGCTCAAATTCTTCCGGTTTCTTTGCCAGATTGTTGCTTGTCCTTGTTCCCATTTTACCGCCTGCACCGATTACACTAACTACGATTTTACTCATTTTATTTTCCTCTTTTCCAATTCCTATATTCTGTCTTTCATTCCTGTCCGGAACGATCCTGCCTGTTACAGATTTTCTTTTACTGTCTTTGCAATGTTCTCGGGAGAGAATCCATAGGCATCAGCCAGCTCTTTTGCAGGGCCGGATTCCCCGAAAGTGGTTAGACCTATGCGTTTTACGAATTTCGGCGCGTTCTCTGCTGAAAGCCTGCTTATGTATGCACCCAGACCGCCGTTAATATTGTGGTCCTCCACTGTCACGATCTTCTCCGCTTTCCTGATAGCCTCAATGATCTTCTCCGGATTCTTTCCATATAAGATGTTAATATCCCCAACCGTTACATTTACACCCTGCTCTTTTAACAGATCCGCTGCTGCCAGGACACGGTCCAGAACAAATCCGCTGGATAACAGAAGTGTGTCATTTCCGTATTCTCTTAAGACAGTAATGCCGTCCGAAGAGAAGGGTGCGTCTTTTTCATACACATTTGCCTCTCTTCCGCTGCCTGCCCTTACATATACAGGTCCATTGATCTTAGCTGCCATCTGTACTGCTTTGTATGTCTGGTAACCGTCTGCCGGAGTCAGGATCGTGTAATTGGGAATGTTGGAAAGGATCCCCAGGTCTTCATAGAACTGATGGGTAACCCCCTCTCTCTCGCCTCCCAAAAGGCCGGAATTGATGCCCACAAACTTTACGTTCAGATTCGGATACGCAACAAAGGTGCGCATCTGCTCACAGGCACGCATGGTCATAAACCCTGCATATGTACCTACAAAAGGGGTCAATCCTGCCGCCGCCAGACCTGCTGCGGTGTCCACTGCATTCTGCTCTGATATTCCCACTTCCACATACTGCTCAGGATACAGCTCTGCAAATTTTGTTGCACGCATCGCTTTTAATGAGTCGGGTGAAACAAACATGATCTTATCGTCATTTGCTGCCAGATCTATAAGCGCCGCAGCAAAGGCCTCCCGCGTTCCCTTGAATTCTGCCATTATTCTGCACCTCCTAATTCTTTTACTGCCTGCTGATACTGTTCCTCTGTGGGAACGCCCTTGTGCCATGCGTTATCATTTTCCATAAAGGAGAGTCCTTTTCCCTTCACACAGTCGCATACAATGACACTTGGTTTTCCCTTTGTCTCTTTTGCTTTTGCAATGGCCGCTTTGATCGCGTCCGCGTCGTGGCCGTCAATCTCCTGGGCATCCCACTGGAACGCCTCAAAACGCTCTTTTATATTGTTGGAGCCAATGGTCTCCTGTACAGAAGCACCGCTCTGCCATCCGTTCTTGTCCACGAATACGATCAGGTTATCAAGCTTGTGGGCCGCTGCGGAATTGATTCCCTCCCAGCACACACCCTCCTGAAGCTCACCGTCCCCGGCAATCACATACACATTGTAGTCTTTCCTTCTGTATTTTCCCGCCAGTGCCATACCTCCGGCGATGGAAATGCCGTTCCCCAGGGAGCCGGATGTCATATCCACACCTTTTGTCTTGTTCATGACCGGATGCCCCTGGAATTTACTTCCCAGTGCTCTCAGCTTAAAGTCCTTAATTTTCTCTCCGAAATAACCTCTCTCAGATAATGCCGCATAGTAAATAGGGCATGCATGGCCTTTTGACAGGATAAAACGGTCTCTGTCCTCCCAGTCGGGGTTGGCAGGATCTATTCTCATCTCATCGAAGAAGAGGACTGCCATAATGTCCGCTATTGACAGTGCCGGGCCCGGATGTCCGTCCTTTCCTTTATAGACCATATCCACGGCTGTCATCCGAAGATGATCTGCCACCTGTTTCAGTTCTGCGCTGTTCATACGAAAACCTCCTTGAATTTTTATATATTTTATCAGTTACTATCAAACTCCCATAATACCCGGAAGCCAGGTGATAATTGCCGGAATGAAGGTCATTACCAGCAGTGTTGCCACTTCAATGCACAGGTAGGGAATAATCCGTTTACTGATCTTCCCTATACTGGTATTGGCTATACCCGAAGCGACAAACAGGTTCACTGCCATCGGCGGTGTGATCATACCGATGGAGGTATTGATAATAATGATGATACCTAAAGCGACTGGTGATAATCCCAGGGAAGCTGCAATGGGCAGCAGAATCGGGGTTACCAGCAGAATGATGGACTGTGTCTCCAGGAAACATCCCAAAAACAGCAGGATCACATTGATCATCAGCAGCAGTGCCACTTTATTGGTAAACAGGCCCAGTACGCTGGACGCGATAAAAGTGGGGATATTCTGGTTCGTCATAAACCAGGCAAAGGGTGCTGACATGCTGACCACAAACAATACCACCGCTGAACTCACGGTAGATTTACGGAAAATCTCGTAGATATCCTTTAATGTCAGTTCTTTATATACAAATACACTGATGATAAAAGCATACACACAGGCAACCGCCGCGGATTCCGTAGGTGTAAATAAACCGCCGTAAATGCCTCCCAGAATGATCACAGGCATAAAAATGGCGAGGAGTGCCTCTTTAAAAGAGTGAGCAAAGGCTTTTAAAGTAACCTTGCCATTCTCTGCGGCGTCGTATTTTTTACAGATCACAATATTGGTTGCGATCAGCACTGCCGCAAGCAAAAGCCCCGGAATGACACCTGCCATGAACATGGTTCCCACAGATACGGATGCTGTCACCGCATAAGTTACCATGGGAATACTGGGCGGAATGACAACTCCCAGTGTTCCGCCGGATGCTGCAACGGCTGCAGCCACATCTTCCGGGTACCCCTTCTGCTTCATCCTCGGAACTGTGATACCGCCGATGGCAGCGACTGTTGCCGGATTGGAACCGGAGATGGCACCAAAGAACGCGGAGGCCACGACTGTGATACAGGACAGACGCCCGGGTATTCTTCTCATCAGTATTTCAATAAAATCTATGAGCCGTTTGGAAATGCCTCCCTTTTCCATAATGTTTCCGGCCAGTATAAAGAAGGGAACAGCCATCAGAGTAAAATTATCCGCCTGGGTAAACATTCTCTGGGCAACTGCAGGGAGCAGATTCAGGTTCCCGCTGGCTACGATCGCCACGCACACGGCTATTCCCAGGCAGATGGCAATGGGGACTCCCAGAAACAGCATGACAAATAAAACTCCGAACAACATTCCTATAATCATTTTTTCTCTTCCTCCTTCTGCCCAATCTCTTCTGGTTTTTCTTTTCCCGTGACCTTCTCAAATGTATGCCATGCGTAGCAGAGAGCCATAAGGATCAATCCCAGAGGAATGGAGAGATACATGATCCACATAGGCCACCGAAGGCTCGGCGTCACCTGCCCGCTTGCCATCTGTTTCTGCAGAATGGTCACTCCATAATAGGAAGCGAAGATACTGAACGCAACCACCAGGACAGAGTCCAGCACATAAATGATTTTCAGCACTGTCCCGGAGCAGAACAACTCCAGGGCCTCCACGCAGAAATGTTCCCCATTGCATGCCGCAACACCGATTCCGAGAAAAATCACCCATATCATACAGTACCTTGCCAGCTCTTCTGCCCATGGGATCACAAACAAACCGGTGAAACGTGCCACTGTGGCAATAAATATAACTGCGCACATAATAACCATTAACACTACCAGAAGTATTTCTTCCGCTTTCTTTAGTCCGTTAAATAGCTTTTCCAAAATGTCCACTCCTTCTGTTTAGTTAGATGACTGAATTTTCTCTACCAGCTCCTTGTTCAGCTTCAGGCTGTCCAACTGGTCATAGACCGCATCCGCTGCACTCTTCCACACTTCTTTATCCACTTCTGTCACCGTAACGCCTGCTTCTTTCATGTTTTCAATTGCTTCTTCATTATAGCTGCTGCTGTATTCCCTCTGATAATCCTTTGCCTCCTCTGCTGCTTTGTCGAAAGCTTCCTTCTGTGCATCCGTAAACCCATCGTAGGTACTCTGGGCGATCATCAGCACACAGGGGGAATAGAAAATATCAATCATGGAAACGTATTTCTGCACTTCATACACCTTGGCGGATTCTATGATGGCAATGGGGTTTTCCTGTCCGTCCACGGTTCCCTGCTGAAGCGCTGTGAAGATCTCACTCCATGCCATTGGTGTTGCTGTGGCACCCAATGTCTGGTAGGTTGCCATATGTACGCTGTTTTCCATGGTACGGATCTTCATTCCTTTTAAGTCTTCCGGTGTTTTGATCTCCTTTTTGTCGTTGGTCACCTCACGGAAACCATTCTCCCAGAAGCCAACGCCCCTGATTCCCTGGCTCTCCAGCTGACCCAGAAGGGAAGTTCCGATTTCACCGTCCAATACTTCATAGGCATGTTGTTCATCTTCAAATAAGTAAGGGAGGTCCAGCACCGCAAAGTCAGAGACAAAGTTCGGTATGGGTCCTGTGGATATGAGGCACATCTCCTGTACTCCCATCCCCACATTTTCCATCATGTCTCTTTCATTTCCCAACTGGGAGTTTGGATAGATATCAAGTGTCATCTCACCGTCGCTGTACTCCTCCAACAGCTTCTGCATTTCCTGCAGACCTTTCACATAATGACCTTCGGGAGCTGTGGTGGTTCCCACCTTCAGGCGCAGTGTGGCGCTGTCCGCCCCAAGCATGGTGTCTTCACTTTTCGTCCCGCTGTCGGATGTACTTTTGGAGGACTGCGTCACAGAGGCATCTGCGTTTCCTCCTCCGCCGTTATTTCCACATGCAGTCATAACGCCTGCCAATGTTACAGTCAGAATTGCTGCTAAGATCTTGTTTTTCATGTCCATTCTCCTTTTCTCTCATTTCATTTGTCGTTCGTTAAACATCTGATGTTTTATGTATATCATTTATCGACTGATTTGTCAATGAATTTTCCAAACTTTTTTCTATTATATGTGTATTTTGTTAAATATAAATAAATTACCCATGGAAATCTTATGCATAATATCTTATATCTAATATTTGACGTATGATGATTCCCCATGATAAGATAGTTACAACAACTAAACATTTTTGACTTTTGAGAATAATAATAGATTCGGAGGTGAATATTTGAGTAATTTATTTGAAGCAAGCAAACGGGAATCCGCTGTCGATCTGGTTGTAAACAGTATTAAACAGCTCTTAATGGAAAGGACCTTAAAACCAGGCGATAAACTTCCCAGTGAGTTGGAGATATCCGAAGAACTGCGGGTGAGCCGCGGGTCCGTCCGGGAGGCGATGAAGATTCTTTCTGCTTTCGGACTGGTGGATATCCGGGTGGGCAACGGTACTTATGTCTGTGAAACACCGGGAAATACCACTATGGATTCCCTTCTGTTCAGTTTCTTTATCTCCAATCCGCAGATTGATGACCTCTATGAGTTCCGACATATCTTTGAAAACGATATTCTTACTATGATTCTGGAACACTACGATGACAATGGAAAAGAGAGAAAAGCGCTCCGTGATAATCTGGAGCAGTTAGAGCGCCTGATGGCCAACGGCGCATCCGACAAAAAGCTGTCAGAAAACGACCTGGAATTCCACAGAATTTTAGGCCAGGCATCCAAAAATCTCCTGGCTGAACGGGTTTATAATTTTATCATAGACTTTATGGAACCCTCCATTGCTGCCACCCATAAGGGCCGCAGCGGAGAGATTGTCTATGAAATTCATCGCGATATTGTGGATTTGATCGAATCAAAAGACGCGGGCAGAATTGATGAAGCCATCACAAAATCCGTAGATACCTGGTCCATACTCCAGCCTTCCCTGAATCCATGGGGAGAATAAGGATTTCCGCCATTTGTTTGACGTATTATGTTTTTTTTGATAGAATAACTATAATTAACAACGATCGGGGTGGAATACATTATGAGTAATTTGTTTGAGGCCAGCAAGCGTGAATCTGCTGTAGATATTGTAGTGAACAGTATCAAGCAGTTATTGATGGAAAGGCGTCTGAAACCGGGGGATAAGCTCCCCAATGAACTGGAAATTTCCGAAGGATTAGGTGTCAGCCGAGGTTCCGTAAGGGAAGCCATGAAAATCCTGTCAGCCTTCGGGCTGGTGGACATCCGGGTGGGTAACGGCACTTATGTCTGTGAAACACCGGGAAATGAGCTGATTGACTCTCTTCTGTTCAGCTTTTTCGTGTCCAATCCTGACATCTCCAATCTCTATGAATTCCGGAAAATATTCGAGACCGATATTCTTGAATTGATTCTGGAGCACTATGACGAGAATGCCGCAGAACGCAAAAAGCTTGCAGAAAACCTGGAAGAGTTAAAAGCGCTGATCGACAGCGGTGCTCCCCAGTCTAAAATAACAGAAAATGATCTGGATTTTCACCGCCTCTTAGGACTTGCCTGCCATAACCAGATTGCTGCCAGGATTTATGCTTTTGTCATGGATTTTATGCAGGCTTCTATCACCAATACCCACAAGCATCAGAATGGGGAGTATGTGTACAATACCCATATGGCGGTTTATGAGGTCATTGAGAAAAGGGATCACACCAGGATTGATGAAGTTGTGGACAGGACGGTGGAGGTTTGGTTTAAACTTCAGGACGCCTGATCAAAAGAGCCATCCGGCTTAAAAGCGGACGGCTCTTTTGCTTTTCTCTCAATCCCTGGAAACCAACAAAACCCGTTTCTCAAACCCGCCCCGCAGCCGCCGTTTTTCTTCTCGGACTTCCTGCAGTTTTTCCACGGTATATCCTCTGGCTTCGCATATGGCATAGATGACCTCCAGGGCGTCGGCGAGCTCTTCCAGCTCCTTGCTCTCCTGGTATTCTGCAATCTCCTCATCCAGCTTCTTGTCAAGCTCTGTTATGTATGCAGCCGCGGACAAAATTTCTGTATGGGGTATTCCGCCTCCCTCTCTTATGATATCCGGAATTTTATCCCGCACCAGTTTATTAAAGATTTTCATTACGCACCTCCGTATAAACACACCGTCCCCTCCGGACGGTTTTCATTTTCCGTAAATAACAAAAAAACCCTTGAAAATTCAAGGGTTTTCATCGAGCTGCCTAGCGGATTTGAACCGCCGACCTCCGCCTTACCAAGGCGACGCTCTACCAACTGAGCCAAGGCAGCATTCCTAGTGATGTGCTGTGTAACTCGTCATCACAATTAAGAATTCTAACAAAAGTTGTGTCAAATGTCAAGATATTTTTGAAAACTTTTTTATTTTTTTGTCGCAGCAGCCAGAACGGTGTAATATGCCCCCTGTGCGGTGCCCGGTTTGTGCACCGCACAGGTCATATTGTCACTGCTGTTTATCAATGCAGCGCTTTATTTTTTGTTTCCGCTGCAGTAGCCTGCCTGGAAATCCATGATGTTTCTGAGCTTCTGTCCCTGCATGTACCGTTTCAGGTTCTCTGTGCAGATATTTACCACCTTATCCAGGGTTTCCGGAAGGTGATAGAAGCCTGACACATGGGGCGTGATAAATACATTGGGATAATCCCACAGTCTGTGGTCAGCCGGAAGCGGCTCAGGTTTTGTCACGTCCAGGGCCACGCCTGCCAGACGGCCCTCATCCAGCACATCGCAGAGGTCCTCTGTACAGACCGCATCGCCGCGGCCGCCGTTCAAAAAGAAGGCACCCGGCTTCATGAGATGGAACAGTTCCTTGTCAAACAGGCCCCTCGTCTCCGGTGTACTGGGCAGGAAGGAGACCACCACATCGGCATGGGGCAGCAGTTCTCTGCAGTCCTTCATCAGATGCGGCTCATCAATGTACTCCGGGCAGTTACCCGGACTTTTCTTCACACCAATGACATAAGCGCCCAGGGCATGGGCCATCTTGGCAAAGTGGCGGCCGATATCCCCCATTCCGAAGATCAGCACTGTAGAGTCCGCAATGGAAGTCACGGTTCCGTGTTCGTCCCAGATATGCTTATTCTGACTGTCACGGTAGAGATGCAGTTTCTTCTGCATGGCTAACAGCATGGCAAACATATGCTCGGAAACAGTCTTTCCGTAGGCTCCGTTTGCTGTTGTGACAACTGTATTTTCATCCAGAATGCCCTGGCCTGTATAAGCGTCAGCTCCGGCAGAGTTTAACTGCAGCCACTGTAGTTTTTTGGAAGCTCCGATTTTATCTGCCGGGACATTTCCCAGAATGATATCCGCCTCCTGCACCTGTTCCCTGCTCACTTCCCTGATCGAGGAATATACAAAATGATTCCCCGGTGCCGCCTCCTCCAGAAGCTCTCTATGTTCTTCTCTCACAGGTATCACTACCAGAATTGTTTTTTCCCTCATGTTGCTACCTCCCGTTCTTTCTGCTGTAACACTTTAATGTTTTAATTATTACTATTTTAACAGGGCAAAGGATTTTCGTCAATCAAATGGAGTGTGGTAGTGCCGATTCTGTGATTTTCCACAGAGTGGACCAGGACCCGCACGCCTGAAAATTCACATTCAAATCTCTCGCCGTTTTTCGGCACCCTTCCTATGATGCTGCAGATAAATCCGTTGAATGTGTCATACGTGTCTGTGGGAAGATGAACACCCAGCGCCTCCGCCACATCGTCCAGCGGGGCACAGCCCTGTACCTTCCACTCCTTGTCACTGATCTTCTCAATTTCCCTGGGGCGCAGCGCTTCCTCCTCCTCGCACAGCTCCCCTACCAGGGCCTCCATCAGGTCATGAAGCGTGATGATGCCGGAAACACCGCCGTATTCGTCCACCAGCACGGCAAAATATGTCCTGTTCTTCTTCATATTGGAAAAAAGCACATCTGCCTTCATGCCGTCCGGCACAAACCAGGCCTTATCCACAGCCTGCTCCATGACAGCCTCACGCGACCTGTCCTCCATGCGGAAATAATCTCTGGTATCCAAAATACCCACAATATCGTCACAGCTCTCACCGCACACAGGATAAAAGGAATGGCGGGTACGTCTTATCATATCCTCCCACTCTGCCATATCATCTTCCAGATACAGCGCATCCACATCAATACGGTGGGTACAGATCTGTTCCGCATCCATATCGTCAAAATCAAATATATTCTGTATCATCTCATTTTCCCGGGCATCAATGGTTCCCTGGGCATTTCCCTCCATGAGAAGCATACGGATCTCCTCCTCAGAAACCTTCTCCTCCTCTTCCTCCGGGTTAATACCCATCAGCTTCAGAATCAGGTTCGTGGATACTGTCAAGAGAAATACCAGCGGCGCAAATGCCCTGGACACTCCATAAAGCATGCCCGACATGGACAGTGCCATGGAATCCGCCTTTTTCATGGCAATACGCTTTGGAACCAGCTCTCCGAATACCAGGTTAAAATAAGCCAGTATCAGTGTGATCAAAAATACGGCAATGGATTTCAGCACGGATTCCGGAATGGCCACCCCTGCTGCCGTCAGCCACCCCACCAGGGGTCCGGCAAAGTTTTCCGCTGCAAACGCACTTCCCAGCAGTCCTGCCAGCGTGATGGCAACCTGAATGGTGGCTAAAAATCTGGCGGGCTGTTCCGTCAGGGCAAACAGCTTCACAGCCCTCTTATCCCCATCCGCAGTCAGCTTGCGCAGCCGTGTCTCATTCATAGAGATCACCGCGATCTCCGCACTGGCAAAAGTCGCATTTAAAAATATCAAAACAACCTGTAAAAGTAAAGCTCCTATCATTATCCTATACCTCCTGAAATCGTATTATGGAATCTTTCTCCCCATCTGTATGGGAAGTATGAAAAAACACAAAAAGGCACAGCCTGTATCCGGATCTCTCCGTATACAGACCACGCCTTATCTATCCATAATACGACATGGGGCAGCTAATCTGCTAAATGCACTATCACTATCGTCGCTATCCTCCATGTGCGCAATCACATCCTTTCCTCTTATTGTGTATTAAGATACCACTAAAACGCGCACCTGTCAATGCTGTTCTTTTGTGACTGTTCACTCTAAGAATTCCCTGATCTTCCCCCGGATTCTCTGCAGGGCATTGTCAATGGACTTGGGGCTTTTCCCCATAGCCTCCGCAATCTGGGTGTAGGTCATACCTTCCAGATAAGAGTCCAGCACCCGGGTTTCAAAACGGCTCAGATGCTGCCGGATCTTCTCCTGCATGACATTTACGTTCTCCCTGTCAATGACAATGGCCTCAGGGTCCTGCTGCTCAAAGGCCAGACTGTCAAGAATGGGACTTTCCTCCTCGCTGAGGGAAATGTAGGAGTTCAGCGGCTTATTTTTAAGCCTTCCCGACATTTCTATGGCCTTATAGATCTGCCGCTCCACACACAGGTTGGCAAAGGTGGCAAAGGTGGCGCTTTTCCCCGGCTGGTAATCTCTCAGGGCCCTGAACAGGCCAATCATGCCCTCCTGGATCAGATCCTCCCGCTCGCCGCCCACAATGAACATGGCATGGGCCTTTTTCAGTACCATCCCCTTGTATTTCTCCATGAGATAGTCCTCCAGCTCCTGCTCACCGTCCCTCAGCCGCTCAATCAATTCTTCGTCCGTAAACTGTTCGTAATTATCCATATTTTATCCCAAAAGCCGCTGTCTCACAATTTCATAAGCCAAAACTCCCGCAGCCACGGAAGCATTCAGGGAATCAATATCACCTTTCATGGGTATGGATGCCACAAAGTCGCATTTCTCCTTAACCATGCGGGATACGCCTTCCCCTTCATTTCCAATCACAAGACCGATCGGCCCTTTCAAATCAAGCTGGTACATGCTGGTGCCGCCCATATCTGCGCAGACAAAC
The DNA here is from genome assembly GCF_022867815.1 of Blautia sp. NSJ-175. Lineage (NCBI taxonomy): Bacteria > Bacillati > Bacillota > Clostridia > Lachnospirales > Lachnospiraceae > Blautia > Blautia sp. NSJ-175. Next base: position 332,292 of record NZ_JALIFQ010000005.1, read on the forward strand.
CACAGTCCCTCTTTTTTCAGCTCCTCTATGGTCCTGGCAATGTTGGTCACTCTCGCCACAGGCGTGTAATTCAGGGCTCCCGCTGAGGTGCGGGCAACGGTGGCGGTAAGGCCCACTGCTCTGTTTTTCGGTATGATCACTCCGTGGGCGCCTGCCAGATTGGCAGTACGGATGATTGCTCCCAGGTTGTGGGGATCTTCGATGTTGTCAAGGAGCACCACAAAAGGAGCCTCTCCCTTTTCCCTGGCCTTATTCAGAATATCATCCACTTCCGCGTAGTCATAGGCCGCTGTCATGGCAATGACTCCCTGGTGTTTTCCGGTCTCTGACATCTGGTCCAGACGCTCCTTTTTCACGAACCGCACCATGGTATCGTGCTTTTTCGCCTCTCTTAAAATTGTGCGGACAGGACCGTCCTCACATCGCTCCAGCACAAACAGCTTGTCCACCACGCGGCCTGAACGGAATGCCTCCAGCACTGCATTGCGGCCCTCTACTTTACTCTCCTGGAATTTCTCTTCCATCTGCTTCTCCTTCTTCCAAACCTGTTTTTATCAGCTCCAGCATTCTGTCCCACTGCTCCGTAAGATACAGATATCCCATCAGTGCCTCAAAACCGGTTGCTCTTCTGTAATCTGACATACTGGCATTTTTCGCCATGGTATAAGATTTCGCATTTCTGCCGCGCTTGAATACGGCTGCCTCCTCCTCTGTGAGATGCGGTTTCAGCTTCTCGATCATGGAGGACTGGGCAGAGGCCTTTACAAGCCTGCTTGCCCGGTTGTGCAGTTTATTCACCTGTGTATTGCCCTTTTCCACCAGTATGGTGCGGATCACCAGCTCGTAGATAGCGTCCCCGATATAAGCCAGGGTCAGGGGAGAATACGTTCTGATATCCGTATCCTCCAGACAGAACATGTCTTTTAACTTTCTTAAGCTCTCTTCCATTGTACACCTTCTCTTGTATCCTTCAGGATGATGCCCATGGAGGCAAGCTGGTCACGGATCTCATCTGCCCGCGCGAAATCTTTTGCTTTTCTGGCTGCCTGGCGCTCCTCGATCAGGCCTTCCACTACAGAGTCCAGCACTTCTTCTTTTTTATTCACGATCAGGCCAAGTACATCACACAGGCCTGTGATCTTGTCAAAGAGCAGTTTTACAAATGCTTTTGTGCTGCCGCTTCCCGCCTGGGTGTTGGTGAATTTTACAAGCTCAAAAACAGCCGCAATGGCATCTGCTGTATTGAAGTCATCTTCCATGGACTCCTCATATTTCTTCACAAGGCCTTCGATTTCCGGAAGCTGCGCCTTTTCCGCCTCCGTAAGCTCTTCATCCCGGGCATTTTCAAGCAGATGCTTTAACTGGTCCACGCAGGTCACAATACGGTCCAGCGCATTCTTGGAAGCCTCCATCAGCTCGGCACTGAAGTTTAAAGGACTTCTGTAATGGGCATTCAGCATGAAAAAGCGCAGTACCTGCAGGTCATATTTCTCGCCGATCTCACGGACTGTGAAGAAATTGCCCAGAGATTTTGACATCTTTCTGTTATCAATGTTCAGGAATGCATTGTGCATCCAGTATTTTGCAAAGATTTTGCCGTTGCAGCACTCAGACTGGGCAATTTCATTCTCGTGGTGCGGGAATACCAGGTCCTCACCGCCTGCGTGGATATCAATCTCCTCGCCCAGATATTTTTTAGACATGACAGAGCACTCAATGTGCCAGCCCGGCCTTCCCTCACTCCAGGGTGATACCCAGTAAGGCTCCCCTTCTTTTTTCGGCTTCCAGAGAACAAAGTCAAGGGGATCTTCCTTCTGGTCCTCCCCTGATACCTGGATAGAACGGAATCCTGACTGCAGGTCATCCAGATTCTTGTGGGAGAGTTTTCCATACTCGCTGAAATTCTTTACCCGAAAGTAGACAGTGCCGTTCACCGCATAGGCAAATCCTTTGTCAATGAGAGTCTGGATCATGTCGATCATGCCGTCTATCTCCTGGGTTGCCAGGGGATGTGTGGTAGCAGGCTTTACATTCATATCAGCCATGTCCTTTTTGCACTCTTTGATATAGCGCTCGGAGATCTCTTCCGCAGGTACACCCTCCTCAATGGCTTTTGCAATGATCTTGTCATCCACATCCGTGAAATTGGATACATAGTTTACTTCATATCCCTTGTACTCCATATATCTCCTCACTGTGTCGAAGACGATCATGGGTCTGGCATTTCCGATGTGGATAAAATTGTATACGGTAGGACCGCACACATACATTTTTACTTTTCCTTCCTCCAGGGGAACGAAGTCTTCTTTTCTCTTTGTCAGGGTATTGTAAATCTTCATGTCTCTACTCCTTTTCTTCTATTAATTCCTGAAGTTCGTATTCCAGCTTCTGCAGCTTTGACTTCAGGTGTTCATTCTCACTCTGCAGTTTTCTGATATCCTCCAGTACCGGGTCAGGCAGATGAACCTGGTCCATATCACTTCTTGGCACTTTCTGGTTCTCCCGCTTCACAATACGGCCCGGAACACCGACTACGGTACAGTTGGGAGGAATCTCCTCCAGCACTACGCTTCCCGCACCGATTTTGGAATTTTCCCCAATGGTGAAGGAGCCCAGTATTTTCGCCCCGGCACTTACCATCACATTGTCCTTCAGGGTGGGATGGCGCTTGCCGGTCTCTTTGCCGGTACCGCCCAGGGTCACGCCCTGGTAAAGCGTCACATTGTTGCCTATGACTGTTGTCTCACCGATGATAACACCGGTGCCGTGGTCAATAAACAGTCCCTTTCCTATTTTTGCCCCGGGATGGATTTCAATACCTGTTTTTCTGGCTGCCCTCTGGGAAATCCATCTGGCAAGGAAATAGTGGCCTTTTTCATAGAGCTTATGCGCCCTTCTATACTGGATCATGACCCGGAAACTGGGATACAGAAGGACTTCCAGCGGCGTTTTGATGGCCGGGTCCCTTTCCCGGATAACCTGAAATTCTTCTTTTATATGTTTGACAAATCCCATGGTTTATTTCCTTTCTATGGTAAATATGGAATAAAAAACGTCTCTATATGGCTGTTACTGCCATATAGAGACGAAGAAATCACTCCGCGGTTCCACTCTATTTGAGGACATCAGTCCCCCGCTCACACCTTTAACGCAGGTACACGGACCTTCCCGTATGACAGGCTGGTCAGCTCCCGGATGCACTTTCACCTTTTCCTTTTCGGGCAGCTCTCAGCCGGTGACTGTCCTTCTCTGTAAAAATTCCCAGGTTACTCTTTCCGTTCACAGCTTTTTCCATATCTTTCTCTAGTTTATGCATAAATGGACTGTTTGTCAATGGATTTTTTCACTTTACGTTTTCTCTTGCCATCAGCAGACTGGTAAAGGAATCTGCCGGCATAGGTCTTGCATAGTAATAGCCCTGTCCGTATTCACATCCCACAGAGCGCAGAAAATCTCCCTGTTCCTTCGTCTCGATACCCTCTGCAATGGTGCGCATGCCCAGTTTTTTTGCCATGCGTACCAGGGAGGCCAGGATCTCAGGGCCTCTACCGGAGATTCCCTGGTCTTCCAGGAATTTCATGTCCATTTTCAGGATATCCACAGGCACATCCTTCAGCATGTTCAGAGAGGAATATCCGCTTCCGAAATCATCCATCAGCACCTGGAACCCATAGTTCTGCAGTTCTTTCATAGCAGCCAAAAGCTGCTGGGGATTGTCCGTATAGGCACTCTCCGTGATCTCCAGCCGCATCATCTGCGGCTCCAGCCGGTACCTTTCTGTCAGGTCTATGATGCTTCTGCAGAGATTGGGATCATAGAACTCCAGCCTGGATACATTTACAGACACCGGAATGTTTCTTAAGCCGCGGCGCCTGAGCTCCATCATATTCCTGCAGACTTCCTCCCTGATGTAGGCGTCCAGCTTGATGATAAAGCCATTATGCTCAAAAAACGGAATGAAAAATCCGGGCGACACCATACCCTTTTCCGGATGGTTCCACCGCACCAGCGCCTCAGCGCTCACCACATCTCCTGTGTTCAGGTCCACAACCGGCTGGTAATAAACCTCAAACTGTCTCTGGAGAAGTGCCTCCTCCATGGAGTTGGTAAGCTGCTGCTCACTTAAAACGACCTGATGGAGCTCGTCATTATACACTGCGTAAGCACGGTTTGAATTTCCTTTGACTGTACGCAGGGCCAGGTTTGCCCTGTCACACATGAGATCCACGGACATGCCCCTGTCCTCTATGGTGTAAACCCCGTAATAGAGATTGATCTTCTGCTCTATCTTCACAGACGCCAGGCTTTTCTCCATCTGGTCCCGCACCTGCTGCAGCTCCTCTGTCCCTGCCGGAAGGCATACGGCAAAATGGTCTGCCTCCAGTCTTCCGTAGGTCCCCTTACTTTTCAGGCATTTCTGAAGCCCCTCGGCAATCAGAAGCAGTATCCTGTCTCCCATAAAATTGCCGTAAAGCTCGTTGATCACCTTAAAGCGCTCAATATCAAACTGCACCATATTGTAGGTCCCCTCAGGATTCTGTCTCAGGAAATCCGCGGTCTTCCGACAGAAAGTGGAGCGGTTATAAAGGCCTGTGAGGGCATCATGATCCAGCAGGTACCTGAGCTCCTCATTCTTCTGCTCAATGAGAAGTTCATTCTCCCTGCTCTCCGTCACGTCGATATTCACGATGCGGAAGACAGGTACCCCGTCCTCCACCTTGTATTTCAGGGCATTCAGACTGAACCACCGAAGGCTTTTGTCCTTTCTTCTCACCTGATGGACCAGGGAGATCCTGTCATTACTGTCCTTGTTTTCCCGCAGCCGGTTAAGAATATATTCTGTATCGCCGCCAACCCACAGAGCAGTCAGATCACTGCTGAATTTCTCCTGGAACTCCTCCCTGTCATAGCCGAACTGCCGGCAGAATCCGTCATTAAAATACTCCACCTGCACCTTATCCGTCACCTTCCAGACACCAATGCCGCCCGGGACAGAGTCGATCAGGGAGTTCAATTCATTCCTGGTCTCAAAAAGGGCATTTTCCAGCCGTTTCCGCTCCAGAATATGCTTAACCACAATATTTTCTACACGCTTTTTTACCACCATGGCCCGGTACGGCTTGTTGATAAAATCGTCCGCCCCAAGCAGCAGGGCCCGCTCCTCCGAATTTTCCTTCTCTGAAGTTGCCATGATGACCGGAATACCCGAAAGTGTCTCCTCCTCCTTCATGGTTTTCAGGACCTCGAACCCGTCCATGCGCGGCATGACAATATCCAACAGGACAACATCCACCGGCTGGCTGCGAAGGATCTCCATGGCTTCCACTCCGTCTGCAGCCTGAAGAATGCTGTACTCGTCATCAAAGATATTCTCCAGGAGCGCTCTGTTCAATTCTACGTCATCTGCAATCAGCATGGTCTTTTCTCTCTGCATCTGTTTATAACCCTTCCTCGTTTTTCTCCTGTCTGTTCTCAAAAGCTTTTGGTGCCCTGCAGAATCTTTCTATCATATCCTGCATCTTCTCTGCAGTCCTCACTATCTTTTATTATAGCTCACAGTACGCCTGCAAACAAGATTTTTCCGGACAAAAACGGGTACAAAATCCTGCGATTCTGCACCCGTTTCTTACAAGAGGCTGATTTTTGTATTTTTATTTTCAAGGAAGGCTGTTCAAATCACAAAACTTAGCAGATGCCCTGAGCGAGCATTGCTTCTGCAACTTTTTCAAATCCGGCTGCGTTGGCACCGACTACATAGTTGCCCTCGTGGCCGTATTTCTTAGCTGCATCTACCATGTTGTGGCAGATGTTAACCATGATGCCCTGTAATTTTGCATCCACTTCTTCAAAGCTCCAGCTCAGACGCTCGCTGTTCTGGGACATCTCAAGTGCGGATGTGGCAACACCGCCTGCATTGGCAGCTTTGCCCGGTGCGAAGATAATGCCGTTCTCCTGCAGATATTCGGTAGCTTCCAGTGTGGTAGGCATGTTGGCGCCCTCGCATACTGCAAAGCATCCGTTAGCTGCCAACTGTTTTGCATCCTCAAGCTGCAGCTCGTTCTGTGTCGCGCAAGGAAGGGCAACATCCACTTTTACGCTCCACACACCTCTGCCCTCGTGGTATTCTGCATTCGGTCTGTAGTTCTTGTACTCCGTCAGACGGGCACGTTTTACTTCTTTGATCTCTTTTAACGCTGCCAGGTCAATGCCTTCGGGATCATAGATCCAGCCTGCGGAGTCGGAGCAGGTCACCGGTTTTGCACCTAACTGGTATGCTTTTTCAATAGCATAAATGGCAACATTTCCTGCGCCGGATACGGCAACGGTCTTGCCGGCCAGCTCTTTGCCGTTTAATTTCAGCAGCTCTTCTGTCAGGTATAACAGACCGTATCCCGTAGCCTGTGTTCTCACCAGGGAACCGCCGTATGTGAGGCCCTTTCCTGTGAGAACGCCTTCGTAAGCGTTGCGGATTCTCTTATACTGGCCGAACATATAGCCGATTTCTCTTGCGCCTACACCGATATCACCTGCAGGTACGTCAGTGTCTGCACCGATGTGTCTGTACAGCTCTGTCATGAAGCTCTGGCAGAATGCCATAACCTCTCTGTCTGATTTTCCTTTCGGATCAAAATCAGAACCGCCTTTGCCGCCGCCGATGGGAAGTCCGGTGAGTGAGTTTTTGAAAATCTGCTCAAATCCCAGGAACTTGATGATTCCCAGATATACGGACGGATGGAAACGGAGACCACCCTTGTACGGTCCGATGGCACTGTTGAACTGTACGCGGTAACCTTTGTTCACCTGCACATTGCCGTTGTCATCTACCCACGGTACACGGAACATGATTACGCGCTCCGGCTCAACCAGACGCTCCAGCAGTGCTTCTCTGCGGTACTTTTCTTCGTTTGCTTCAACAACAGGTTTCAGGGACTCCAGGACCTCTCTGACAGCCTGATGGAATTCCGGTTCACCTGGATTTTTCTTAACTACTGATTCAATTACCTCATCTACGTATGACATGACGATCCTCCTATAGTGATATGTGTAAAACTTATGTAGGTTATTATAAAACCTGTTGCCAGATTTTGCAAGTTTTATTTTTAGTTCCTGCAGATTTTTTCATAAATTTTACTTTTTCCGGACTTTTCCAAAGAAAAGTGAATCTTTCTTTCGTGAAAGTGTCATATACTTCTTCTATTTAAAGTGATTTATTTGTAGCGTATTGACAATACAAAACAAATGTCAGATTCTGGTCGTCCACTCTGAGCAGTCCCATACCTTGGAAACCAGGCCGTCATAGAACTCAGGCTCGTGGCATACCATGAGAATCGTCCCTTTATATTCCTTTAGGGCGCGCTTTAATTCTGCCTTGGCATCCGCGTCCAGATGGTTGGTAGGCTCATCCAGAAGCAGCAGGTTGGTCTCCCTGTTCAAAATCTTGCAGAGGCGGACCTTGGCCTGCTCCCCGCCGCTCAGTACCCGCACCAGGCTCTCGATATGCTTGGTGGTCAGACCGCATTTTGCCAGGGCTGCTCTCACCTCATACTGGGTATAGGCAGGGAACTCCTCCCAGATTTCCTCAATGCAGGTACGTTTATTTCCCTGGGGCATCTCCTGCTCAAAATAGCCAATCTCCAGATAATCACCCAGATGTACTTTGCCGGACAGCGCGGGGATCAGGCCCAGAATGCTCTTAAGAAGTGTGGTCTTGCCGATGCCGTTGGCACCCACAAGGGCAATCTTCTCTCCCCTCTCCACCGTGAGAGTCAAAGGCTTTGACAGCGGCTCTTCGTAGCCGATCACCAGCTCTTTTGTCTCCACCACAAAACGGCTGGGTGTCCTGGCTGTCAGAAAATGAAATTCCGGCTTCGGCTTTTCCTTTGCCAGCTCAATGACATCCATCTTATCCAGCTTCTTCTGCCTGGACATGGCCATGTTTCTGGTAGCCACACGGGCTTTATTGCGGGCAACAAAATCCTTCAGCTCACTGATCTCCTGCTGCTGCCTTTGGTATGCCGCCTCAAGCTGGGCCTTCTTCACTGCGTAGACCTCCTGGAAGTGGTCATAATCCCCCACATACCGGTTAAGCTGCTGATTGTCCATATGATAGATAAGGTTCACCACCTGATTCAAAAAGGGGATGTCATGGGAAATGAGGATGAACGCATTCTCATATTCCTGGAGATACCGTTTCAGCCATTCAATGTGCACCTCGTCCAGATAGTTGGTTGGCTCATCCAACAGCAGAATGTCCGGTTTTTCCAGCAGCAGCTTGCCCAGAAGCACCTTGGTCCTCTGTCCGCCGCTCAAATCCGTCACATCCTTGTCCAGCCCGATGTCTGAAAGTCCCAGTGCCCTTCCCACTTCCTCCACCTTGGAATCTATGATATAAAAATCGTGCATGGTGAGCATATCCTGGATGGTGCCCAGTTCCTCCATCATTTGGTTCAGCTCCTCCTCAGAGGCGTCCCCCATACGGTCGCAGATGGAATTCATATTCTCCTCCATCTCAAAAAGCCAGGCAAATGCGGATTTCAGCACATCACGGATGGTCATGCCTTTTTCCAGCACGGTGTGCTGGTCCAGATAGCCAACCCGGACATTCTTCGCCCACTCGATCTTACCCTCATCGGGCATCAGTTTGTTGGTGATGATATTCATGAAAGTGGATTTTCCCTCCCCATTGGCACCCACAAGGCCAATATGCTCGCCTTTTAAAAGGCGGAAAGATACGTCCTGAAAAATAGCCCTGTCACCGAAGCCGTGGGACAGATGTTCTACGTTTAAAATACTCATGTTTCCTGATCCTCTCCTGTTGTTTATTACTGCCGCTGGCAGCATCCGCCGCAGCCGCCGCCTGTGCGGTCATCCGGCATCAAATCCCTTGCGTCAGTCAGCGCGCAGATGGCCTGGGCGGAAATTCCCTCGCCGGCTCCCGTGAAGCCGAGTCCCTCCTCTGTGGTCGCTTTTATATTTACCTGGTTTGTCTCCAGATGCAGGACCTCCGCGATGTTCTCTGTCATTTTATCTATATGAGGCAGCATCTTGGGCTTCTGCGCGATGATGGTGGCATCAATATTATTGATCACATACATGTTTTCCTCCAGAAGCTTCCCCACATGCGCCAGCAGTTTCATACTGGATGCCCCCTCGTATTTTGGGTCCGTATCCGGAAAATGCCTGCCGATATCATGAAGGGCCGCAGCGCCCAAAAGTGCGTCCATAACGGCATGCAGCAGCACATCCGCGTCGGAATGCCCCAGAAGTCCCTTCTCCCAGGGAATCTTCACGCCTCCAAGTATCAAATCCCTTCCCTCTACCAGTTTGTGTACATCATATCCCATACCTACACGTATCATAGTGGTTCTCCTTTCTCGCCGTCGTTTTATCTGTTCTGCGGACAGACTGCCCGCATGCTCGATTTGTAACTATCCGGCCCTGCGCTTGTCTGCGCAGATTTCGGCCATACGCAAAGTATAACAGATAAGCTGTCTGCATGACAAGGCCGTTCTGTACATGGCCAAAAAGAGGCAGAATACCGCTTTTTTGGATATTCTGCCTCTTTTCCTCATTCTGTTTTATGAAATGTCTGTTTCTTGCCGTTCAGCCTTCTGCAGTCTGTGTGCATGCTCCGAACGCCTACTCTATTCCTGTCACTTCATAGCCTGCATCCGCAACCGCTTTTTTCAGTGCGTCCCTGGATATGCCTTCGCCTGCTTCCACATACGCAGCTTTGTCCTCCAGGCTTACCTCTGTCTTAGTCACACCCTCCACTGCGTTCAGGGCTTTTGTCACTGCTGCCTGGCAGTGCGGGCACATCATTCCTTCGATTTTCATGGTGATCATATTGGTTTCCTCCTTATTTTCCGGCAGTGTTCTGCCTTTATTTGCTGTGTTGACGGTTTCTGTCTGTTCTTTTTTGACGGGTTTCTTCAGTACATGGAAGAAGCGGAGCCGCAGGGCATTGGTCACAACGAAAAAGCTGCTGAGACTCATAGCCGCCGCGCCGAACATGGGACTTAGCTTTAACCCAAACATGGGATAGAGAAGTCCTGCCGCCAGCGGGATTCCGCAGGCGTTATAGAAAAATGCCCAGAACAGATTCTGTTTAATATTGCGGATCACCGCTTTACTAAGGCCCACGGCGGTCACCACATCCAGAAGATCACTCTTCATCAGCACAATATCTGCGCTCTCAATGGCTACGTCCGTACCTGCGCCGATGGCGATTCCCACATCAGCTCTGGCAAGCGCGGGGGCATCGTTGATTCCGTCGCCTACCATGGCCACTGTCCTTCCGCCCTCCTGAAGCCTTGCCACTTCCCGTTCCTTGTCCTGAGGCAGTACCTCGGCAATGACGGTATCTATATCCAGCTGCCGTTTGATGGCCTCTGCAGTCCTTTTATTGTCCCCTGTGAGCATGATGACCTCTATGCCCAGCTTCTTCATCTCCCGGATGGCCTGGGCGCTTGTCTCCTTCACCACATCGGCGGCGGCGATGATGCCCAGGATTTCCTTTTCGTCAAAGAACAGAAGCGGTGTCTTGCCCTCCTCTGCCAGGCGTTCCATGTCACGCGCCTGCGTCTCTGTGGCAAGTCCCTTTTCCCCGGCGAACTTTTCATTACCTGCAAAGTACAGTTTTCCGTTTATCTCTGCCTGCACGCCCCGGCCTGATATGGCAAGGAAATTCTCCGCTCTGGCAGCTTTTATCCCTTGTGCTCCGGCTCTTTCAAGAATTGCCTCTGCCAGGGGATGTTCACTTTTTTCTTCCAGGGCAGCCGCCACTTGAAGGAGCTCCTCTTCTGTCCGTTTATTTGGAAGGATATCGGTCACCTGGGGTTTGCCCTGGGTGATCGTGCCTGTTTTATCCAGCACCACGCTCTTTATATTGTGGGTGATCTCCAGTGCCTCCCCGGATTTGATAAGGATTCCGTTTTCCGCGCCTTTTCCCGTTCCCACCATGATGGCAACCGGTGTCGCCAGTCCCAGTGCGCAGGGACAGGAGATGACCAGCACGGCAATGGCGCAGGAGAGCGCAAATTCAAAGGTGGCCCCCGCAATGATCCAGGCAGCCGCTGTGATCAGCGCGATTCCCATGACCACCGGCACAAAAATACCTGCTATCTTATCCGCAATCTTGGCAATGGGGGCTTTGCTGGAACTGGCCTCCTCCACCAGGCGGATGATCTGGGAAAAGGTGGTGTCATCCCCTACCTTTGTTCCCCGGAAACGGATAAATCCCGCCTTGTTCATGGTCGCTGCGATCACGGTATCTCCCACGTTCTTCTCCACGGGAATGCTCTCCCCTGTGATGGCGGCCTCATCCACGCTGGTGCTGCCCTCGATTATAATGCCGTCAGCGGGAATGCTGCTGCCCGGTTTTACGATAAAGATATCGCCGGCCACAGCCTCCTCAGCCGGAATCTCTATCTGACGGCCGTCACGTTCCACAACAGCCGTTTTTGGTGCCATATCCATCAGTTTCCGGATCGCCTCGCTGGTCTTTCCTTTGGAACGGGCCTCCAGGTATTTTCCAACATTGATAAATGCCAGGATCATCACGGCAGACTCAAAATAAAGGTCATGCCTGTACTGGTTCACCAAAGCGGTATCCTGCACGCCCAGGCCGTAGCCTATGCGGTATATGGCAAAGATGCCGTAAACCAAAGACGCGGTTGAGCCGATGGCGATCAGGGTATCCATATTGGGCGCCCCGTGCATTAAGGTGGAAAAGCCCTTTGTGTAATAAGCCCGGTTCACATATGCCACCGGAAGACATAAAAGGAACTGGGTCATGGCAAATCCCACCGCATTCTCAGGCCCGCTTAAGAATCCCGGCAGCGGCAGCCCTGCCATATGCCCCATGGAGACATACATAAGCGGGATCAGGAACAGGAAGGAAAGAATCATCCGGTTCTTCATCTCATGCATATGTTTTTCTACCGGTGACTCTCCCGGCTCAGCGGTATCTGCCCGGGATTTCTTTGTTTCGGAGACGTTTCGGGTCTTTTCTGCTGCCTTGTGATCTCCTGCGGCAGCGGCGCCGTAGCCCGCGTGTTCCACCGCATTTTCTATATCCTGCACAGACAGGGCGGACTCATCGAAATCCACCTGCATGCTGTTTGTCAGCAGGTTTACGCTGACATCCTTCGTGCCGGGCAGCTTTCTGACACATTTCTCTACCCGGGACGAGCAGGCGGAACAGGTCATGCCTGTCACGTCAAATTTCTGTTTCATAATATTTCGCTCCCTTCCGCGTGCTCCCGTTACACTGCTGTACGGATTCCGACACGGCAGACCATGGCCTGCACGGAAACCGCAGCGGTATATGGGTTATTTTAATATTTTACCCAGCATAGTCACCAGTTCATCCACCTTTTCTTCTCTTTCCTCATCAGTGTCTGCATTTCGAATACAGTTTTTCAGATGGGCTGTGAGGATCTCCTTGTTCGCTTTGTTCAGAATGGCTTCTGTTGCCATGAGCTGCTGGGAAATGTCAATACAGTACCTGTCTTCCTCCACCATCTTCAGAATCCCGTCTATCTGCCCCCGGGCTGTTTTCAGAAGACGGCTGATCTTCGCTTTATCTGCCTGCATTTGCACAGCTCCTTTCCCTATGTGGACTTCCATTTTACCACTACACCCCTGGGGGGTGTTATCTCTTTCAAAAATACAATAACAAAAAACGGAGCAAAAGTCAACACTTTTACTCCATTTTCTTTCCTACGGCAGTATTTTATTTTAATGTTACTGTTCCCACGCTGCTGCCTCGTCACCATTTATTTCTTACTTTTTCCGCAAATCCCAGCATGTGATGGATTTTCAGCTCAGTACCGTCATCCAGAACTGCTGTACCGTCGAAATGGCCGAACACCTGATGCTGGTCACTTAAGATAATTCCTGCCGAGGTATATGCCCTGCGGTCCAGGACCGGCGTGAAGGTCAGATCCAGCCTGTCATCTGAGGAGGTAAAGTACCAGGGTTTCAGATACTGCTCCCTGCCCTCCTTCTCCCCCGGAATATGGAACCTGACCTGTTCCAGTTTATGGGCGTGACCGTCATAGAACAGCATGTTTTCAGACGCTGCGGAGGTATCACCAAAACCATACCCCAGATTAAAGCCGAACACTTTACCGTCGATCCATCCATGCATGGCACTCCAGTACCAGGTGTTGCTGTAGGTCCAGACACCGCGTCCCCAGTCCAGAAGTCCGAAACTGTCCTCCGGGTTCAGGTAATGGCGGCGGCCTTTGTATTCCACTACGCCTCTGGCCCGCATGCCGATGATCTTCTGGTTGTAGTAGAACGCCTTCTCCTTCTCAAAAGGAGTGGCGATCACCATGCTGTCCTCCGGCTCCTTATCCAGGATGATTTTCATTCTGATCGGCTCATGGTCCTCAAAGTTCTTCATCCAGGCCCTCAAAACACGCCTGCCTTTCTCGACACGGAAGGAGAAATAACACTTTTTGTCGTGATATTTTGTCTCCCCGTATCCCGAATCCGGCGGCAGATTGGTCTTTCCCATAGGGAAAACCGTCATAGGGCTCACGGTCCGTTCTGTCCGGGCATCAAAGTCCAGAAAAGAAATGCTCATAAGCCCCATATAACTGTTGTCATCCACAGTCAGAGCCACCCCGAAATGAGAATTATGGATCAGATAGTAATCCCATTCCTTAATTCGGAAAGGATTGGCCTGAATCTTATCCCTGTCGTATTTTTTTACCAGTGACAGGGCATATCCGGCCTGCGCCAGATTTCCGTATTCGTCCAGCAGATTCCCGGGTTCCAGTTTTTTCTGCATACAAAATCCCCCTTTCACACAGTCCTTTTATCCCAGTGCTACATCCAGAATCATCATGACTACAAATCCAACGGCAAATCCGATGGTCGCAATATTGGAATGATCTCCCTCACTGGCCTCAGGGATTAGCTCCTCCACCACCACGTATACCATGGCACCTGCTGCAAAAGACAGCAGATACGGAAGAACCGGTGTGATATAGGAAGCCAGAAGTATTGTCAAAAGCGCTCCGATAGGCTCCACGATTCCGGAGAGGGTTCCCATGGTAAAGGCCCGTGCTCTGGTATTTCCCTCACTTTTCAGCGGAAGGGATATGATGGCTCCCTCCGGGAAATTCTGGATGGCTATACCGATGGAGAGGGCAAAAGCTCCCATCATACTGATGTCTGAATTCTGCGCCAGCATACCGGCAAACACCACGCCCACTGCCATACCTTCCGGTATATTATGAAGGGTGACTGCCAGGACCAGCATGGTATTCTTCTTCAGACTGCATTTTTTTCCCTCCGGCTCGCTGCATCCCAGATGCAGATGGGGAATCAGGCGGTCCATGGCAAGCAGAAACAAAATTCCGAGTCCAAAGCCTACAGCCGCCGGTATGAAAGCCAGTTTTCCCATATGCTCCGACATATCCATGGAGGGAATGAGCAGCGACCACACGGAAGCGGCTATCATAACACCTGACGCAAATCCCAGAAGCATTTTCTGCACCAGGGGTTTGATCTCATTTTTCAGGAAGAACACACAGGCAGCTCCCAGTGTAGTTCCGGCAAAGGGAATTAAGATTCCCAGAAATGTATTCATATTTTATCACCTGCTTTTCTTTTATTCGTAGATTTGCCGATGTCTGTTTACGCAGCTCTGTTCTGCGGTTTATAGGATACCGGCAAATGTTAAAATTATTGTAGCATAATCCAGACTAATTTGCACTAATTTTGTTAAGTTTTCTGTTAGCTTCCATTCCTTTCCTAACGGTTCGCACGCCGCTGTCCCGTCAGGTGCTTTCAGGCCAAAAGCATAAAAACACCCGGGCAGCCGGGCAGGCGGAACATTCTTTACAGAAAAAGACCCTGTAAAGAAACAGCTGTGCGGCCGTTCTCTTTTACAGGGTCTGCGTCTGTAACCTTTGAAATATGTAACCTTTAAATTATGAAGCCAATGATTTCCCCAGTTTTCTGCAGGCTTCTTTTTCATCATCACCGGGTTCCTCGCTGCAGATCACGCTGTCGCAGACAAGCTCTGCGCCGTCCTTTCTGCATTTTTCCTCCCAGGTGCGCATCCATTCTCCATCACCCCAGCCGTAAGAGCCAAACAAAGCGATTTTCCTGCCTTTCAGCTTTGGTTCACAGTCCGTAAATAAAGGTTCAAATTCTGTATCCTCAAGCTCCTCATCTCCCATGGACGGGCATCCGAAGGCCACTGCGTCAAATTCATCCATTTTCTCTGCACTGAATGTTTCAGGAGTGAAAGAAAAGGCCTCCGCCCCTGCTTCTTTTGCACCTTCTGTCACCGCCTCAGCCATCCTCTCGGTATTTCCGGTTCCGCTCCAGTATACAACTGCTATTTTACTCATGATAATATCCTCCATATCGCATCATCTTGGGCAGAAGCTTTTTATGCCGCCACTGCCAGTTTCCAGACAGGTTTTCCCTGCTGCCACAGCCTGAGATAGATTTCCCTGCATTTCCGGAATCTCTCAAACAGCTTCATGGTCTCACACTCGTTGCAGTACACTTTCCAGCAGCCTGCACATTTGCTGTTTTTCCCGGCGTTTTCAATAAATCCTTTCACATCGCCTAAGGGATATCCCAAAAACAGGCCTATCTCGTGAGGGAAGTTCCCACCTTTCTCAAGCCGTATGTGCAGCCGTTCAATTGCCTGGTCAACGTCAGTATTCTCATATCCGTATGTTTGTAAAAATTCTGCCACACCGGGTTTTGTCAGATCTTCTTTCAGCTTCTGCCTTCTGTAGACGTAAATCAGCGCTGTCCCTTCCCGTTTTCTCACCACGGAAAGGGAGATTCCTTTCTCGGCAAACTGTTGTTTCAGGCTTTCAAGCTGGCCATCCAGCTCCTTCCAGGAAGCATAAGGCATATTAAAAAGATTTGCCGTCTTGATGGATGCCAGCGTCGGTGAACAATGTTCTACCAGATAACGTTCCAGCATATGGTTTTATTCCTTTCCTGCATATTCTTCTAAGACATTGTGCAGGGCCGCGGCACTGCTCGTGTGCACCCTGGCCACCGGAATCTGATTCTTCTTTGCCTCCTGAAGAGCGCTCACCACCATTTTATGGGAAACCGTGTTGGTGAACAGGATCATCAAATCCGGACAGCCCAGTTTTTTCTTCAGGGCGCCTTTTTCCTTGGCAAAAACCTTGGCCTTACAGCCATGGCACTTACAGATAGTTTCATACTGACAGACCATTCTCTCATTTCCGCCTACAATGACAATACTCATGGGCAAATTCTCCTTTTTTCAGTTAGTTGTATCTAACTCATAGTTTTTATTAGAGCGGATGCAACTGCGTACATCCGCTGATTGGGTTGTGTATGTTTATGTGGAGTAGTGTTTCTTTTAGTTAGCCACAGCTAACTCATGTCATATACTATACACAGTTTCATAGCGTGTGTCAAGAAGATTTGTGAAAAAGATTGCCGTCTTGTATCCGCCACTGCCCGCCTGTGCATAACCGCCTAAATTTCAAATGTCTCCAGATCTTCCGGTACGAAAAGATTTCCGCTGTAGTATTCCCTGCCCTCCTCTGTATAGAGGCGTTTTCTGTCAGCCAGGTTTCTGTCCTCCGTGTGGTACAGGATGAGATTCGGCACCTCCAGTTCCCGGGCGGTTATGCAGGCGTCTTTTGCCGTGCTGTGGTGTTTTTCATAAGGTTTGAAAATATCCCTCTGTGCGTAGAGGCAAAACGCCTCATGCATGAGCCAGTCGCTGCCTTTTATAAATTCCTCATCTTTTTCGTTATAAGGTTCATCTCCGGCGCAGGTCAGTCTGATACCCTCTTTTGCTTTCAGAGTGAATCCGAATTGTTTTGCCTTGGTGGAAAAAATATCAAAAAATACAGTCTCGCATCCCAGAATCTCTGCCCGGCTTCCGTGTTCCACTGTGACAAAACGGATGCGTTCTCCCAGATGCCTGGTTACTTTCTTCTGTATGGTCATTTCCGTGATGGTGGTGAGAATCCGCTTCAAGTCCTCATGACAGTAGATCCGCAGTTCTCCCTCATACTTTCCCTGCTCTATGGCTGTGCCGATCATGCGTATCATCCACACAACTCCCAGAAGATGGTCCACGTGTTCATGGGTTACAAAAATATCATGTATATCTGTAACCGGAATCTCTGCCGCTTTCAGTCTTTCCAGAATTCCGTTACCGCCTCCTGCATCTACCAGAAAGTGCCGGTTTCCCTCAGTAAGGGCAAAACAGGTATTGTAGCATTTTGTCACCGTAGCATGACCGGTGCCCAGCATTGTAAGTTTCATATGTAACCTCCCTTTGTAAAAACAATGTATCCTTAAATATCATAGACAGTTTTCCGAAGAAAATCAATTTCTTTCTCTGCTTTTTTCTTTTATCCTCTCATTTCTGTCTCTTATGATGTCTCTCTTGACTCTTTGATTTCGATTCTCTATAGTAACAGTAAAAGTAGCTGTGAAGGGGGCTGTTTCATGAAAATCAAATTACCGGTTACACTTTACCAGCGTATTTTAAGCATATTGTCCTTCCTGCTTCTGGCCGGACAGATCTTATGTCTTATTCTGCGCTGGAATCATTTGCCTGATGAGATTCCCACCCATTTTGGATTGAGTGGACAGGCGGATGCCTACGGTTCCAAAGGGTCTGTGATCCTTCTGCCGGTCATAAGTATTTTGATCTATCTGCTGATGATATTTGTGGAAAAATTTCCCGAACTCTGGAATGTGCCCGGTCATGTGACGCCTGAGAACATCGGATGGATCTATGGAAATGTAAAAAGTATGCTTGTCTCCGAAAAGTTCGGTGTCTGTTTTATCTTCTTCTATATAAATTACTGCACCGTATTCTGCCGCGATATAGGGGCGTGGTTCCTGCCTGTATCGATGCTCTATCTTGCAGGCACTATGGTTTTCTTTCTCCGGAGAGCCGTACATTTTAAATAGCTTCTTCTTCCCTGCCAAAACGCGCATAAAAGAGGCACACAAACGCATCTTACTGCATCTGTGTGCCTCTTATCACTTATCTCATAGCATCAACAGCCGCCCTCTCAATAGCCAGTCCTTTCTGATACCGTTTGATAAATTTATCAAATCCGGCCACATCTGCCGGGTCGGGAGCCATCTCGCTTCCCGTCTCTCCTGCAAATACTTTATTGGTCAGATACTCATCCAGAGTTTCATTCTCCTCTTTGTGGACCATATAGGAAGCCAGCAGGGCAATTCCCCAGGCTCCGCCTTCTCCTGCAGTCTCCATAACAGACACCGGAACGTCAATGGCTCCTGCCATGATCTTCTGTCCCACGCCCTTCGTCTTGAACAGACCGCCGTGACCCAGAATCTTGTCCAGTTTCACGCCTTCATCTTTTAACAGAATATCAAGACCTGTCTTCAAAGCGCCAAGGGCTGTGAACAGGTGTACTCTCATAAAGTTAGCCAGATTGAATCTGCTCTCCGGCATACGGGCAAAGAGGGGACGTCCCTCCTCAAATCCGGTGATGTGCTCCCCTGAGAAATAGTTGTAAGCCAGCAGGCCGCCGCAGTCATCATCTCCCTCAAGAGCTTTGTTATACAGGGTTTTGAACAGCTTATCCATGTCCACTTCCACGCCGAATGCCTCTGCGAATTCCTTGAACAGGGATACCCAGGCATTCAGATCAGAGGTGCAGTTGTTGCAGTGCACCATTGCCACGTGATTGCCGGTAGGTGTTGTCACCATATCAATCTCCTTGTATACCCTGGAAAGCTCCTTTTCCAAAACGACCATGGCAAATACAGATGTTCCGGCAGAAACATTACCTGTACGTTTTGCGATGCTGTTCGTTGCAGTCATACCGGTACCGGCATCTCCCTCCGGAGGACAAACCGGAATACCTGCCTGCAGATTTCCGCTCACATCCAGAAGTTTTGCGCCCTCCTCTGTCAAAGCACCGGCATCCTGGCCTGCACTTAATACTTTCGGAAGGATCTCTCTCAGTTTCCAGGGATATTTTTTATCAGCGACAAGGGCGTCAAACTGCTCTATCATGCGGGCATTAAAATCTCCTGTGTTCATGTCAATAGGGAACATACCGGAGGCCTCGCCTACGCCCAGCACCTTCTGTCCGGTCATTTTCCAGTGGATGTATCCGGCCAGTGTTGTCTGGAATTTGATTTTTGCCACATGCTCCTCCTGGTTCAGGACAGCCTGGTACAGATGGGCAATACTCCACCTCTGGGGAATATTAAAATTAAATACTTCTGTCAGCTTATCCGAAGCTTCCTCCGTCATGGTGTTTCTCCATGTACGGAACGGTACCAGCAGTTCATCCTTCTCGTCAAATACCATATAGCCGTGCATCATGGCACTGAAACCCACAGCGCCCAGTTTTGTGATGACAGCGCCGTATTTTTCCTTTACATCCTCCGCCATTTTGGCATAGCTGTCCTGCAGTCCTTTCCAGATGTCCTCCAGGGTGTAGGTCCAGATATTATTTTCCAGACGGTTTTCCCAGTCATGGCTTCCGGATGCGATGGGGGCGTTGTCTTCGCCGATCAGCACTGCCTTGATGCGGGTAGAACCAAATTCAATCCCCAGAACCGCGTTGCCGCTTTCAATTACACTTTTTGCCTTTTCCAAATCAAAACCCATGAAATCTTACCTCCGATATATTTTTATTTCTGTCCGTAGTAGGCATTTGCACCGTGTTTTCTGTAATAATGCTTGTCCTGCAGTTCCTGGGGAGCCGGCTGTACCTGCGGGTTGATGGTCTCGCAGCGGGCTGCCATCTTGGCAACTTCCTCCAGAACGACTGCATTGTGGACTGCTTCGTGTCCGTCTTTGCCCCAGGTAAAGGGTCCATGGTTCTTGCACAGGACTGCAGGAACCGCTTCATAGTCCCTGTCCTGGAAATATTCCGCAATGAGAAGGCCCGTGTTCTTCTCATACGCCCCGTCAATCTCCTCTTTTGTCAGGCATCTGACGCAGGGAATCTCCCCATACATATAGTCTGCATGGGTGGTGCCGTAGCAGGGAATGCCTCTTCCCGCCTGTGCCCAGCTTGTGGCCCAGGAAGAATGTGTATGTACGATTCCGCCGATGTTTGGAAATGCCTTGTACAGCTCAACATGTGTGGGTGTATCGGAGGATGGATTATATTTCCCCTCAATTTTGTTACCGTTTAAATCCATGATCACCATGTCTTCCGGTGTCAGTTTATCATAATCCACACCGCTTGGTTTGATGGCAAAATAGCCGGTACTGCGGTCAATCTGGCTTACATTTCCCCAGGTAAAGGTTACCAGTCCGTATTTTGGCAGCAGCATATTTGCCTCGTATACCGCTTTTTTCAGTTCTTCCAACATAATTTATCTCCTCGCTTCCGCTTTTATTTTTTTCAGTCTCTTCATCACATCGTTGCCTCCCCGCCCGAAATAGTCGTGCAGGATCTTAAATTCATGATACAGCTTTTCATAAGCTGCCGCATGTTCCGGGTCCGGCCTGTAGGTTCTCTCCTCCACGCGTCCCATGGCTTTGGCCGCTTCAAAGATGGTATCATAACCGCCCTTCTCCCTTCCTGCCGCCACGGCGCCGAACATGGCTGAGCCAAGGGCCGGAGACTGGTCAGAGGCACCGATGAAAATCTCCCGGTTAGTCACATCCGCATAAATCTGCATCATCATGGCATTTTTCTTGGAAATGCCTCCGCAGGCGTAAAGTTCCTCCACCGGTACGCCTGCCTGCTCAAAATTATCAATAATGGTGCGCATGCCGTAGGCTGTGGCCTCGATCAATGCCCTGTAGATTTCCTCCGGTTTTGTGGTCAGTGTCAGGCCCAGGATCATGCCTGTCAGGTCCGCGTCCACCAGAACGGAGCGGTTGCCGTTCCACCAGTCCAGGGCAATCAGGCCGCTCTCTCCGACCTTCAGCCGGGATGCCTTCTCAGTGAGCAGCTCGTGGATATTCATGTCCCTTTGTTCTGCTTCCCTGACATATCCCGCGGGCACACAGTTTTTCACAAACCACTCAAAATGGTCCCCCACACAGGGCTGTCCAGCCTCATATCCATAGAGGCCCGGAAGAACGCCGTCCTCCACAACGCCGCAGATTCCGGGAACCATTTTCTCCTCCCTGCTGCACATAATGCCGCAGGTGGAAGTGCCCATGATCATCAGAAGCTTATTCGGCTCTGTGATTCCCACAGCCGGCAGAGACACATGGGCATCCACATTGGCTGTCCCCACTGCCATGCCCTCTTTGAGACCCAGGCGCTCTGCCATCTCTCTTGTCAGCTCACCGGCTTTTGCCCCCTGGGGATAGACCTCTGCCCCAAGCTTCTCCTGGGCCACATGCTCCAGGCGCGCATCCAGTGCTTTGAAAAATGCGGGGGAAGGATACCCCTCCTTTTTATTCCAGAAAGCCTTGTACCCGGCTGCGCATCCGCTGCGCTTTTCCTGCCCGGTCAGCCTTAAGACCACCCAGTCCGCAGCCTCCACGAACCGGTCTGCCTCTTCATAGACCTCCGGTGCCTCTTTCAGGATTTCCATGAGCTTTGGGATCATCCATTCTGAGGAAACCTTTCCGCCGTATCGTGAGAGGAATGTCTCGCCCCGTTCCTTCGCAATACGGGTGCAGATATTGGCCTCCTCCTGCGCCGCGTGGTGTTTCCACAGTTTCAGCCATGCGTGGGGAACATGCTCCCACTCCTTCTGTATACAGAGAGGGGTGCCCTCCTTGTCCACCGGCATGACAGTACAAGCGGTAAAGTCTATGGACAGACCTATGATATCCTCAGGTTTCACCCTGCTTTCCCTAAGAACAGCAGGTATGGTCATATCCAGCACCTCCAGATAATCCAGGGGATGCTGAAGAGCCCAGTCCGGGGGCAGTCTGGTTCCGTCCGGCAGGTATTCCTCCATCACTTTATGGGTGTAAGCTTTGGTGCTCTGTGCAATTACGGTTCCGTCAGATACATCCACCAGCACTGCCCTGCCGGACTGTGTGCCGTAATCCACACCGATTGCGTATTTTCTGTTCATCCGCCTTATCTCCTATCCATTCTCCGTATTCCTGTCTTTGGTGGAGCCCCGCACGATCAGCTCAGGCTGGATCAGACGGGGAATCCGGCTTTTTTCCTCCGGCACCTTACGGATTTTCTCAAGAAGCAGCTCCGCTGCCATCTCGCCCAGCTTTTCCTGGGGATGCGCAATGGTTGTCAGCCCTACGGTCCCCTCCGCGATGACGGAGTTGTCATACCCTGTCACAGAAATATCTTCCGGCACCCGTTTCCCGTTCTTCTGCAGGGAACGGATGACCTCCAGCGCGATCTGGTCGTTATAGCATACAACTGCGTCCATCTCCACCTGCTGCTTCAGAAGGATCTCTATCATCTGCGCCGGCTTCATTTTCCGGTCCTCTGTGTGGAACCACACCACCATATCGGGATCATAGGACAGCCCGGCCTCCTGGAGCGCTTTTACATACCCCTTGTGCCGTTCTTTTCCCTGAAAATCGTCTGCCTTGAAGATACCCAGTATCCTGCTGTGCCCCAGATCCAGCAGATGTTTTGTGACAAGATAACCGCCCCTGCAGTCATCCATGAGGATATGGGGCCTGTCCATCATCTGGGGATATACCCCCTGGATAAATACATAGGGGATCTCATACTGGTCCAGCATTGCATACAAGTTCATGTGCCTGCAGAAAATCTGGCTCTTGCTGGGTTCAATGATCAGTCCCTCAATATCCTTGGTCAGAATATCCTCCAGGACACGCTCTTCCTTGGTCCGGCTGTTGGCTGTGTTCTTCAGGATGATGCTGTATCCGTTGGCTGTCATCACCTTGTCCATGCCCTGTATCAGGCGGGGAAAAATATAGTCGGATATGTAGGTTGTAACAACCGCGATATTCCTTGAATTCTTCATATGTCCCATGCGCTGGGAGCAGAAGGTTCCGCGGCCGTGTTCCGCCTCGATATAGCCTTCGTTTATGAGAATCGACAGGGCCTTGCGCACCGTATGGCGGCTGATCTGATAGCGGGCAGACAGTTCATTTTCCGAGGGCAGCTTCTCCCCCGGCTTGATTTCTCCGCTCAGTATGGACTGCTTTAATTCCTCCATGAGCACATAATATTTTGTCTTTCCGTTTTCGTTTGTCATATGCCCCTCCTTATGGTTTTCATTGTACAACTTGTATGGTTCTCTTCACAAGTTGTTTCCGTATAAAAATACCTTTTGCTGCACATGCGCGAAGTATGCCGCTTGGCACAGAGTGAACCGGAGCCGGTGCCGAAACTAAAAAGAGCCCGGTAAACCGGACTCAAATTTCAGACCACAACTGCCCGGGGCAGCGGATTTCAGTCAAAAATGTTCAAACATATGCTCCCTGATCTCACTGATGATCTGGTCCATCTCCTCCATCTCATCTCTTACCAATTGGATACCGCACTCCCTGCAGATGTCCTGAATGGCGGCAAATACCCATGGGTTTCTGGCTTTGATGCGCAGCATCCTGCCCTTGTTCTGCAGATAATCCACAAAGAAATCAAGAACAACATCAATCTCGGATTCCTCCGGATTCACCATCTTCATATCCAGAACCATCCCGGATGCATGGTCCAGGGTAACAAACAGAAGAGGGCTGATGGGGCGCTCATATTCTTCCATCTCTATGCCTGCATGGACGTAGGCAAAGTCAACCGATATCTCTGTCCCAACCTTGGGCCTTTTTTTCAGGCGCCTTCTCAGTACCTCGTCCTGAAGCTGAACCACCGGATATTCCCTCTCCACAATGGGAATGGACTCTGCAAACATATTCCACATCCCGGTTTTCTCATTGTAGGCCCGAAAGAGTATCTCCCCCTTATCCCAGTCTACAAAGATTTTTTCCTCTATCACGGCCCGCACAGCCATGAATAGATTCTGAAAGGTTCCCGTAAGCACCTCCACCTCCCTGGCATCCGGCGTACAGGGCACGAACCGGGGCACACAGGATTGGAAGAAAGGCCATTCCCCACGTCCCCGAAACCGGAATCCCAGTTCTTTGATCATCTTTTTCTGGTCCGGGGGAACCTCTTCCCGGTCTCCGAAATAACAGGTAAGAGAATGCTGTTCCAGCATTGCATAATCGGGAGGAAGACCGGTCTCTTCCGTGGAAGCGATCATATCAAAATCCCTGAGCCCCTCCAGCCCTTCGTAGACACTGATCCCGTAACAGTTTCCGCCGCATCCCATAATACTTGCGAAAACAGGCTCCTCACTGTCCTTTAAAAATATAGCCACAAGCTGGGTATCCCAGAAATATTTCCACGGCTCCAGGGCCTTCAGATTACAGGTTACCTCATACAATTTCTCCCACTGCTTTGGCGATGCCTCTTCTCTCATACACGATCCTCCTCTTATCCTCCCGGCCCTTCTGTCTTACTTACTGGAATTCAGTCGTGGGATGGTATATACTGGCGTATCCTGCCGCAGAATTCCCCGAAGTTCTGGGTCTGCAGAATCACCTTGCCCGGTCCGGTCAGCTTTGTGAGGAACAGTCCTTCACCGCCCAGAAAAATGTTCATGCCGCCTTTTACCATCTCGATCTCATACTGCACACTGCCCTCAAAGGCCACCACATTTCCGGTATCCACCTTGATCACTTCTCCCGGAAGAAGTTCTTTCTCCACTTTATTACCGTCCACTTCCAAAAATACCATGCCGTTCCCCTGCATCTCCTGAAGGATAAATCCCTCACCGCCAAAGAATCCGGAAGATACCTTCTTTGTAAATGCCACTTTTGTCTCCACTGCGCTTTCCGCACAGAGAAAAGACCCTTTCTGGCAGTAAAATCCTCTGTATTCCCTTAAGTCCACCGGGACGATCTCCCCGGGTACAGTGGAAGAAAACGCAACCATGGCACCGTCCATCTCCGCCTGGTAACTTGTCATGAAAAAGGATTCCCCGGAAAACATACGGCCCAGGCCGCGCATAAAGCCGCCTCTGGCATTGGTGCTCATGCTGATGCCGTCGCTCATCCAGCACATACCTCCGGTCTGTGTATAAATACTCTCTCCTCTGTTCAGCAGCACTTCCACTGCCGGCATAACACTGCCCTCCAGCTTATATCTCATAATACATACGCCTCCTTTTCTTTCCTTACTCTCTCAGCCAGTTTCGGCTGTATCTCCGGATAAGTCAGAGCCTCCGGCAGGCTGTCGAAAAAGCCGATCCGTTCAATCTCGCTTTCGATTTTCCCGAAAGAAGTGATCTCAGCATAGAACAGCATTCCGTAAGTCTCCTCCCCCGTGTCATTGACCCGGTTTCGGCCTGTGACAGAATAGACAGACACCGGCTTCAAGGTAAATGTCTCTGCGCCTGTCTCCTCCTTAAGCTCCCTTGCCGCAGTCTCTTCTATGGTCTCTCCCGGCTCCCTGTGACCGCCCGGAATCTCATAAGTCCGGCGTTCCCTGTGTTTTACCAGGACCATTTTCTCTCCTGCCACGGCGTAGATCACCGCAAATTTTAAAAGCCGGTCCTCGGCCTCACTGTAAAACTTTACCTCCAGCACAAAAGCTTCCCTCCTTCAGCGCCCTGGCTTTTAAACCGCACCGCTTTGCAGCCTCAGATTTGATACAGAAATACATAATCATCCATATAAAATCCATTGCCGATATCATTTTTCTCTTCCCGCAGAAGCCGAAATCCCATATGCCTGTAGACATCTGCTGCCGGGTTCTTTTTATTTACATTGAGAAAAATCTCTCCATATCCCGCCTCAACTGCCTTTTCCTTTACAAATTCAAACATCCGGCCCGCGTATCCTCTGCCTCTTGCGCTGCTTTTTAGATAGAATTTGCTCAGATAAAGCATTCCGTCCCTGGGATAAAAGGCCAGAAATCCCACATCCCCGGATGCGTCCTTTACCATATAATATGTGTATCCGTTTTCAAGCTGTCCTTTTATGGCGGGAACCGTCTGGAATAAATGTATCATATAATCATTTTGTTCTGCCCCGATCATGGGGTCGAACACTTCCTTTACCACAGAGGACGCCAGTTGTGACAATTCCTCCACCCGCCTGCCATCCTGTAAGGTTATCTGTTCAAACAGGAGTTCTTTCTTTCCTGTATATCGCATAAGATATTCCGTTTCCCCGGTTTCCGCATCGGTGTCTGACTCCCGGAGGAGAAAACCGTATTTTTTATAAAAACGGACCGCATTTTCATTCTTTTCATACACTCTGAGCGACAGCTCCTCATGGCGCCTGCATGCTTCCTTTAAAAGCGCTGTGCCGATTCCCTGTCCCTGCATTTCTATACGGACAAAAAGTCCCGCAATAAAGTCCTCCTGCATGCCGATAAAACCCGCGATCTGCTCCTCAACCTCACACACGAGGATTTCCGCCTTCAAAAGCTCCCGACTCACATACTCATAATTTTCCTCCCAATAGTAAGAAGGGATAAAGCTGTGCGCCCGGCAGTTGGCCTGCAGCCAGATTTCCATTAACGCCTGTATATCTTTGGGGGTAAACTCCCTGATCACGAATGCCATATCCTTCCACTGCTCCTTTTCCCTTTGCAGGGTGTACCCCGCCTTACTTTATCCGCCTATCGGTCCGCCCAGAAATTTCTGCCCACATAGCGGAAAACTTTTCTTCTGTATTCCCTGTATTCCCTGCCAAACACCTTTTCCAGATATTTTTCTTCCTGCCGGATCTGCAGATGCAGGGTAAAAATAGCAAAGCAGGTAAATGCCAACAGCGGAATATTGAAAAACATAAGTAGAATGCCGATATACGTCAGATCAAATCCGCAGAACGCAGGATTTCTGCTGACAGAATAGATTCCCTCTGACACCATTTTTGTTCTGCCGTGCTCCGGAATGCCTGCACGCCAGCTGTCGCGCATGGTATATACGGAAAGTGCAAATACCATAACACCTGCTGTGGCAATGATCAGACCCGCGATCCGCACATTTTCAGATGCCTGATTAATTCCCCAAAAGATAGATACCAATTCATAAACAGGTACGCCGATGGTTGCTATTTTCATGATGAACTCTATGTATAGAAGCTCCTCTGCTTTGTCCCCCTTAGCAATCTGGTTCGTCCTGATCCCTTTCTTTTTCTGACCCAGCATTTTGCCGAAATAGATGCCATAAAATACAAGCATGATAACAATGCTGCCTGACTGAAACTTGTCCATTTGTGGTATCTCCTCTGTTATGTTATTGTCCGAATCCACTTTCTGTCCTGTTACGAACATAGCTGAATTCTTTCAATACAGTATACCCTACATGCTACGGGATTGCAATTGTTAGTTGCTGTCCGCGGCTGCCGGTCATTTCCGGGCTTTTATAACACACAGCCAACCGGCCGAAACAGCGTCCGGCCGGTCTCTTCTTATCGCTACAGCTCCATGAAATCTGAAAGCTCTATCTGACTGGCTGTATTTTTCTCTTCAAATGTGTGCAGCCATGCAAAAATCCTGTTTATGCTGCACTCCAGACCATTTTCCCTGCAGATCTGGTAAAAGACGGACATCAGCTTTTTCCCGCTGGGACTGTCCACCTCATAGGCATTTCCGTAGTTTTCTATATATTTCCTGCGAAGTCCCGGAAAATGCTGCTCCAGCTTCTCATAAAAATACTGCCTGTCCCCATCCCGCAGGGTGACGCCCATGCCAAAATTCAGGACACCGTACACCTTTGCTCTGACCGCGTAATCCATAACACCCCTTATGTTTTCTTCTGTGTCATTGATAAAGGGCAGAATCGGGCAAAGCCAGACAACCGTGGGAATCCCCTCGTCCCGAAGGATATCCAGCACCTCTGCCCGCCGTTTTGTGGTGCACACATTGGGTTCCAGAATACGGCACAGCTCCTCATCTGCTGTGGTCAGCGTCATCTGCACCACGCATTTTGTCTTCTCATTGATCTTCTTCAGCAAATCCAAATCCCGCAGCACCAGATCGGATTTTGTCTGCAGCACTGCGCCGAATCCGTAGTGTTCAATCAATTCCAGGCATTTTCTGGTCAGGCAGAGTTCCTTTTCCAGCGGCAGATAGGGGTCGGTCATGGCACCTGTGCCGATCATACATTTCTTCCGTCTGCTTCTCAGGGCTGCTTCCAAAAGCTGCGGAGCATTTATTTTCACCTCTATATCCTCAAACGGATGCTTCATTCCATAGCATGTGCTCCTGGAATCGCAGTAAATACAGCCATGGCTGCAGCCGCGGTACAGATTCATGCCGTTCTGGGCAGACAAAATGGATTTTGCATTTACCTTATGCATATCTCCTCCTATGACGCGGCGAACCGGTAACCGGCCTGTTTCAGGCACTCTACGGCCTTTTGGAAATTTTCCTCTTTTGTGAGGATATAGTCCGTATTATAAGTGGAGACTGCAAAGATACCTATATGATTCTCCGCCAGAACAGCGGAAATTGCGGACAGGATGCCTATGAGGGAAAAATCAAGAACCCCCTGAATCCGAAACGCCCTCCAGCCGTCATCGCGTTCCAGTGCGTCTTTTGGCACATGTTTCGCAGCACATACAAGTGAAAGCTCTTCGTCTGTCCTGCCGATAAAACAAAAGCCGTCTTTCAGCAGATCCGGCGAAAATTCCTTTATTTTACAGACGGAAAAATCCTGGTCAATGATTTTAAGCTCCATTTCTATTGTCCTCCTGCTTTTAAGCTGCGTTCCAATAATTCCGGTCCGGTTTGAAAAGCACCGGTGACTTCCCTGTACAGACTTTTATAAAATGCCTCTGCCGCGGCTTTTCGCTCCCCGGCAATTTCACGGCCTCTTTTCGTATAGAGTTTTTCATGGATATTACAGAGTTTATGTCTGTATTCATGAAAAAAGGAATCAGCTGACTCCTCCTCCCCATCGGCGATGCGTCCGTCAGGCAGACGCGTGTATATGGGTTCGGATGCATGGCCGCCATACTGAAGCGTTCTGGCGACGCCCACCGCGCCGGTAACGTCTATTTTATCCGCATCAAACAGGATTTTTGCCTCTGTGCTGTCCGGCTGATTCCCCTTTCCTTTTCTGAACCGATGTGCCAGTATGCAGTGTTCCACCTTCGCAGTATAATCTTTGTCAAAACCCTGTTCCGTCAGATATCTTACGGCCATTGCCGCCCCGGCCTTAGCATGACAGACCTTTTTATTTTTAAACTGCGCTTTCCTGCCAATATCGTGCAGGAGACAGGCACATATCAAAACATCGTAATCCACGTCTTTTTCATGATCCGCAATATCCAGCGCGGTATACAGGACCCGGTAAATATGCTCCATATCGTGGGCACTGTCCTGCATACAGGATTTCATATAAGCTTCAAGCTGTTCATATGTCTTTTTCGTCATCTCTGTTTCCATTCCTCCCTGAGCAGACCATATTCATAAGTATCTTTCCAGATTGGATTTCCCTCCTCATCACAGAAAAAGTATACATTCTGCTTCAATTCCCCTTCCCTGCGCATGCCAAGGCGCTCCATCAGCCTCCAGGATGCCGTATTTTCCGGGTCACACATGGCTGTCACCCGCCTGACATCCCATTCCCTGAAGGCCAGGTCAAGCAGTGCCCACGCACTCTCATACGCATATCCCTGTTTCCAGTACCTGCGGTTAAACACATACCCCAGCTCCCAGGTATTAAGGTCACCTTTGTCGAAATACAAATTTCCAATTAGCGTTCCATTCTTTTTGCAGACCGCCCAAAAGCTTTTATCCTCCGCTCTTCTGACTGCCTCGGCCCTGACCTCCTCCATACTCATGGGGTGATACGGCTCATAACGCACTACTTCCGCATCCGAAAGATATTCGTACAATGCTGGTTCATCCTCTGCCCGAAACGGCCTTATGATCAATCGTTCTGTCTCTATCTGCATCTGTTCTCCTTTTTTCATCCTGTGCTTAGAGCATATTTGAAAATTCATTCCGACAATCTGCGCGCCCCAGGCTCTACATTCCGAACATTTTCTTCTTTAACTCAATGCCTGCCAGTTCTGCCAGCCGGATGATCCCCTCCTCCGCCAGCGTCACGGTGGACTCCACATGGATAAAATCCGTCACACTGTAATCAAATAATATATTCCCCTGGGCAGGAAATTCCTCATCGCCATCCCAGAACAGATACTGCATGGGGATACAGGAAAACGCATGAACGATATATCCTGCATCGCCCTGCCGTACAGGCTGTCCGCCCATCTTTTCGGCTGCGCGCCTGAGTTTTTCTGTTTTCCCTTCAAAGGTCATGGCAAAAGGTTTCAGTATGTTGCTCTCAAAAGCCGGCGCAAAGGGTCCCGCGTTTCTCACGTCCCTGAAGGGCACCCAGCGCTCTTGGAGGCTGACATTCTCTTTGGAATACCAGAACAGATTGTAAATATTCATTTTCGTTCCGTTGCGCAGAGGAATGTCATCCTCCATTGCTCTGATATATCCTTCTTTTCTGTGGATTCCGTACTTTTTTCCGAAATGGACAATGGTCAGATATTCTCCCTCAGCCTTTATTTCCGGCAGCTTTCTCATCAATATCTCCTGGTCCATCTGCAGAAATTTTTCTCTCCAGTCTTCGCAGAGCTTATCATAATTGGACTGCTGTGTCTTCTGCATATTATTTCTCCTTTCTGTCCTGTTTCTCCGGGGCAGACGGCAATCTGCCGGTTTCCTTTTTCTCAATTATAACGGATTCTGTGGATGATTACAATCAAATCCCGGTGCACCTTTACCTCGCCCTAAATACCGGAAAAAGACTGCCGGCAGCCTCACCTTTTGAAAGCGCAGCACGCTAAAAAGCGCATACCCCCTATTCTTTGGGAGGTACACGCCCTTTTTCAGTTAAAACATTTTACAAGATCACATCATCGGATCAAGCTCCAGAGCCGGATGTCCCTTCTCTGTTAAGAATGTAATTAATTCTTCCGGATCTGTTGCGATGGTCTCATCACCAACCATGTCTGTGAAGTTGTCGATACCGTATAATTCTTTTGCTGTCTGGTTCAGTCTCTCAGCAACAAATTCTTTCAGCTCTT